>JAKADT010000028.1:0-4442 GCA_021820245.1 Thermoplasmata archaeon | reverse complement strand
AGTTTAAATCAGGGATACCGTCCTTATATGTGTATTCATTAGATGGCTTTTCTTCATACCGGTTATAATGCTTTTCATGCAGAAATACAACTGACCTGTATTATATCATAAAATTAAAAATTAAAATCTAAAAAATATTAAAAATTAAGACAGAACTAATTGTCAGTCTGCGATCCCTGGGTCTGGTTGTCATCGCTTGAACTGGATCCGCTGTCTGAGGACTTGTTGTCGTCGGATTTCTGCGTATTCTGGTTCTCAGCTACATGAGCGGAAATGACCTGATCAGTTGACTGGCTTACCTGCACAACGTATGCAGTTCCATTTGGTGCCAGAACTTTAATGTCGTAGACTGCCACTCCCTTCTCAGTATCATTCTCAACCTTCAATATCTTGGCTGTGCCATTGCCCTGGTAGTGTGCATTGACATAAGTTATGGCTGCATGGTCTGCCAGCGTTACATTGCTGTTAGCGGCAGAGAGATCGTGGATAACACCTGGTCCTGCTGTTACACCGGCCACTGAAGCAACTGATAAAAGTGCTACAACTGCCAGTATGGCCTTTGCCCCTATAATTGATGAAAGCATTTTCTTTTTCACCTCCTTGTCCCACTCTAAAGTTAGGTGAAGTAAACCTTACTGGAACAGCGCTGTTCCATAACCTTTTTATCCCCATACAAAATCTAAACCGTGTCAAAATTAGTTGTCGCCATTGGTCTGGCTTTACTGATAAGCATGCTGTTTCTCTCCCAAACAGCCTATGCGTCAGAATCCGAGGATAATATCACGCTTGCCAGCTCTCCTCAGATCACGATCAATGTGTCGAACAATGTTGATGTCAATGTATCTTACTGGGGAATAATACTTTCCACCAACAACACAACTATAGGTACTACCTTTGAAGAACAGCCATGGAGTTTCTCAAACACCACTTCAGGGTACAGCTACGAGTCTTCATTCAAGCTGAAGTCGATAAGTGGTTCTGATCTCGGGGATTTCTACAACAAGTTTCTTAACCCCTCGAAAAAGCAGGATGCGCTGAAGTCAAACGATTTTTCACTGGAAGTCAAGACATTTGTCAACGTCTCAAAGTACCAGGGCCCGATCTCGTCCCTCCAGATCCAGAATACCAGTTCCGGTACATCAAGTAACCTTGACAGGATAGATGCTTCCACCATCAAGACGTCCTTTTCAGTAGTGTTCGATACGTCGTACCCTATCGGGGGTTATTCCATGTACCTGGTGCAGTCTCTAAAGGCCTCTGAGAATTCCGTGGGCCTGTCTTTTGAGAATGTCAGTGCTTACGGGGATAATTCCACGTACAGTGGCGTTGCGATGCAGAATTCGAATGTAACAAACAACACCAGGGCGCTTTACTGGTGGAACAACAACTTCTCTTACAACGGAAATACCGGAACCTCTAATTCACAGATCTTCCATAAAGAGGAGGGGATATATCTGGTATACGAATTCAAGGCTGCTGGAAAAGCTGGCCACAACGTTCTTTCTCAGGACCCTTATATATCTGTAAGTGGGTCCAACCTGCTTGGAAGCAAGATCACTCACTTTGTGCAGGGGGCAGTGAATTATTTCTTGCAGCATGTTGAGTTTTTAATTGGTGGGTTCTGTGCTGGTGCCGTCGTAATGATGATTTTTTTTGTAAAACACGCAAGGGGCAGAATAAAGATCTAGATCTCGTCGATTAGATTGAGGATTGAAAGTGCAATAGAATCTATAAAACTCTGGCCATACTTCTTCAGGAACTTGACAATTGCATCCCGATCCTTGAGGCTGACCTGATATCTTTTCTCGTCTTCCAAAATTGTTATTATGCCGTCACTCTCCATTTCCCTCATGATCTGTTTTTTTTGATCAGATATGCCTGTGCTTAGATAATACCCGGGGCTGGAAAGTGCACCAACAATAACCTCTTTCCCAAATTTTATCCTTAAGTAGTAGGCTATTTTCCTTTCTGAGGATGTACCGGATTCGTTGGAGAAGAATCTCGTGTTACCACCTTCCTTCTTAGAAAAAATCCTTCCCGCCCTTTCAAGCTGATAAAGATGGTAATCAAGCTTCCCGACTGCTGAACCGGTTCTCCTCTGGAGCTCCCTGAAATGGAGTCCCGGGTTCTCGGAGATCGTCTCCATCAATTTCTCCCTGAAATTCTCCGGTTGCGTCACTCAGGACATTCCTCTTAATATTCCGACATAGAATACTACAAGTATTGAGAAAGCAAGCAATATTCCAGCGTCGGTACCGGAGAAGGATACGTATCCAAGCATTTCAACCAGCATGGAGACCAAATAGATCAGGACGATTATCGAGTTAACAAAAATACCTGATACTATCCTTACCTTTCTGATCTTCCGGACTCTGTATGATCCAATTAGAATGACAAGGTCAATAAAAATAGACAGGCCAATCAACAGGAATATAAGATCGGCATAATGTAAACTGAGTGGCATGACAGACCATACCTACCTGTTTAATTTATTTTCTCTTGAACCCCAATCATTTGGCCAGCAGGTTTTATCCATAGAAAACGAGAAGTCACTTGATCCTTGCTGCTACAAGCTCGGATAGATCCTTTATGTCCATCCTCTCCTCCTTGTTGGTTACCTTTCTGGCATCATCAAGCATTGTCATGCAGTACGGACACGCTGTAACAAGAGTTGTGGCCTTGACCTTGTCAGCCATCTCTATACGCTTGTGGGAGATTTTCTGCCCAACAGTTTCGTTCATCCACAACCTGCCTCCCCCTGCCCCACAGCAGAGTGCCTTGGTTTTGTTCATCTCCATCTCTTCATAATTTGTGGCAAATGTTCCTATAACGTCCCTGGGCTGGTCGTATAC
Source organism: Thermoplasmata archaeon (assembly GCA_021820245.1). GTDB lineage: Archaea > Thermoplasmatota > Thermoplasmata > Thermoplasmatales > Thermoplasmataceae > Oxyplasma. The sequence goes on along the minus strand of JAKADT010000028.1, from coordinate 1,590 downwards.
ATTGTTGTATCTTCCAAGATAGCAGGAATCATGGTATGTGAATTTCTCCTCTTTATCTGTTTCCAGTGGTTTTATGTTCAGCTTCTTCTCTTTTATCAGGTTATTTATGAACTCTGTATGATGGTACACTTCCAGCTCAATACCGAATTCCCTGTAATCATTCTTCAGTGAATTGAAACAGTGTGGGCAGCTTGCCAGGACCTTCTGTACCCTGTGATTTTTCAGGGTTTCAACATTCTGCTTTATGAAATCCTGTGCGAGATATTCATTTCCAGTTCTTCTTGCAGGATCACCGGTGCATTTCTCGTCTGATCCCAGAATTGCAAATGACACTCCTGCCTGCTTCAGCACCTTTGTGACAGATTTTGCTATCTCCTGATTCCTGGGGTCATAACTGGCAACACATCCAACCCAGTAAAGTATGTCATATTTTGCATCAGGTGTTTTTGACAGATCAACTATGTCTATACCGTCAGACCACTTTGCCCTCGTGGATGGATCCACAGCCCATGGACTGCTGTATGACTGCAGGTTATTATAAAGATCAAGTACTTCCTTTGGCGCCTTTCCCTGGTTGAGGACCAGTGATCTTCGCATGTCTACTATCTTGTCAACGTGATCAATCATAACCGGACACTGTTCTATACATGCTCCGCATGTGGTGCATGACCAGAGATCCTCCTCAAGAATTGGTTCGCCTATCACCGGTTTTATTATCTGGCTTTCCGAAGGGTTCTCACCACTCTTTCTCAGTTTCTTGCCCTCAGCCATTACAACCTCCCTGAGATCCCAGATTATATCCCTTGGTGATAGGGTCTTTCCCGTGAGATTGGCAGGACAGTTTGCAGTGCATCTCCCGCACTCCGTGCATGCGTAGAAATCAAAATAATCCTTCCAGCTGAAGTCCCTTATGTCCGTCGCTCCAAATCTTGTGTCCTTTTCAAAGTCTATGGTTGTGAGCTGGCCCATTGGTTTATCGTCTGCAAGCAGTACGTTCAGCGGAGCTGCAACAAGGTGGAGATGTTTTGATCTTGGTATATATACAAGAAATGCAAGAAACGTGAGAACGTGCAGGCTCCATAGGGTCCAGTAAAGATAGTAACCGGTGGATATGGATGCTCTTGGTAACACGTAATAAAGTGCATATGTTATTGGTGTAACCTTCGGCGCCAAGCTCCCCATTATTGATCCTGGAATGGTCTTTGTAACACCGTCAAGCCTCAGAACACCCAGGCCAAAATATGTTATCATGAGACCGGCAATGAGTATCAATATGAAATAAGCCTCAAACCCGTTGTAACCCCTGTATCTGGGTATTTTAATGACCCATCTTCTTATTACTGAATATACAACGGCCAGCAAGACTACGAATGCAAAAATATCAACCGTGAAAAACATGATATTTGCCGCCAGGCCTGTTATGAAGTAATGGTAGCTGGGAATTATGCCGGTAAGTATAACATCTAATGAATAGAAACCAAAAGCAATAAAACCCCAGAACATAATCGCATGCATTATGCCTCCGCTGAGGTCCTTGAAAAGCTTTCTCTGAAGAAATACATTCTTTATGACCAGGTATATCCTGGTCCA
>JAKADT010000027.1 GCA_021820245.1 Thermoplasmata archaeon | reverse complement strand
TCTGCTAATTAGTTCTGTCTTTCCAACTCTTCTCCTTCCATAAATTATGAAAAGCCCACCCTCTCCTTTGGAGTATGATCTCTCCAGGATTTCTATCTCTTCTTTTCTGTCTATAAATTTGTGTTGATACATAAGTATTATACTTTATACTCAACTAAGATATATACATTATCTCTTATAAACAGGAGACCTAAATGCAGAGTATTTCCTTAAAACATTAAGCAAATCCCTACCGGTCCACTGTTCAATCCACTCCATTCTCAAATAGACATCGAGGCAAGTGCGGCAGATTAGCCTGGAAAGCTGTCAAAATCTCTTCCATCTTACGAAAAAAGCTTCCTACTCCAAAGGTTGCTGGTGGAATTCCCGAAGGCTTGAATCTCCTATGGTCCGAAGATACTCAGCTGATCTTTCTTATTCCTGAGCATATGACAATGTCTATCTTCCCAGCGTAGTCATCTTTTCAAACAGGATCATGGTTGTTGCCCTGGAGTCCCTCCCTGCGGTCTCCTCTCTTTCATTATTAGGGGTTCATCTGCTCTTTTCCTGACATATCTACCTACCTGCAGGATAATGCGGTGGTGACTCATACTGGGATTAAGAAGGGGCAATCTAAAAATCTATCTTTCCTTCCTGCTTTCCTGGTCCTGGTAGATTTCCAACCTATAATCTTTGGGTATCCAGACCGTACAGCATAATATACAAAAAGCAATAAACATGGTATAGTATACTGTACATAATAACAATCATTGATGATTTCAAGTACGTAATTACGTTATGGAAAGGCTTTGAGATACCGGATATTATTGAACGTGATGTAAATATTGATTTGAACGCCAACAAAGTAATAACAATTGCAGGTGTAAGGCGCTCCGGAAAGACTCATGTAATGTTCCAGTGCATGAACATACTACTGAAGAAAGGCATAAAAAGAGACAACATATTTTATGTCGATTTCGAGAATGAGAGGCTCGTTGGAATCAGGGCAACAGATCTTGATAACCTCCTTATTGCTCATCGTGAACTGTTCAATCCGAACGGCATAGTTTACGTTTTTCTGGACGAAATTCAGGTCGTGGAAAACTGGGAGAAGTGGGTCAGAAAGATATATGATACTGGGGGGTACCGTCTCATAATAACTGGATCATCCTCTGAATTACTGAGCAGAGAAATTGCCACCTCATTAGCAGGAAGAAACCTTACGTACGTTATCTATCCCTTTTCATTTGAGGAATATGTTAATGCCAGAAATATGCAAGTCAGTAAGTTAACGAAGTACTCAATTGATAAGGGGACCATTCTCAAAGCCGTGAATGAATTTTTAGAGTTCGGATCTTTCCCTGAGGTGGCCTTAACGCAGGATGAATCCAGGAAGCTTGAGCTACTTTCTTCCTACTTTGATGCCATTTTCTTCAAGGACATAGTGCGAAGATACAAAGTCAGGGAAGTAGGAGAACTAAAGGTTTTTCTCAGGATCATTTCAAGCAATTATGCCGCATACTTCAGTTCGGTGAAGTCATTCAATTATTTCCAAAGCCTGGGAATGAAAATAAGTAGAGTTACCGTTCTAAAATTCCTCGAATACACGCAATCTGTCTTTCTTGTTAGTTTACTCGAGCAGTACCAAAAAAGTGTGAGAAAACGCACAACGAGGCAAACAAAGGCCTACGTGATAGACATTGGCGTTTCAAGGCTCTTCTCTGACATAGACAAGGGAAGATCTTTGGAGAATGCAGTTTTCCTCGAATTAATGGGGAGAAAAAGACCTTTGGACAGTATTGCCTATCTCAGGCTTAAATCTGGAAAAGAAGTAGATTTTATCGTTGGAGGCAAAACGATAGAACTTATACAGGTTTCTTACGATGTCTCTGCCCCAGGTACCAGACCGCGTGAAATCAGTGGACTTGTAGAGGCTGCCACAAAACTTGGGTTAAGGAAAGGAACAGTAATTACGTACGATTACGAAAAGAAAGAAACAGTTGAGGGAATATCGATAGAATACGTTCCATTCTGGATCTGGGCTGTACCAAGTATGCATTAGGTAGATTCATTCAATTGGACAGTCCGGTTAGTATCTTACATAAAATTTAATCAAAGCCCGACCGGTTCATAGGCATTCGAACACATGGAGAGTATGGCATTTGTACCGCCTTGTCGATATTGATCTAAAAACCTTGAATACTTCCTATCGATTATCTTCTATATGTCCAATAAAGGTGAAATCATACTTTCATTTTTCTACGCATGGGGAAAAACGAAACGGAACAATGAAAAAATACCTTCTTTAACACACTTACAAAAAGAAATTTTTCTATTGTCCAAAAGGACACCATTTTCGGTGAGGAAGGATTTATTCAAATTCGTACCCCTATGGTACGGCCCATTTTCCATAGATTTATCACAGGAACTTACCGATTTACAAAATAAGGGTCTCATTGGGTATGATGAGCTATCTCTGTCTAAGAATGGATTCAGAGAGGCATCAATCGCTTGGGGCAAACTCTCAGATGACGAAAAGAAGCAAATAATAGATGTTAAGGCAACCTACAACTTTTTTTCCACAATCGAATTGATTGATTACGTATACTCTATGTACCCTAAATTTACTAAAAAATCTGCCTTAAAAAAGGAAGTCGTAGATCAATATTTCTCTGACTATCTCAAGGAGAACAATTTAACGGAAGAGGATGCAGTCTCTGCGGTTATTCTGGCAAAAAAAATAATGAGAGAAAGAGATGCGAGTAATTATCGACACTAACGTTATAATTGCTTACTTGGTCTCCGGTTCCAGTAAGTCAACCAATTATAGAGTGTGCCAACGAGTTATGAATGGAAATGACAAGGCTTTCTCTTGCGATATGTTGTATGGTGAATTGAATAGATTGCTTTCCCTGGACCCTGATTTGATTCAAAAGATTGCCTCAACGAGTAATAAGGAGGGGAAGTTCTTTAGTTCCCTAGAGAAAGTTAACCCTCAATATTTAAACGCACGCTTAGACCCCTTTGTAACCAATTAAATTTCATTAAGACGGAAAGCTTGTCAATTGATGTAGATGCACTCAAGGATATAGGTAACGATTGGTACATTATTTCTATCTGCAAATATGTTCAGATTGATTATGTAATAACTTGGAACGTTAAGGATATATTGAAATATGCTGGTAAGCACGGATTAGATCCAGAAATTATCATAAATCCGGACAAATATCTAGAGAAGGTTTAGTACAATTTGACACTCCCTCAAAACATTAAGCAAACCCTGACCGGTCCATTCTGACACTACCTAAACAGCTTTAAGATCATGTTCCACAAGGATCTCAAAATGTTTGTCATGGGTGTAAAGGGAATCCACCATTGTTTATTGCAACCGATGCTACCATAGCATCCATTCCTGGAATAGTTTTCCAGCTCTTTCAGCAGTTACTTCTAAAAACGCGAAGCAAGTTCACCATCATTCTTGTCATATGGCAGTGTCGCCAACCGGTTAACTAAGCTAGAATCCTTTGAATATCTTGCAATTCCATTAAGCACTTCGTGCAAAGTTAATGAGCTGGTGCAATACTATTCCCCACTTTCAAGTATTTTGTTCAGAAATATTTGACCCTTGTCAGAGTGTTTGTCCAGAACTTCAATGATTACATCCGAATCCAGAAGAATTAATTTCTCTTCTCCCAGTGTTTCTCTCGAATATCTTTGAGAAGTTTTTCCTTATCTTCAAATTCCACACTTCCTCTGAGGGATAAAAGTAGCTCACTCTTGTACTGAGATTTTACGAGTCTGTCCAGCAGTTCACTGAAACTTTAGTTCTCCTTCCTAAACCCAAGCAATTCATCATACACAGATTTTTTGATAGTGATAGTCTCTGGCATAACATATGTTTAAACACTATTTTAAGACCTGCCCATATTGTACCACAATAGTTGATAAACATACTATTGTTGACCATATTTCTCTCCAGAGGCATATCCATATTTAGGTAATGAAAATGCAATGAATGTAGGTGTGGTGTTTTTAGAAAGCAGTCAGGTGCATCATCGGATCGAATCCTGAATTTGACTCCTTGTAACACAACAAATTCAATTTAACATACTGTTTTACTGTATTTCCAAACAATCTATTGCACATGAATTGCGGTGATAGCGCCATTATTTTCGCAATTCCTCAAGCTTCAAGCAAGAATTGAAAAAAACGTCGTCTCTACGCAGGTGCAGTGGCTTAAGTGGACAAAGTTAAGTAGAATCTGTCAGAGTGGGAGTTTATCCCAGTCAATAAGGTCCCTGTCACTCAGGGATCTGATTTCCAGTTTTTCGAGAAGATCAACAAAGAGGTCATCTCTGATTGAATCCCCATAGACTCTGTCCAGAGAGTGTTTGAACAGGGCCGACTCTATGGCATTTTTAGCCATGGCTGACTGGAGTTCTGTTGCAATGATCCCGCCGTTCTTGATCTGCTTTGAGTAGTTCCTGGAAATTCCATCTTTCTGTAAATCCTTGAGAAAATCATCCACTGTTTCTTCAAGTTTCCTGTTATTATCCTCTGCCAGAACAACGCGAACCTTGTAGGTTGGCTCAAAACTCACCTTATCGTCCTCAACCTTGAACCAGTTAAGGGCATCCTTTTCAAAGAATACCTGAGATAAAGCCTTTGCAACAATCTTGGGCTTTGAAAAATCGACTTCCTTTGTCAGATCATAAGTAACCAGGGAACCATCACTGGAGACTTTCCTGGAACTTTCTATGACGGATTTAATTTTATCTTCCGAATCCATGGTGCTGTATGGCAATTTACCGTTATAAGTTTTTATAATGAAAGTTGAAATGAATCCACCCGCGAACGCTCATCCATGCGTATTTACAATCGATTTTCTCTCATTTTTAACATTTTCGAACTCGAATTATCCTTTCAAGATGGGGAACGAAAGCCAGTGAAAAGTGTGCAGTTGATAGATAGATAAATCCTCAACGACTTACTACCCTGATAAAGGCATCTATTCTGTATACCGTCTGTATTACAGCTTAATTCATGTCGTGAAATATTAGAAAAAGGCATTCAGAAATGGTGCTATTATGGTTTCCCCGAAGATGAAGACAAAAACAGTTGTATACTTTTTCGACGTTGTTGTCTCCGAAATAGAATGCGCCGGGATCATTTACATAAACTTTTAAAATCCTCACCAATACTAAACCCACCTCATTCTTAAATACGATTAATCCCGGTCCTGAACTGTGCCCAATGTTTAACATTTAGATTAGTAAAGTATGAATAACAGTTGTTCATGTTTCAATATGTCGCTTGTGAGCTCGGTAATGGGCAGGGGAATAGTCAGGACAATTAGAAGCCTTCCTGACAAAAAGTTTCCCATCATAGCAGGTCACAAGCTTCAGTATTCGTGCAATCTGAAGTGTAAAATGTGTCCATTCTGGAGAAGAGAAGACGAAACATTGCTGAATCTGGAGGATGAGATAAGGATTATGGATTCCTTAAAGAAAGCGGGAGTGTCATTCCTTGGGTTTGAGGGTGGTGAGCCACTCCTGAGGAGAGATATAGGTGACATACTTTACGAATCCAAGAGAAGATTTCACACTTCCATGGTTACCAATGGATGGCTTCTGAAGGCAAAAATAGAGGAAATCAGGGACAGTCTCAACTACATGTTTGTTTCCCTTGATGGCATAGGTGAAGTTCACGACAGGCTACGTGGGATGGCAGGTTCATTCAGGCACGCAGTGGAGGGAATTGAGGCTGCAAAGGGATATATGCCCATTGCCATAAGTTCCACAATAACCCGTGAAAATATGGATCAGGTACAGGGGATTGTTGACCTGGCAATGAAATTAGGTGTAAGTGTGAATTTTCAGATAGCTTATGACTACACAACTGCCGAGAGAATGTCTCCTGAAAAAATGAGGCTGAGGGATACCATAAAAATGCTTGAAGGCTACAAGTTGAGTGGCCTACCCATTGTTAATTCAAAAGAATACTTCTCCTCAATATTGAACTCATGGTATGGAAACGATCCATGGAGGTGCAAACCATGGCTCACCATAAACATAGATCCTCTTGGGAACATTGTCCAGCCATGTTATGTTCTCAATGAATACAACGGCAGTGTAAAGGTATGGGATACCAACATACTCAAGCTCTGGAACACTTATGACTGGACCCCATACGAGAGTTGTAATAAGTGTGCGCTGGCATGCTACCTTGAGCCATCACTTTTCAACTGGCACAACCCGGCAATGGTGAAAGAGAGAATACTGGATTCTGTTGTGTCTCTGGTCAGAGGTGATCTCTCGTGGTAAGAGAAAACAGGATTAAACGATCAATATCAGGACATCCGCAAAGCCGCTGTAAGATGGAAAATGAACATCAACCTTGGCATACCTTACAGGAATTAGAATGACATAAGATCTAACAATGCGCTGCGTAAATACATATAACGATCTGTCGTATGTGGCATCTATACCTACCTCAAGGGGACTGGTCTTTTATTACAATATGTGACAGCTTATTTCTTCTTCATTAACGGGATAATTTTTCCGTTAAATCCCTCTCTTTCAGACACTTCCTGGCTTTAGGCATAGTCATGAATAAAAAGTTGCTTCTTGATTCAGAATTATTTTTATGTCTTTCATCACAGATGAAGATGACGTAGTTTTCGGTTCATAAGTGATAAAACAATAAGAACAGTAAACTACATCATAACAATTTTTATCCTCTGATACATTCAAGATTAATCAAGTTGGGGTGTTTTAGAATACTGAAAGCTGTAATATTTGACATGGATGGCACGTTGCTTGACAGCGAAGGAATGTCTGCAATAGCCACAGATATCGGTTTCAGGAAGGTTCTTGGTAGGGGTATTACCCATGAGGAAAACGCACAATTAGTTGGCAGGCCCGTAAAAAAGATTCTTTCCCAGTGGTTTCCGGATAATGGAGACATAATTTATGAGGTTGGAAGGAAATATTACAATGATAATCTTGCATCAATAGAAGTGTATCCCGGCATAAAGGAGTTACTCACCAGACTGTCTGATATGAAAATGGATATGGCGGTAGTAACATCAAGTCACAGAACCGATGCCGAAACTCTACTGAGGATGTTTGGCATCAGGGATTGTTTTAAGTTCTATGTGGGGCAGGAAGATACAATGTATCAGAAACCTGATCCCGAACCTCTTCTTCTCGCGCTGAAAAAGCTTGGTGCAACCAGTGAGCAGGTTATGTATATTGGTGATCAGCCATATGACATTATTGCCGCCCATGAAGCAAACATAAAGGTTCTCGGTGCACTCTGGGGATCTGGGAAAAAAGAACTACTGGAACAATACCATCCCCTGGCACTGATAAATAAACCGGAAGATGTGATGAAGTATGTCCTGAATTCGAAAAAACGATCAGAATAATAAAAAAATCAGGAAGCAACCACTATGTAGTTCATCGATTATACACGCTGATCCCCTGAACAAAGCTTTTCACCAGTATAACAACAGAATCATGTCAGAAATACGAACTTCTCTGGATCATTAATGATATTAAAAAAAGAGTGGATCAGAGGCGTCTGCGATTCTTATAGGTTCTTAGGAAAGTCCGGAAAAAATAGAATCAAACCGATCATCTTCAAAACACAAGGAATTTCATACCAGAATTTAATAAAATGAGAATTCACTCCAAACGGCTTTCTGCGATGAATTCTCAATAAATATCGGGGTGCGCGGATTAAGTAATATACTGAGGATCAATCACATGGCTCATCATTTCATTGAATACGATGCCGGGCACTCCGAATCGACCACTCGTGTGAAGAGTCACTTCATGATCCCACAGGAATAACAAGTGGCAATTTCTAAAAACCCATAAAAACTGATTTGTGATGGCTGTTCACATGATTGGAAATCAGCCATATTACGAATTTCTCAGAGTTAAACGCACTTTGATATTTGCACGAAACTTGGGTTTATAGAAATACTCAAGTGTATGAATCCATTTCCTGCTTTCAGAACAGGTCATTCTTGACAACAACTTCCCTCCATTCAGCTGGAGGTATATTGAACTCTTGACAGATTTCAGGGACATCAACCCCCTTTTTCAAAAGTTTTTTTATCTGTTTAGCCTCTTTTTTTGTCAATACTCTCATAAAGGCATCACCCAACGGATAACCATGCAGCCCTGCAATATTAGCTTTACTGGATTTTATGAAAAAGCATGAAATAAAAGACCGTCTAAAGAAATCATTACGGTTAAATAACGTATTCCAATAACACAACATGGAAGTTTTCAAAAAAGACAGGGTAATTAAAAGCAGCAAAAGTCTCAAGGATCTGGCAAACAGTTTCTCAGATTACCTTAAGAACAGCAACTGGAAAGTACAGAGCAACATTCAGGACGACAAAGCGATAATTCAGGCACAGAAACCTGGCATACTCAGGGATTTAATAGCAGCTGACAGAGCCCTGACATTCACGTTTGAGAACATAAATGATGAGATCAATGTGCATGTTGGTGTTGGAAAACTCATAAAGAATCTGGCTATAACCGCAATTGAAGTAATTCTTCTTTCGGAGATCTTCCTTGTCATAGATATACCGGAAATAATGTGGACAGATCATGTTGAGAAAGAGTTATTGACAGAACTCAACACGCTTGCGCAGTGATCAATCCATATTTTTTCTCTCTTTGTGACCCCTGAATTTTTCCGGTGACCACGAACCATCGGCATTTCTGCCATAAGAAGTGTCATAATTTCTTCTGAAATCGTCTGTGTTCATGGCGGTGATCCAGGGGATTATGGATCCCCATCCGGTTCCTCTCATAAACAATTCTCCATGTTCAGGGTACAGGACAGCATCCTTTGCATTGTAGTACCGGTCCGGCCATACTTCCATGTCCAGTACCTCTACCTCATCATTCCTGTCCGCAATTATCTGGCTGGTCAGGTCCGGCCCGGTGGGTTTCCCAACAAGTGTTCCTTCCTCAATTGGAATAGATCTTGAACCAATTTTCAGTGTCGCCTTTCCCCTGATCAGAAGGTAGTACTCATCAACAGCAGAATGGCTATGAAGCCTTGCTGATGAATTCCCTGGACTTATTTTTTCAAGCCTGAAAAATGATCTTGAAGGTCCAAGAAGTGGCATGAAAAATCTTTCAGACCCACCTTCCTCTTTATCAGCAACTCTCTTCTCAGCGTTATCCATATGAGAATCTGTGAAAATATTCACTAAAGGTGGAATCCACAAATTTTCATCATTTTTTCCATAGAAGAAAATCTCATCTGACCACATTGAACAGAGGCGTACCAGGAAATCTCTGCCATGTGGAGAAAGTTCCGGAATGGAGACATATACGGCATCCTTTGAATTTTTATTCAGGTAGCCACCAACCTTTCCAAATTCGTCCCAGATCCAGTTGGAGAAGGGATACAACACCCTGCCATGACCTTCCGGAAATTCTCCAGGTGAACCGGGTATGAAGAGTTCCCATGCAATATGAGCCCTTATCAAAGGCGACATTTTCGGAGTTATATCACTTTTGTCAACAAGGTAAATTTTCATGTGATCCCAAGCAAATTGAAACATAAAAACAGTTGTTTTATCGGGAAAGTATCATATCCTGTATATTTATTCAGTTCTTAATGGAAGGCATCGGTTTCAATATGGTTGCAAGTGGAAGTGCTGGAAATTGCAGCCTTGTATGGGACCATGACGATCTCCTGATTATAGATATGGGCATATCCAGGAAGCGTTTGAGGAGGAGGTTGGAAGATCTCCATATTGATCCACCGCAAAAGTCCCTGTTTATCTCACATGAACATTCCGATCATTGCAGCGGCGTGAAAAACCTCAAAACAAGGCCAGACTTCGACATATACACCAGGGAGATGACTGGCTATGCAGCAGGTATTGGAGACTTTTACAGGATAAACGGTGAAACGGTTATAGGTAACTTCCGTGTGAGAGCAATAAACATCTCCCATGACGCATCAGATCCGGTGGGTTATGTCATTGAGAGTTCAGGAATTAAAATAAGTGTCATATCCGACCTTGGGACAGTATCCGGAGAAGTCATGGAGTGCATAAAAGGATCAGACATAATGGCACTGGAATCAAACCATGATGAAGACATGCTTAAAAATGGGCCATATCCAATATCACTGAAAAACAGGATAGCCGGAAGATTCGGCCACCTTTCAAACAGCCAGACAGCAGATGTTCTTGAGAAGGTCATAAAGCCTGAAACCAGGATCATACTCACTCACCTTAGCCAGAAAAACAACCTTCCGGAACTTGCAATTGAACAGTCAGAAACAAGGCTTAGAAATAGACAGATACCATACAGGAGCCTGGAGTGTGCCACGCAGGAAAACGGCAGTTCTTTATATTTTCTTGAAATCTGATTTTCAGGGGTTCATAATGTCAGATCTTGGTTTCATCGGTATTGGAAAGATGGGGCGTCCAATACTGTACAACATCCTTAAAAAATATAAAGTAACGGGTATATACAACAGGACAAGACAGAAGTCAGACGAGTTCGGTGCACTTGGAATTAAAGTTTTCCAGTACCCGTTCCAGGTTTCGTCCAGCTGCGACATTATATTTGTAATGGTTACCGATTCACAGGCATCACAGGAGATAATCTCAGGAAAGAATGGCCTGTTAAGCCATATAATCCCGGGTACAATAATAGTTGACATGAGCACAATTTCCTTAAAGGCGTCAAGGGAGAATCAGGCGAGAGTGGCTGAAAAGTCCTGCACCTATGTAGACTGTCCCGTAATAGGGAGTGTTCCATTTGCACAAAGAGGTGAGCTAACTTCAATATTCGGCGGTGATAAGAAGGCATTTGAAACCGTAAAACCATTCCTTGAAACTTTCTCAAAAAATATTTTTTACATGGGTGAGGGCGGAAATGGCCTGAAAATGAAACTTCTCCACAACCTTCTTCTCGGTGAGAATCTAGCAGCATTGAGTGAGGCACTGGTTTTCGGGGACAGGATGGGGATGAACCGTGAACAGGTCATGGATATACTTGCTGTCAGTTCTGCAGCTTCAGCCATACTTGACATAAAGCGTGAACCACTACTGAAGGAGGATTTCATTCCGGCTTTTCTTCTCAACCATGAGATAAAGGATATAAACTACGCACTGGAAATGGCAAGGGATTCAAGAATATCTCTTCCTCTTGGGGGACTTACATCACAGATGTACTCATCGGCTTCATCAATAGGTTACGGCAACCTTGACATGTCTTCCGTGATCAAGGCGTTCAAGAGAATTAACGGTGAAAAGTAATTATATGTTCCGTGTGTTTTAGTGAAAGGATGGTTCAGTATCTGATCCTGTTAATGGTGGGAATGGCAGTTCTTCTTTTTGGTTCTGTAACCGATGTCAGGAGGCGTACAGTGAGTTCATACCTGTTCATCCCACTTTATGTGGCCGGAATTGTTTTTCTGGCTCTTTACATTCATCCACCATACTGGTTCTATATTGCCGGGATACTGATGTTTATTGCAACATTCATGAAGACGGATCTTCTGGTTTATCCCCTGGTGGGTGTGATATTCCTTATCTTTTCAATCTTTATGGTATTCAGGGTTTTCATCTTCGGGTTTGATCTGCTGGTGATGTCGGCAATATTCCTGATGGGTTTCCAGGAGAGATTCTTTGGAATAGGGGACATTAAGGCACTTCTGGCGCTGTCTTTCTCATTTATCTCAATCCCCATGATCACACCTTTCACTCAGGCTCAGGAGATCATTTCAGGGTTTGTCCCATTTTCCATGGCACTTCTCATAAACGTTGCAGTCTTTTCCATAATATTTGTTCCATACATTGTTTACCTGAGCATGAAAACTGGCAAAAGTTCGGGCAGTTCTTCACTGTTTGTCCTGAGGTACGATGAGGAGACCTATCATAAGAACAGCAAGAAATTCTCGGTGCATGAATACAGGGGGAAGAAATATATGCAGTACCGTGCGCCATTCATGATCTCAATCACCGGTGGTTTCATAGTAACCGTGCTGTTTGGATTCTGGATCATGGTTATCTGAATCGTGCTCAAATTGATCCATGCGGAAACAACGTTACTGAAAAGGATATCCAGGGAAAGAAATTATATTTGTTATAGTTATATTTAGCGGATGAGGGAAACACTTATAGTGAATGCTTCTGAAATTATCACCATGGAAGGGGCTGGTTGGGAACCCCTGAAATCAGAAAAGATCAGGAGGATCAAGATTCTTGAAAATCACTCAATTCTCATCCGGGACGGGATCATAAGGGAAATTATGACATCGGAGAAAGCCCGGAAATACCAGGATGGCAGAGGGGTGCATGTCGTTGATGCCAGGGGAAATGTTGTAATGCCTGGACTTGTGGATTCCCACACTCACATGGTTTACGGAGGAACAAGGGAGGAGGAATTTTACCAGAAAGTTTCCGGGAAGGCTTACATGGACATTCTTGCATCCGGAAATGGAATTTACAGGACAGTCAGGGATACAAGGAGCTCCAGCGCAGACGAGATCTTTCATCAGAGCATGAATCGTGTCTACGAGAGCGTTTCAACCGGAACAACATCAATGGAAATAAAAACTGGATACGGCCTGGATCTTTCAACAGAAATGAAGATGCTTGATGTAATACACAGGATTAAGGACACGGGTATTGTAAACGTTGTTCCCACATTCCTGGGCATGCATGCAATACCGCAGGGACAGAGGGAATACGAATATTCAAACTACGTGATATCTGCAATGTTCCCCAGGATGAAGGACAGGGTAAAGTTTGTCGATGTTTTCTGCGACAGGGGGGCGTTTTCCGTCAGTTCAACGATGGAGATGGCAGAAGCAGCCAGATCCAACGGCCTGCGCCTGAAGCTGCACAGTGACGAGTTCGCGGATATAGGTTGCCTGGATCTGTGTGAGAAGTACCATCCACTGACGGTTGATCATCTTCTTGTGACGGATCATAAGGGCATGGAGAAGATTGCCAGATCAGGGGCAATAGCCACATTCCTTCCAATGACTGCCTTCAATGTTGCAGACGGAAAGTATCCAGACATAGGTTCCTTCATAAGAATGGGCATACCGGTGGCTCTTGCATCAGACGCGTCTCCGGTGTCATACAACAGCAACCTCTTCTTTGCAATACATCTGGCTGTAAAGTACTGCAGGATGTCAATAGAGGAGGCGCTTAATGCTGCAACCATAAATGGTGCATTTGCCTGTGGAATTGAGGACAGATACGGTTCAATTGAGCCAGGGAAAAATGCCGACATAATCATACTGAATGTTGACAGCTACAGAAAAATTCCATACGAATATGGCATAAGGATGGTCAATACAGTGATCAGGAACGGGGAAGAGATATTTCACAATGGTTCATTTCTCTCATGAATACACCGGATCAAACATGGATTTATATCGGATTAGAATGAAGGAAGGTTAAAATTGAAACTTCTTGACCTTGACGAAGCGGTTACAAAACTTAAGGAACTGGGTGCAAAAAAAGTACTCCTGCAACTTCCGGATGGTCTTAAGCCCCATGTGTTTGAATACTTCAACAGGCTTTCTGAGAACTTCAGTATAATTGTGTCCTCAGAATCTTTCTACGGGGCATGCGA
Source organism: Thermoplasmata archaeon (assembly GCA_021820245.1). Taxonomy (GTDB): domain Archaea; phylum Thermoplasmatota; class Thermoplasmata; order Thermoplasmatales; family Thermoplasmataceae; genus Oxyplasma. Next base: position 4,453 of record JAKADT010000027.1, on the reverse strand, counting down.
TATAGGATCAAGAGATGTCTATTCCGGGGTGGATGCCGTTGTTCAGCTGGGGCATTCAGAAATTCCCAACATACAGTATCCGATTCCGGTGATATTCCTTGAATACAGGGATGAACATGAAATAGAGTTTCCTGAGAGCATGTTCGAACCACTCAGGGAAGGGGGATACGGAAGGATTGGTCTGCTATGCTCAATCCAGTACATTAACCATATGCAGGAGGTTGGCAGGGTCCTTACAGGCATGGGGTTCTCCACAGTAACGGGTATTCCCGATAAAAGGATGAAATATCCGGGGCAGGTTCTTGGATGCAACTTCAGCTCTGCGCATTCGATACAGAACAGTGTGGACTGCCTTCTCATCGTCACAACTGGAAAATTTCATGGAATAGGCGCACAGCTTTCCACTGACACCGACGTGTTCATACTGGACCTGAATGATATGTCACTGAAGAATATAAAAGACGAAACGGATAAATTCATAAGAAAGAGGTATGCCAGCATATCAAGGGCAATGGATGCCAGGAAGTTCTGTGTTGTTGTCGATACCAAAGTGGGACAGTTCAGGGAAAAGGTTGCAGGTGTCATAGTTGACAGGATAAGGGAGATGGGCAGGGAGGCGGTAATACTGACCGCAAATGAGGCAAATCCCATGGACTATTCAAACATGAGGTGTGATGCCGTAATATTCACAGGTTGTCCAAGAGTTCCCATTGATGATGCTGAAAAGTTTTCAATGCCCATTCTCACTGTAACAGAATTCCAGATGATATTTTCAAAAAATCCTCCGAAAAGGTATGTTATGGACGAGATTGTGGCTGTCGACCCACTCATCCTGAAAAATGTTCACAATTAACCCCTTCTCCAGGGAACGGATCTTTCCTGATCATTTATTACGAACCATGAATGACCCTTCCAACAAGATAGGTGGGACCAGTGTCCACTATCTCAACATCTATGGTGCTGTACATTCTCTGGTCTCCGCCAACCACAACGGATCTGTAGGCATGATCCCTTCCAACCCACGTACCAGATTTTCCCTTCTCTGTTATGAATATGGATTCAACTTTTCCCACAATTGAGGCAAGTTTTTTCTGCAGGATATCTCTGTGCATCTCTGTGTAGAACCTTGTCCATTCCTTCACAGGGTTTGTTCCCGGTATTTTGCTGTTGAAATCTGCAGTGTACGGCCTGGGTGAAAAGCGCGTTATGTTTATTATGTCCGGCTTTGTTCTTTCTATGAGTTTCACGGTGTTCTCAAATGATTCGTGGTCCTCATCATGATAACCGGATATTATGTCGGTTGACAGTGTGGAATCCGGAAAATTTTGCCTGAATGTGGATGTTATTGTTGCAAAATCCTCCGCCTGATATTCCCTGTTCATGAGTTCAAGTATACGATCATCACCACTCTGAACGGGAACATGGATAAACTTGAAGACCTTGTTGTTTTTCATGGAATCCATGAGCGGATCAAGTATGCCTGTGGTGTTCTTTGGCTCCATCATTCCTATCCTTAACTTGAAATCCATGTCAATGGAAGTTATGTCACTGACAAGCGAGGGGAGTCCAGTCCCCAGATCCTTTCCATATGCTGCTGTGTCAAGTGAGCTGATTCTTACCTCCCTGATCCCCCGTTCCAGCTGAATTCTCACCTGGTTCACTATCTTCTCGGGCTTCCTGGATACAAGCTTTCCTCTTGCAACTCTTGAGATACAGTAGTTGCAGTTACCTGTGCATCCCTGATTAATTGGGATTCCGTCGAATATTGACGGTTCCCTGATCTGAATATCGTCCATCTTTCCCGTGTAGAGGGAATGCATCTCCCTGGGCGTTAACATTTCAATTGAATCGGAGGAGATCTGGTTTCCGGTGACGGTTGGAAGGCATCCGAGCACCTTAACCTTTGATTTGGAAGAAAGATCATCGATACGATTGAGCATTTTCTCCTCTGTATGCCTTACCACAACACATGTTCCGATGACGCTTAAATCTGCATCCTCAGGTCTCTGCACTATTGTGTCGCCATCTTTCATCATACCGTTCACGTAAAGCGCAGATTCTGATCTGGACAGTGTGCATCCGTATGATTCAAAATATATCTTCATTTATGCTGGTTTATTTAAATTTCATATTTTATCTTTTTTTAGGAATTTGAAAAATAATTCATGGTGAAAAAAGTTGAATGAAAATCATGATCTTCCGGGTATGCCACTGGCCATGATCTTCATGAACTGATCTTCAGTAACCTTTCCGGTTGCAAGTGCAAGTTCCTTGATCGATTTCCCGGTTTCAAGAGACTCTCTTACGATTTTTGCAACACTGTCATACCCAAGATATGGATTCAAGAGTGCAGCTGAACCGAAGCTCTTTGAAAGATGCTCCCTGCATACGTCTTCATTTGCCAGCAGGCCGTCAATAAGTTTTGTCCTGAACATTTCCATCCCACTGGTCATAAGATCAATGGACCTTGTAAGTTCGAAATCAATATGCGGCATCATGACGTTCAGTTCGAACTGCCCTGCCTGAACTGAAAGGTTCAACGCCTGCTGTGCCCCTATAACAGAGTGGCATATCATATTCATGGCTTCAGCTATGGATGGGTTTACCTTTCCCGGCATTATTGAGGATCCCTGCTGAACTGCAGGTATTTTTATCTCATGTATGCCTGTCCCAGGTCCAGAGTAGCTGAGTCTTATGTCATTGGCCATCTTTGTAATGTCCAGTGCCAGATTCGAGACTCCATTCATCATTCTTGAGAAATCTGTCATGAACTCCATTATGCCAGGAAGATTCTTGCTCTCCCTGAATTTCATGCCTGTTATTCTTGAAATCTCTGCCACAACATTCTTCTGGTAATCAGGTGCAGTGTTAATTCCCGTTCCGACAGCTGTCCCTCCTATGTTCAGTTCCATTATGTAATCAAGTGCGGTTTCAAGTTCCTTCAGATCTTTTTCAAGTGTATACGCATAAGCACTCATCTCAATTCCCAGTGTAATGGGTGCTGCATCCTGTAAATGAGTTCTTCCGGGTTTAACAACACTGTCAAATTCCCTTGATTTTTTCTTCAGTGAGTCTATTAGCTGTTTCAACTGTGTGAAGAGTGCTGGGGATTTTCTTGCAACAGTCATTCTTATCATCGTTGGGTACACATCGTTGGTTGACTGGCTCATGTTAACATGGTCATTTGGGTGAATTGTCTCATAGTCACCCTTGCTTTTATTTGCGAGTTCAAGTGCAAGATTTGCAATTACCTCGTTTGCATTCATGTTGTACGATGTTCCTGCACCTGCCTGAAACTGGTCAACAATGAACTGATCTCTGTGTTTTCCGTTCATCAGAATATCGCATGCCTTCACAATGAGATCCATTTTTTCCCTGTCAAGCCTGCCACCCTTATTGTTTGCAATGGCAGCAGATCGTTTTAAGGCAACAATTGACCATATATGATCGAAGTCTGCCGTAAGGCCAGTTATCTTGAAATTCTCCCTTGCCCTGTACGTATTGACCCCATAATAGAGACTGTCGTCAATTTTAACCTCACCAAGAACATCTTTTTCTATTCTGATCATAGTCTGTTATTCCAAAAGAATATAAATGGGTTATGAGAAATTGTTAATCACACATTTAAGCCAGTGCTGAATGCAAAAGATCCTGTCCATGTTCATATGTGGTGACCTTTTTTTTGCGTTTTACATCTCAAGCTTAATTTCCCAGTTCATCCTGTCCTGTATTATGTCGGTCTGGAGACCACGACTGTTTATGATTTCTGCCACTTTTCTGGCCTTTTCCTCTGAAGTGTATTCAAAATAAACGGCATCAAGACCGAATTTTGGCATCAGTTCCTGATCGGCCAGGATATCTTTCACGATCTCCATTCTCTTTGTGAATATTTCCCTGTCCGCATGGAAAGTCCCTTTTTCAATCCTCTGAAGCCCGTTCTGAACTATTCCTTCATAGGCTGTCTTCCTGATTTTAGTTATTCTGTTTTTGGAGAAATAGACACTGAAGCCACTGGAGAAAGACAGTGCTGATCCAATAAGCACTATGACACCGAATATTAATCCACCCCTCTGCAGGAATAAAAATACTGCTAAAGCAAGCAGAACAACTCCAATGGCTATGGTTGTAATCCTCATTTATCCTGACTACATGGAATAAGGGTTTGATAACTTTTTCCTTTTAAATTTTATACGGTATAATTATATGCATAAACGCTCTGGATTCCATGAAAATAGGGAAAATTTGGCAAGAATAGGAGAAATATCACTGTTAATTTTTTTATCCGAATTGCTGTTTTGTGAATTATATCCTATCATCTGCACTCAAAGGAAAAAATGATTCAGACACATTTACCTTATTGCCTGCATAAAGATTAATAGAATTTAGTGATTTACTGCAAGGTAAAAATGAAAAATGATGAAGTTATCATTAGAGTAGGAGGGGCGGCAGGAGA
>JAKADT010000026.1 GCA_021820245.1 Thermoplasmata archaeon | reverse complement strand
GTAGGGTAAAGCATAAAAAATATTGATTCTGCATTCTGAAAAATATAAATATGTGATATCATTAGCATCAGTCATGGGAGGTGCATCAAATGGTCAGTTTCAAGAGACGTGATTATGATGATGACGATGATGACAGCGATGATGACGATGATGAACTTTAACTAATTTTATTCCATTTTTCTCTTTTAGTTTTCATTGGGTAGTACCGTGACTGCCTCTATCGGAACATTTGGTATTTATTTGTGGGAATGAGAGATTCTCTTTTTTGATAAGAGCATGACCTGGTTCTCTTCACCCTGGGTGATTCAATTTCTGGCCATATAGGGTATTGACCTTCGGCTTTGCGTACACAACCGGATGAAAAATAAATTAACTATGTCCTGCATATCCCATTACGGCTGAACATAGACCATTAAATGTTGACCAGTGGATATCCCTGGCAAGATCGTCAATAGTAGAGATATATTACGATCAATCAGCTTCCAGCGCTCTTAGCCAGAATTTATCCTTGGAAAAGGGGCAGCAGCGTGAATGGTTCGGTGTAACTGATCTTGTAAACCCGGTCAGAAAATACTATGAGATCATGAAACCCGGGGTGCCTGAAGATGCTGAAGTAATTGAGAAATTCAGGCATGGAAATGATGTTCATGAGATGATGTTTTCCTGGATCAGGCACTTTGCACCGAAAGCAATACGTGAAGAAGAGGTAAATGGAGAGGCTGTGGGACTTCACGGTGTCAGGGGGAGGTTAGATTTCCGCATTGACAACCATATAATAGAATTCAAGACCACTTCCCACGACATAAACAGCGAAACTGATGTGCTTTCGAGAAACCCCCAGGATTTGGAGCAACTTGTGTTTTATGCGGCCCTTTCCTCCAGGACTGAAGAGGAACATTACCTTGTTTACCATGAACAGGATCATGATGAACCTTTCAGGGCTTTCACCGTAAAGATCAGAGAAGATGCGGACACTCTTGGATTTGTTAAACAGAGATTGAGAAATATGGTGGAATCAATCCAGGATTCCGATCCCAGTTCACTTGGGAGATGCAGGTATTTTCAATATGGATGCAAATTCAGCACCAACAACATTTGCAGTTGCAGTATGCTCCCTTCCCTGGATCCTTCCTTCCTGATTCATCATGTAAAAATTCAACGCAACCGTGATCTGGAGAGAAAACTGGAAGATGGAAGAGCCAATGCCTCTTTCACATGGATAGGCAGCTTTTCCCTCTGGGATCTCCTGATTCCTAAGAGAGTATATCTAAATCGGAAGGGACTTCTTGAACCTGATGAGGACACAGAATCAGTAATGCCTGATGAAACCATGGCTATGATCAGCAATGCCGTATATAATTCAGGAATGTACAGGGAAAGGCGAGAGATCAGGATCAATGAAAGATCGCTCGGATATGTTCCCATCATTTCGCTTATGCCTATCCCGGAAGATCACAGGACAACCTTTGAAAGACTCTATCCAGCGCTTGTCCGGGTTTATGGCTATGAACCAGAGAAAATTTCAGTTTCCACCATATCCCCCTTTTACATCCTGAGGCTGGCAATGATATGCTGCCTGTCCGGTTCAGATACCGGATACCTGCTCATTGGATTCAAGAACAACCGGGAAGTTGTAAAATGCTACAGGGTAAGATTCAGGGATCTTCCGTTGCTGAAAGAGAGAATCCTGGAAAGAATACAGGAGATTGAATATTCCATTGCTTCCGACAAAACTGACATTCTCCCTGACTGCCCTTCCTTTGTCCAGAACAACTGCGGTAAAACATGCCTGTGCAGGGCTCCCACGACATCAAATCGTGAATAAATAAGAATCTTCAGCATACCTTTTCTCCCTATCTGGGAGAATTTATCTATTTTCACATAATAAGGTTGCATGAATTTTATCGTTATCGGTGGAGGTGCGGCAGGCATGTCTGCGGCATCAAAAGCTAAACGCACTGATCCCTCCATCTCTGTAACCGTTCTTGAAAGCGGGAAGTATGTTTCCTATGCAGAATGCGGGATTCCATACTTTATTCAGGGACTGGTTCCCGATGCGGCCAGCCTTCTTCACTATCCCCTGACTGAATTCACCGTGAAGAGGGGAATCGATGTGCAGTCCGGAATCAGGGTGGACGCACTGGACAGGGCCGAGAAGACCGTGGTCCTTCATGACGGTAGAAAAATGAAATATGACAAGCTCCTCATTTCGACCGGTGCAAGGGCAAATTTACCGGACGGGATGGGTATGAGGAATGTATTTGCAGTGAGGAGCCTCGAAAGCGGGGAATATGCAAAAAAAATAACCGAAAATAGCAATGACATTGCGATTGTGGGTGACGGAGTTCTTGGCCTGGAACTTGCATCTGCACTTCATGAACATGGTAAGCAGGTCACACTTATTTCCAAACATTCCAGAATTCTCCAGAAACTCGACGATGACATAGGAATACATGTTGACAGGGAATTTTCTTCAAAAATAGATGTTGTCAGAAATTCAATGGTGAGCAAGATCACGGAAAAAGATGATCATGGGCTTAACATAGAGACCACGACAGGCAATCTGGAAGCGGATGCAGTTATTTTTGCGGTGGGAATAACGCCCAATGTGGAGCTTGCGAGAATGGCGGGCCTTGAATTATTCATGGATAAAGCGATACTGGTTAACAGATCAATGCAGACCTCAGACCCTGACATCTATGCTGCAGGAGATGTAGCCACAACCACTGACCTTGTAACTGGAACCACTGACTGGCAGCCACTGGCCCAGGTTGCAAACAAAATGGGGAGAGTGGCTGGATCCTGCATATCAGGTAAGCCAATGGAATTCCCTGGATCTCTGGGCACCACACTTGTGAAGATTCTTGATCTCGAGGTTGGGTTCACAGGATTGAACAGCAGGGAACTTAAAAGGAAGGGTATAGAGTTCAGGGAGACAATGGTTAAGGCAAAGAGCAGAGCGGGTTATTATCCCGGTGCTGAAGATGTTTATGTCAAGATCCTCATCTCTAAGGAAGACGACAGGATTCTCGGTGGGCAGATAGTATCAAGGGACTCAGGTGCCTGGAGACTGAATGCTCTTGCAATGGCAATCCAGGGAGGTTTCACCGTGGAAGATCTGTTCTATGGGGATCTTGGATATTCACCACCATTTGGCCCAGTATGGGACCCGATAATAATAGCAGCCAGTGTCTCAATGAGGGATTAGAAAGCATGGAAGGGACTGTCAGCGAATCACTGGACCTTCTTCATCCAGAAGTAAGGGGCATGATTGAGAAGCTTGGGATAGGAAAGCTTACTGAGGCCCAGGAAAAATTGATACCACACGTGCTTGCCGGGGAGAACGCTCTCCTGGTCTCACCAACCGGTACCGGAAAAACTGAAGCGGTCATGCTCCCTCTGTTCAGCAGGTTACTCTGGGAAAAACCGCGTCAGATTTCAACTTTATTTGTAACCCCCCTGAGGGCACTTAACCGTGATATGGTATCAAGGCTCATAAGGTACGGCGATCTTCTTGGTTTAAGGGTCCAGGTAAGGCACAGTGATATATCTCTTTCTGAAAGAAGAAAAATAGTGGTTGATCCGGCGGACATACTTGTAACCACACCGGAATCACTCCAGATACTTCTCAATGGGAAAAGATTGAGGGAGGTCATTTCAAGCCTGAAATATGTCATAGTCGATGAGTTGCATGAGACAGCCCAGAATGAGAGAGGTTCGCAGTTTTCAATTGGCCTTTCGAGACTGCGTGAAATTTGCGGTGATTTCCAGCTTATCGGACTCTCTGCTACTGTTGGAAATCCTGGGGAACTTGCCAGGTATCTGTCTCCGTTGAAGGATGCTGTGATCGTTTCCGCCACACCAAGGAAGATCATGGATATAAATGTCCTGATACCTGAAAAAGCTCCACCGGATGCATCCGAGAAAATGGGTTGTGAAGACGATTATGCCGGATCAATTCTGCATATCTGGAACCTGATCAACAGCCATAAAGGAACGCTGGTCTTTGTAAACACAAGAAGTGTTGCGGAGGATATAGCGTTCAGGCTGAAGATGTATTTTGGCGATATACCTGTACAGGTTCACCACGGTTCCCTTTCCAGGGATGCCAGAGAAACAGCGGAGACCAGTTTCAAACGCGGCGACCTGAAGGCACTTATATGCACTTCCTCACTGGAACTTGGTATTGACATAGGTTCTGCAGACCTTGTGATCCAGTTCAATTCCCCAAGACAGATAAACAAGCTCATCCAGAGAGTGGGAAGATCAGGGCACTGGATAGAGAAGATTTCAACAGGGGAGGTGGTCTGCAGCGACATAATTGAGCTGGAAGAGGCTTCGGCCATTATCTCCCACGTACAGGAAGGACACCTTGAGAACATTGCAATAAGGAAAAACTCTCTTGCCACTGTTGTAAATCAGGTAATATCGGAGATAAATATAAAGGGAAAAATTGATGCTGACAGTTTTTACACCACTGTTACAAACACCTATCCTTTCGGAACGCTTGAAAGGGATGAGTACGTTCGGACATTGGAATTTCTGGCCTCGACGGGTAAAATATGGTTCGAGAACAATGAGATCAGGAGGAGAAGAGGAATTTTAAACTATTATCTTGAGAATATATCCATGATTCCCAGTGAGAAAAATTACAAGGTAATTGACATAATAAACAAGAAGTTCATAGGAACACTTGATGAACGATATGTAATAGATGAGATAGAACCGGGCAGCTATTTTGTAATCAAGGGATCTACATGGAGGACCATACGCCTTGACAGTGAGAAGATATTTGTTGAACCGTTTGCGACAGCAGCCATAGCTCCAAAATGGTCAGGTGAAGATATTCCTGTCCTGATGGATGTCACCACAAGGGTATCAGATAACCGGAAGATATCTCTTGTACCATCATTTGTGTCCCCCGGTTCTGTGGATCGGCTTAAGGAGTGGTATGGGTCCAGAAATGCCACAATGGAGAGGGTTGTGATTGAAACCAGGGGAGGAGAGAATATCATTCAGATTCTCCTTGGCACAAAGGGAAACTTTGCACTTGCCGAAATTCTGTCCCTCATTGTAACCTCAATTACAGGGGAAAGCGTGGAAATGGACTATTCACCTTATCATATATATGTAAGAAGTTCAAGGAAAATCAACCCGGGTGAAATGGAGAGAATCATAAGGGGCATCGACCCTGGAAAGATTGAGGAATATGTGAAAAGCTCCGCAAGAAGGTCACGATTTTTCAGTGGAGTGTTCCTTTACGAGGCCAAGAAGTTCGGGGTTATAAGCAACGATGCGGATCTAAACAGGATAAGGTTTGAGAAGATAGTTGACGCCTACAGGGAATCTCCACTTTTCAGCGATTCCATAAGAAAACTCGTATTTGATTATATGGATATGGATGCCCTTAAGGACTATCTTATCAGAATCCAGAGGAATGAGATCCAGTTTGATGGCAGGGACGGGATTTCACCTGGATCCGAGGTGTTCCTCAGGCACTACTCAGAGAGAGTTGCTCCACTAAAGCCCACAAAGACAATACTTGATACTGTCAAGAAGAGACTCATGAATGAGGAGGTTACACTCTACTGCACTTCCTGTGGTAACGTGAGAACGCAGAAGATAAGGGAGATAAAGGGAATACGATGCCCTGCCTGCGGAAGCAGCCTTGTAGCGTCCCTTTCCCCCTTTGAAAGGGAAATGATGTATGATGAAAAAAACTATGATGCAGCAAAGACGAGAAAGAGAGTATCCAAGAATGCACATCTCATAAGGGAGAGAGGGATGCAGGCAATCATTGTCCTGGCTGCCAGGGGCATCGGTCCGGAGACGGCCTCCAGGCTTCTGGAAGTGAGCTATTCCAGTGATGACGACATGATAAGGTCCATTCTAACTGCAGAGATGGAGTTTGCCAAAAACAAGAGGTTCTGGGATTGAACCGATCCAAACGCCTGTAATTGGTTCATGCGACTATGCTAAACTTTATTCACTTGTATTATTTATGCAATCAATGCAGCCTGACCACACGGGAATGCTGAAAATTATTGAGAAGTACAGAGAGAAAAACCTGAATGTACCTGTTGTTGTTGAGGGTAAAAATGATGTGAACAGCCTTCGGGAAATTGAATTTACCGGGGAGATAATAATCTTCAACAAAGGCCTGAGTATCATAAGATTCTCGGAAGAGTTGAGATTGAAACATGACGCCATAATCATTCTGACCGATTTTGACAGGAGGGGAAGAAGATTGAGGGACGACATAGAGAAATTCTTCATGAGTTCTGGGGGTTCCGTGGACACTTATCTCTGGGAATACCTGAACCGGTATTCAGGTGTTAAAACCGTGGAGGAGATCCCATTTGCACTGAGCAGATCCATTATGCGTCCCGCACAGGCTGGGAAATCATAATTAAAGGATCAGGAATCAGGTTCAATGGCTTCAACGGTTAAGATAACATTTCTCGGTACAGGAGGATCCTGGCCTTTCCCCGGGCGTGGTTTGCCTGCTGTGGCGCTACAGATCGACGACACATTGAACCTGCTTGACTGTGGGGAAGGTACACAGAAGCAGATCATGAAGAGCAGTATTTCGTTTATGAAGATCGATAATGTATTCATTACACATTTTCACGGTGACCATTTCCTTGGACTCCTTGGACTGGTACAGAGTATGTCCTTCAATGGACGGGAGAAAGAACTGAATATTTACGGGCCTCCGGGTGCCATAAGCATCCTCAGCAATGCACTGAATGTGGGTTTCTATTCATTGAACTTCAGGATAACGCTGAACGAACTACTGCTGAACCGTGAGTATGATTTCGGTTCTTTCACGGTAACTGCCCACATGAATGACCATCCCGTTCCAGCATACAGCTACAGATTCCACGAAAATGATCTTGTAAAGATTGACGGAGAGAAGGCAAAGAAGATCGGAATACCCAGCATATTGCTGGAAAAGCTCAGAAGGGATGGCACAGTTATCCATGACGGTAGACTTTTCAGGCTGGAAGAGGTCTCAGCCGGGATAAGGCATGGAAGAACAGTGGTTTATACCGGTGATACCAGGCCAATGGAGAACATGGCTGAGTTTGCAAAGGATGCAGATGTCTTCATACATGATACCACAACCGATTCAACCCTTGAACCGAAGGTAAATGAGTTTGGGCACAGTTCCTCCAGGCAGGCTGCTGAAATTGCACTGAAAGCTGAAGTCAAGAGATTATACCTGTTCCATTACAGCCCCCGTGTCGAAAGAACTGATATTCTTGTCGAAGAGGCACGTGCCATATTCCCGGAATCATACGCCAGCAAAGAAATGATTGAATACGATGTACCGGCAAGGAAAGTTTCAGAGATTCAGGATGATCAAGATTCTGTCACAGTGTAATCATCCATTCTTCTGATTGCGTTAACAGTCCCCTCCATGAAATGTTTTTTCAGGGATTCCTTCCTGAAAGCAAGTAATGTGGAGAGTTTTATTTTCCAGGTCACGGTACACTGGGTTTCTCCCGTTTTTTCGAGTTTTAATTCTTTTGTGCCCTTGAACGGTCCTGAGAGATAAATTTCCCTTATTATGTGATTCTCTGTGTCCTTCTCGATTTTCATTATTCCAGTTGCAGGGAAAGCAAACCGGACAGTAAACGTACCATCATTGTTCTTTTTCAGTTCCCTCGTGCCATGCCAGAACTGTGTTATCAGATCATCGTTTGAAGCTAGTTTCCAGATCTCCTCAACAGTCCCTTTCACGGTCTCCGTGACTTCAAAATCAACATCCCTGAAACCCATCCCGATCATCCCTTTCCTGAACCCGGATGTCTGGAATTCTTCAAAGAACTTAAAGTATTCCTGAACCTTCTCAGCGTGTCGTATTGAAATATCAAACCTCTTCGACCCCCGAGACTATTCCTCTACTGTTCTGATAATTACCGGATCTCTCATCATATTTTCTGTCAGCTTCCGTATCCATGCTCTGGAAGACGATCTGTGCAATTCTATCTCCCCTGCATATCTTCACCGTAACCGCTGAACTGTTGAAAAATGAAAGTGTTAGATTTCCCCTGAAGCCAGAATCAACTGCGCCAAACGATGCAATGATTCCTCTTCTGGCGTATGAAGACCTGATCCAGAGTTCTCCCATGGCATTTCGAGGGATGTTCATGTACTCCAGTGTTGAAACGAGAAAGAATGTCATTGGAGGGATTTCAGCCGTCTCGGAATCCTCACTTCCAGGAATCCTCACTTTTCCAACCCTGAGATCATAACCATTGGGTGTCACGCTTTCCGCTGAGAAATTTTCCGAGATGATCAGACCCTTCTGAACCAGATCGACGAGTGTTCTGTCCGAATATATAACCATGGGGTGTTATGCACCCGTTTTACCTAAATTTTTACCTGTTATTCCTGTAATGTCATAATGCCTTGAAAGCACTGAGTAGAGTATTACTGCTGCTGCAAATGACACATAATAGCTTGTGTCAACTCCACCTAAAAGGCTGGAAACAGGCCCGATAAAGATCACACCTGGATTCATGAATGGTATTGATACCACAATCGACAGAACGTAAGAAACAAACCCGATTTTTTTGAAACCGGGACTTATTCCGGATCTTTTCGAAATCCTGCCCACTATGAAGAATTCTGCAATCATGACCCCTATCCATGGAGTTATCCAGTAGTCCAGTATGAAAAGGAATGTTTCGTAAAATGCGTAGAAATTATTGTACCCTATAATTCCAAGTGCAATGGAAAATACTGTTACCATGCCTATGATGAAACCACGCCTGATCTTTATCCCCGTGCTTCTGAGCGAAATTGAATTTGAGTAAAGATTAAGGGCATTGGCAGAGAGCCCCCCTAGGAATATGGAAATAAGGCCTATGTATCCAAATCTCCCCATGATCGACGCCAGATCTACTGCTGGATTTCCGTTTGGATTCCCAGATATTACCGCGACCATAAGGCCCGTGATTTCAGCCCAGATTGACGCTACAAAGGAACCCACGAAAGTCCATGTAAAAACATTTCTCTCCGAAAACCCTGACGGAATAAACCGGGAATAATCGGAAGCATATGGACCCCACGACATTATGTAGGAAAATGATGACGCAAGAACTATTCCAAATCCAACGGCTGCGGTGACGCTGTAGCCCGGACTGTATGATGTCAATGCAGACAGGTGGGAGGATGAGATGAATATTATGAAAAGGAACAGAATGCCAAGCACAAGTGAAAGAATTCTTTCAAATGTGTGTATCCCCCTGTGACCAAGAGATACGGCAAGTGCAACAACAATGGCCACCACTGCAAGTGAGATCACAAAGTAAAGTCCATGGAACAGTGCGCTGAGGGCAAAAGCTGCCAGTATGAGGTTAACCGAGAGCCAACCTGCCGTGTTCACCCACTGAAGTGATGACATTGCCCTTGAACCCCTGACACCAAAGGCGAACTTGCTGGAAACCATCTGAGGAAGTCCTGAACGTGGCCCCGTGGAACTCATGATACCAAGAAGTATGGCTCCCAGAAAGCTTCCAATTGCAAGCGCTGCAATGCTGACTTCAATCCCGAGACCAAGATATATTGGAATGAAACCGACCGCAAAATCACCTATGGTAAGGTTTGATGCGAACCATATTGTAAACATTGACCTTGGCTTCAGGTCCCTGTTTTCATTGGAAAGCGGAATAGACAGGTTCTCCTCTGAATCATCCTTCCTGATTTTTACGAACACTTGTTCGGTCATAGACCATGCAGAGCCGCACGTCTTATAAATTTTAGTTTATTGGAAAGAATGGAATTAACTGCATACTTGGACAGTGCCAGCACTGGAGTCAAACAAACGTTAAGATTCGTCGTGAGATGGATAAACCTTTAAGCGCAGAACAGGATTCACTTTCATGAAATTTGGCATCATAAGTCTGGGCAATCATGCAATCAACAGGGTCATGCCTGCCATAAAATCATCAGGTAATGAGATTTCTGCCATATACAGCAGAAATATGGGTAAGGCAAAAAATGAAAGCGTAAAATACAACTCAAAACCTTATGACAACCTGGACCGATTCTTCAGGGATTCTGAGTTTGACGCAGTCTATATATCATCCCCAAATTTTATGCATTTCGAACATGCTGTGAGATCCCTTGAACAGGGAAAACATGTACTTCTTGAAAAACAGATGACCCTGAAGAATGAAGATGCAGTAAAACTCGTTGAAATTGCCTCTAGAAGAAGACTGAATCTTGCCCTGGGCTTTCACATGAGGTTCAACCCAGCCATAGAAGACATTAAAAAGATGATTTCAGGTAGTGAAATCGGGGAAATAGCTCATGTGCACGGAACCTGGGCACACCTTTCCAGAGGTACACGAACTAACCCGGACAGTAAATGGTGGTCAGAGGAGGACAAAGCAGGAGGAGGTTCTGTAATGGGAACAGGAGTCCATGTCATTGATACCATTAATTATGTGCTCGGGAAGGAACCCGACATGGTTTATGGAATAAAGAGACCAAAAGGAAAAGTCATTGAAGATACTGAAACTGTAATAATGCAGTACGGCGATATTGTTGGGGAGGCATTGTCTTCCAGATCCATATCAGGCGCAAGCAACAGTCTTGTCGTTCATGGAAGCATATCAACACTTGTGGCAGAGAATGTTTTTGGGACAACAGTTTCATGTAAACTCAAAAAGAACGGTGAGACACTGAAAGAATACAGCGAAGGAAACCTGTACGAGAAGGAGATCAGTGCTTTTGTTGATCTTGTACATGGGAGAAAGAGCGCAATAGCAACGGGAAAAGATGGAGAAATAGTGGTAAAAGTGGTTAATGCTGCCAATGAATCTGACGCGCAAAACTGTACTGTTGTGTTGAAAAAGTGAGATCTTAATATTGAAATTTATCGGTTTCAATTTCTGAGAACAGATGAAGATGTTCTCATGTTTCCTGAATCATGCGAATCTCTTTTATCCATTTAAATTATTATAGCATGATGGATATTAAAAATAAGGTTGAAACACTTCTTTTTTCCTCCAGTGTACCACTTTCAGTGAAGGATATCTCGGACTTGCTTGAGATGCCGGGGCCAGTGATCTCAAAAGTCGTTAGGTCTCTGGTCCGTGAATACGAAAAGAGGGAGGGGGCAATAGAGGTTGCCAGAATTGGGATAAAATACAGGATTCAGCTCAAGCCTGAATATTCCGAACTTGCAGACAGGGTAGCGGAGAGGGAGCTGAGCCGTGAACAGTTGAAGATTCTTGGATTCATAGCGGCAAGAGACCACACAAACCGTACAGATCTTCGTGAAAGGTTTGGGAGCAGGTATGAGGTACTGTCAGATGCACTCCTGGAAAAAAAGTTCATAACTGTTAAAAGAGTGGGAAATGCCGATATTTTTGCTGTCACAAAAAAATTCTTTACTTATTTCAACGTGAACAAAAAGAAACTTGAAGAATTACGATCGAATAACCGTGAGGGACTGAATGACGCAAAATAAGGTACTTCTGGTTGGAAGTGGTGGGAGAGAGGATGCAGTTGCAAGGCAGCTGGTGAAAAGTGGTGCTGCGGTATATTCTGCCATTAAGAACAGAAACCCTTCAATAATGTCGCTATCAGAGGAATACTTGGTGTGTGATGAAACCGATTTTAACAGCATACTAGATTTTGCCCTTGAGAAAGGTGTTGATCTAGCATTTGTTGGACCCGACCCTGTTCTTGAAACACCACTTGTGGAAAACCTGAGGTCAAGCGGCATACCTGTTGCATCTCCTGATAGGAAAGCAGCTATGATAGAGACCTCCAAGGAATTCATGAGAAGCCTGATGACCAGATACAATATTCCTGGAAATATTCCCTCGTGGGTTTTCACCAGCGCCAGAGATCTCAGTTCGTTTTTGATCAAGAGTGGGAAACAGTATGCGATTAAACCCATAGGTCTCACCGGGGGGAAGGGTGTTAGAGTAATGGGCGACCAGATCGGAACCACTGAGGAAGCTATCAGATACGGAACTGAAATTATAGGGAGAGACGGAAAAGTACTCCTGGAGGAAAGATCTGTGGGAGAGGAGTTTTCGTTACAGGTTTTCACTGACGGAACTCACGTTGCACCCATGCCAATCGTTCAGGATTTCAAAAGAGCCTATGAAAATGACACCGGTCCAAACACAGGTGGTATGGGGTCCATATCTGGACCTGACGGTCTCCCATTTATAAGAAAATCAACTGTTGAAAAAGCCCTTGATATACTTGTAAAAATCGTAAATGCACTCAGGAATGATGGGAGACCTTTCACCGGCATTCTTTACGGACAGTTCATGGAGACTGTAAATGGTCCCGTTGTAATAGAGATAAACTCCAGGTTTGCTGATCCTGAATCAATGAACGTCCTGTCTCTGATGAAGACCGATATATGCGATATCTTCTTTGGAATTGCTGACCAAAAACTCAACAGGGATGCCGAATTTGAAAAGAAGGCAACTGTACTGAAATATGTTGTCCCCAGAGGCTATGGAACAAAGCCCGAAGGTGGAATGCTTACAGTCGAAAGGAAACTCCTGCCAGATAACCTGAGGCTTTATTATGCCGCTGTTTCAGGAACTCTTGAAAGAGTGGAGATGTCAACTTCCAGATCTCTGGCGATGGTTGGAATCGCGGATACAATACCCGAAGCGTCAGATGTGGTGGAGGATAATCTGCACATAATCAAGGGGAACTACTTTGTCAGGCATGACATAGGGAGCAGGGATATGATCGAAAAAAAGATGGCAAATAGAATTTTATGACTCTTTTTTATAAAGCAAATACCTTAGAATAACGGTTTAACCCTAATCTGAAATCTCCATCTTCCCCAAAACCCTTGGTGACAGATTTGGATTGGAGAACAGTATACTTTTATTAACAACCGGAATTGGACGATCCAGCACCATTTTTCCACTCACCATCTGTCCCCTCTGGTAGATCATCTCGTCAGATACAAATATCTCAAAATCGCCATCTGGTACTCTTTTAAGTGCACTGTGATAAACTACCCTACCGGATATTTCCTTCTCCTGTTTCAGCACTGAATCGGAGAGAAACATTCCTCTCTGAAGTTCATCGGCATCAACGTTTTTAAGTGCAGCCCCGACTCTTGAACCCGTCTCAGCCTCATCTACATCAACATCATGCATCTGTATGGATCGCACCTGAACCTCAACGTTCAGACCTGAAATGAATAGCTTCTGGTGCTTGCTGAGTTTTCCTGACAGGACAAAGCCCAGAATCACGGTTCCCACGCTCTTTACCTGGAAAAAGTGATCGATGATCACAAGTGTACCTCTCTGCTCTCTCTGCGGCTTGAACTGGATAAGCCTCTCAACTACACCCATGGGGCTTCCTGAATAGATTTCATAACCTTCAAGTACTGTTCCTCTGGCAATTTTTTTCGCCCTTTCGGCATTCTCTTCACTGGATGCAACCATCATTCCGTGTGTTTTCCCCATAAGGTCCAGTGCCATAAGGGCTTCTCCGAAACTCCTGTCAATTGTATCTACTCCAACAATTGCGTAATCGGAGGGGTATATACAGTCTGTGAGAGATGAAAGTTTTTCAGGAAACCTGGATGGTTCCAGGAATGTTGTTATAAGGTCTCCGTCCTTTCTTGAATGTATGGTTATATCACTGTCAGTGTTTTTCTTGGAAACTTCTCTGAGAATCTCAGGAATATTAAAAACGAAAACTGTAAGAGAACTCATAAATCCAGATATCGGGGAAGTATATGGAAGTTATCTGATCCCGGGAAGATCAGGAACCGGAAACCGCAAGATCTGCAAAAACTTCGGCAATTTCATCTGAATCATTGGGAGGATCAATTCTACTGTATTCCATCCCATGGTTACGCACCCAACCTCCAAACTCATAATCCAGATCGTATTTTATCTCTAGATGGTCGTATACAAAACCAACAGGTATTGTTGTTATTTTTCTTATACCTCTGTCTTTCCAGGTCGTTGCCACATCAAATACGGATGGTTCAAGCCATGCTTTTCCGTATTTGCCCCTGCTCTGATACCCAATATCATAATTTTTGATTCCGGTTTTACCTGCAATTTTTCTTGAAAATGAGAAATACGCCTCGTTATATTTTGATTCGTCCTGAAACAGAGGAAGACTGTGCGCAGAGAAGAGAAACAGTGTTTCAGAGTCTGAAACATCGTCTTTAGTTATTCTCTTCTCCCATGTTTTTATAAAACCTTCCTCATTTGAAAATCCATTTACAAATCTGGTCATACAGATGAAATTCTTTTTATGCATTGCCTCTTCCAGCGGTTTTCTGTATGAGTTTACAACATTTTGCGATTCAAATGGGAATAATGGTATGGCTATGATTTCATCTGCTCCATCATTCTGGATGTGATTCACAGCAGTTTCAAGGGAAGGTCTCCAGTGCTTGTTGCCCAAATATACCATGTAATCACCCCGAGACCTCAACAATTTACCAACCTTGCTGACAAGTGAATCAATAATTGCGTTGGATGGCGATATCCCAGCCACCATCCTGTATTTTGCCATATTTTCAGTCATTGCGTATTCAGGAACAGGTTTGCCCTCGTAGATGCTGGAAAGGTATTCTGGAACCTCATCAAGACTTGTGGGGGAACCGTAAGCCATTAAAAGAACTGCATGTTTCATACCTATCTTTCCACGCCATGGACTATTTCCACAATTTTCTTAAGAGTTTTCACTTTGGTTCCCGGCAGCACGCCATGTCCCAGGTTGAAAACATACCTGTCTGATGATTTCATGCTTTCAGCAATGAGTTTTGCCTCTAAAAAAGCCCTGGCGGGAAAATTTTCAACAAGTGATGGATCGAGATTTCCCTGGTATCCCATACCTGGTCCGTACCTTTCACTGATATCCCTGAGGTCCAGCCTCCAGTCCAGGCTGAGAAAATCGAAGCCTAATCCTGAAATAACAGGAAGAAGACCAGCTGTTGAAGTACTGAAATAAATCAATGGAACAGAGCCTGATATCTCGGAGACAATATCTTCCAGGTAAGGTTTGACCAAGCTTGAAAATGTATACGGAGAGAGATTTCCGGACCAGCTGTCAAATATCTGGATGGCGATTGCTCCTGACCTGATTTGCAGTTTTGAAACCTCGATGACCATCCCGGTGACCAATTTCATGATACTGGTGAATGATGCGGGATCTGTTCCCATGATCCTTTTTGACATTGACAGATCACGGTCTGAAGAGCCTGCCATAAGATACGATGCTATGGTCAGGGGTCCTCCCACAAAACCTATAACAGGAACCTCAGGATGTTTTTCCCTGAAATACGTTATTGATTTATCAAGCGGATATTTGAATTCAGAACTTATGAAACCATGAAGGTTCTTCATTGATCTTTCCCCGACCAGTGAGTTCCCAATAACAGGACCCAGGTTCTCCTTGAAGTCTACCGTGAAACCCAGACCCTCTGCGGGAAGTATTATGTCCGAGAATATTATTGCTGCATCAACACCCAGCTCCCTCACAGGTTCATATGTTATTTTTTCAATGATTTCCGGGATCATGCACAGTTCCTTTATGGACATTGTTTTTCTGAGATTACTGTAACCCTCCAGGTAACGGCCCGCCTGCCGCATGAACCAGACCGGTATTCTGTGATGATTCCTTCCCCAAAGTGCATCTGTAAAGTCCGACAACAGATATCAAGTCCTATGGTTTTGTTCTCCTTATTGTTCTCGGGTATGGTATGGCTTCCTTGATATTGTCCAGATGAAGGATCCAAAGCACTAACCTGTCGAGCCCCAACCCAAAGCCAGAGTGTGGAACACTCCCGTATCTTCTCAGGTCCAGGTACCAGTAGTAGTTGTCCTTGTTAAGCCCATAATCTTCCATCCTCTTTTCAAGAAGATTGAGGTCGGATATCCTCTCACCTCCTCCCACAATTTCTCCGTATCCTTCAGGTGCAAGCATATCATGACAGAGGATTTCATCCGGATTATCCGGGTCCGGCATATGATAGAAAGTCTTAAGCTTAGAAGGGTAGTGCGTTACAAATATGGGTTGATCAAAGTGCACCATGATTGCCCTCTCTTCGTCCGCCCCTAGATCGTCCCCATACTTCATTCCAAGTCCCCATGATTCGGTCATTTTAATGAGGTCTGCGTACCTTATTCTTCTGAATGGTGCTTTTATCCTTTTCAGAAACTCTACATCCCTGCCTAAAGCGTTAAGTTCTTCCGTATTGTTCTTCACTACTTCCTGTACAATGTACTCAATCATCTGTTCTTCCACCTGCATCATATCCTCATTGTGCAGCCATGCAGCTTCCACCTCTCCATGCCAGTATTCAGTCAGATGCCTCCACGTCCTTGATTTTTCCGCTCTAAAACTTGGTGCGATTGTGAATACGTTTTCAAGGCTGAAGATCATGGTTTCAAGGTAAAACTGGGAGCTCTGTGTTAGATATACCTCTTCATCAAAAAATGGAACCTTGAAGAGCGTAGAACCACCTTCAGCAGCGGTTGACACCATGAAAGGTGTATGAACTTCATAGTATCCATGCTTGAAATAAAAATCTGCGAATGCCTTGAAGACGGTTGATCTGACCTTCATCATTGCTGTGAACTCTCTGCTTCTTACCCATAAATGCCGGTTGTCCAGGAGAAATTCCTCTCCCTGATCCTTTGTTATAGGGTAGTTTTCATTTCTCTGGTATAGCTTGAAGTCTTCAATCTCCACCTCATAACCCGTGGGTGCACGGTCATCCTTCCTAAGGATACCCATCACCTCAAGGCTACTCTCTATGGTTAGAGATGAGATCTCCCTATACTTATCATCCTGAAGCTTCCTTGTACTGGCAAGCAATTGAATGATTCCGGTTGAATCTCTTAATACAATGAAAGAAAGTTTGCCGCTACTTCTCGTCCTGTAAACCCAGCCTCTGAGATGAACTGCACTGCCGTCATGTTCCTCATTGAGGACATCCCTGATATAACTCATCCTGCGTCAATGTTTGAAAGCGATAAATATCTTTCTTATATACCATTTCATTTTTGATCTGGAAACATCGATTCAAAATTGAATGAGATTGGGTAAGAAAATCTATGTGGGAGATGATCAAGTAGCTTACTGTTGATCTTTGATTGCTGGATCAGCTCATATGATCTTTGATAAATACTGTATGCTTTTGTCTCTCTGCCCATTTGATATTGTACCATGGATGCTGATAACAATATTAATCCCTGAAAGTAAGATTTTCTGTTGCCTTCTGATAATTTCCACAAGTTTTCCAGTATAACATGGGATTCCCAGAACCTTTCCTGGAGCATAAGAGATTCTGAAAATTTGAGGAATTCCGTGATTTTGTATTCATTTAAAGGTTCCTTGAATCCACATGACTTTTCAATGGAATCTGGGAATGAAACAAAAAGGAGTTCATGAAGCGATGATACTTCCACAATTGACCTACCAACTTCAATGATGTGTGCGTCGAGTTCGAAGCCATGCGTATTCTTCCTGAATATTGTTTTCTTGAAATAGCCGGGTACTGCTCCATGCGATTCTATTGAAAAATCTGGCTCATGAATATGAAAGATTATTCGCATAAAATTCATACAATTATGAATAGATAATATTTAATGTTTCGAGCAGGAATTCCCCTTTCACAGGAAAGTGGATGGAAACAAGCGAAAGCTTGTTATCAATCCCAGTACACGTTCAACCCTATGACAGACCAATTTTAAAGAGGTGGGATGTCGTACTGCTTCACGCGTGCCTGAGTGTGCGAAGTCACACGACCTACCAGTAAGGATAGAGTTTCTTTGGAATAAAAGAAATTCAAACCTGTGGAAATTCCACCAGCAGTCTTCGAAGTGGGAAGCACTCTTCAAAGCTGGGAGAGTGAGGAACACATTACTCTCAAAATAAATCATATCGAATCCTTGTTTGTAATTTGAAAATTGAAGATGCCACGCAATAATAGCTCTGAGTTAAAAACGCACTATTCCCGGGTTCAAATGTGGGATGATAAGATTGTTGAAATCCGTATTATGGAAAAAATCAACTAAACTTTATGACGCCCATAAATAGCCCCTAGTTTAAAAGCCCAAAATTAATAAAACCATTGAAAATACCGTGAAGTACGGATAGGTGGCAGAGCGGTGATGCGTGGGACTGCAGATCCCATCTAATAGGGTTCAACTCCCTACCTATCCT
>JAKADT010000117.1 GCA_021820245.1 Thermoplasmata archaeon | reverse complement strand
TTCTCATCACCAGGTGAGGACCTGTTCGACTATATGATGGGGAATCTTAAAATTTCCAGCAAATTTATATGGCTTACAGCCTGAAGTGTTCGATTAATGATATCGGGAAATGATTCAATCCAGAACCGTCTTGATGCTGGTTCACTTTTCCGGTGATTCAGAATTAGAGAACGGGTATTGCCACTCCATCCCCCCTTGGATCTGAACCTCCCATGGATGATCCGTATTCTGTAAGGGCCGTAATCTGTGCATGTCCCGTCTGGGAAGAATATTTACCTACATCCTTTGTTTCAAGTCCTGAGAATCTTTTCCCATGGATAACGGATGCCAGTTCCCCTTCATAAATTAATGTATTAGGTTTCTCATATATTGTTCCGGGGAAAGCCCATCTAGGCATGTCAAGAGAGAGCTGTGGATCAAGTTTGCTGTCAATGAGGTTTCTTATGATCTGGACATGGATCTGAGGCTGGATATCTCCACCCATTGTGCCAAGTGAATACCTGAAATCACCATCCTTCTCGACCATGGCTGCACAAAGCGTATGGAAAGTCCGCTTTCCTGGTTTAAGGCAGTTATGGTGCGTACTGTCAAGACTGAAATAAGACCCACGGTTTTGAAGAACAAAACCAAGAGATTTTGGCATGATGCCGGATCCAAATCCCATGTAGTTGCTCTGTATTATTGAAACGCTGTTCCCTTCTGCATCACAGATGGAGAAGTAGGTTGTATCGCCAGGGTCCACATTTTCTCCGCTGCTTCTTCCCTGTATTGACGGATTTTCAACCAGATTTCTGGCATATGACTCTGAGAGAAAACCAGACGGAAGCTTTAGATGATCCGGATCGGCAATGAATCTGTTTCTCCAGTCATATGCGGTAATTCCTGATCTGATTATATCTTCCATGGACGGTTCATGTCCCCTAGGAATTTCATCCTCAATCTCCTGGATCATATTGAGCCACAATAGTGCGGTAGCCGCCTGAGAATTAGGATTGGTTTCGTAAACCCTGTGTCCATGGTAATCAGTGTGAAGGGCTTTTGAAACCGTAACACTGTGCCTCCTGAAATCTTCGGATTCCAGGATAACACCTGTACCGTTAAGCCCATTTATTATCCTGTCCGCCAGATCACCATCGTAGAATGAATCCGGACCATCTTGCGATATTAATGAAAGTGTCTCTCCAAGATCCTTCTGCCTGAAAATCTCACCCGGCATGGGAGTTCTCCCACCTGGTCGGAATATCCTGTTCCATTCACTGAACTCAGTGAAAACCCTTCCTGTGGCTTCGATTGATGATGAATAGTTGTGAGTTACTGGAAATCCGTTAAGAGCAAGATCAATGGCAGGCTTGAGGAGATCCTTAATTTCCATTGTACCGAAGTCCCTGTTCAGTGTCTTCCACATTGAAACAATTCCCGGAACCGTAAGGGCAGAATCAGGTCCGCGGCTTGGCAGGACCTTCAAGCCACGATTTGTAAAATAGTCGATATCTGCCTTTCCAGCGGATCTCCCACTGCCGTTGTAATCCATGATCTCCTTTCCGTCCATCCTCACAAGGGCAAACATGTCCCCTCCGAGACCGCAGAGGTTGTTCTGTGTTACGCACAGAGCTGCACTGGAAGCTATGGCAGCATCCACAACATTGCCTCCATTTTCAATGATCCTTGAACCTATCATTGATGCCTGAAGACTGGATGTTGCTGTTACTCCCTTCATTGACATTGCGTCTGGTCTGGTTCTGAAAACATTACTGCTACCTGACATTTTAAGACTGTGATTGCATGTCACGATTGCCTAAGGATTTTTCCTATAAGCTCCAGTGATAACCACGAACTCTACCATTCCATCCTTTTTTTGAGATTGCAAGTGAGTGGGTTCACAGATTTTGTATTTGTTCGCGATTCGGTCACCTCAAAGATGTGGTTCTTTATTCATTGAATCATATTATGTACAACGGAAAAGTGATTGAGTTGATGAGGTACCCATGAAGCATATCAATCAGTGAATGGCATGGGTAAGCCAGCACAGTGTGTACCGTTTCTCTTCCCTGGTTACAATGCACCTACCATGATCGTATTAGAAGATGGAGGGAGAAAACGTAAAACTATGGGAAAAGTAATAAAAAAAGAAAGGAAGAAAAGAGAACTGATTAAGCGTTAAGCAGAACTATTCCCACATGTTTCCGTAAAAAGGAGATGCATCTGGAAATTATTTCCATTGCTGAAGAACATTTAACCTGATACTGGTGATTGTCTACTTAAGATATTTCAAAAATGGAGGTATAAGAAATATCAAGGATGTAACCCCTATTATTCCAAAGGCCAGACTGAAATTGCCATAAATAACGAAGAGATAACCAACAATAATGGGTGATATGCTTCCACCAATCTGTGAACTGAAATTTATGATTCCGCTGGAAGCCGAAACATTTCCATCACCTCCGCTCACATCAGATGCCATGCTCATGGATGGCCCTGCATATAGCCCATAGAAAAATCCAGTCAGGGATGACAGTATAAAAACGAAAGAAACGCTTAGATACGGTAGAGCAAAGAGAGACAACCCGATTAACGCTGATGGGAAAATTGAAAATATTGGTTTTCCCCTGGCATGGCGCCTGGACAGGTAACCTCCTATGGGGGAACCTATTACTCCACCAATGGCCGGTATCCATGAAAGAGTATATGCATTGGAAAACGAACTGATATGATCAAACACTATGAAGCTGCTAAAAAGAGAGAGAAACCCGATGTAGCTGAAACCTGCAGAGAATCTTATGAGACATACATAGACAATATCCCTGGAAATTTTCCCAACCGTTTTTACCTCGGTAATGAGAGGATCCCTAACGAATATGAGGTTTAGGATGCTCACTGCAACGAGCAGAGAAAAGATAACAATGAACGGTGTGATTAAACTTATGCGAAAAGTGTCCAGTACCAGAAACTCCCCAAAGGATGCCCCCACAAAGAATCCTGTCTGGTACAATCCGACATAGGAGGCTCTCTCTTTTGACTGTGCCCACTTCTGCACAAGAGAGGCATCTGTGATGTAGATGAATGCAGAAAATGTTCCAAGGAGCCCCTGTATAATTATGAGATCTATGTATGATTGTCTCATGATATATATAAATGGAAAAGTTATGGTCAGCAGTATGAATGAAATTTTATTAACCCTCGCAGCCCCAAACCTATCCCCAATAATTCCTGATGGAATCTGGAATAAGGTGTAACCTATCCAGTATGCTGTGATCAGCAATGACCCCAGGTAAACACTTATGTTCAGGGAAACTATGAAAAAAGGCAAAAGGACGGGTATGAAAAATCTCACAGTGGAGTTCAAAATGAAGGAAAGAAATGAACTCCCAAGTATCTGGATCTGTTTCGGTATTCTTTTATTATTTTCCAATACTGTCACACTGTTGCCTTTAGATAGAAAATGGGTAAATATTTACTTTTTAATTGAAAAAATATCTGTTGATATCACACATTTTCAAGCTGTTTGTTCACAGCAGAATCACCCCATATGAAAAGAATCAATCCGGCAATTATTGTTGTAATCCCTATGAACAGAAAACCGTTGAAGA
>JAKADT010000116.1 GCA_021820245.1 Thermoplasmata archaeon | reverse complement strand
TCCAGAGAGGTGAAAGGCAAGGCCCAAATCGATATGGTGGATGAGGATGACCTTATTGTGGAGATGAAGGTGAGATCACGATTTTTTTCAGACTTCTACCGGAGTGTGGTAAGGGAGTACTGCGGAACAGTTTTCTATGGGGTGAAGTGCGATGAAAGTGGATTGACCAACTATTATATCGTGGAGAAAAGAGCACAGCAGATTTTCCTGCGAGGACTACAGAAACACTGGAACCTTGAGGGACGTAGGCATCATTTCAACTACCTGCTGGAGGTCAGCGATCTTGGATTAAACAAAAACATTGCTGATATCCCACTCTGACAAGTGTTGATCCTTTGTCCTGTTTCACAAATGTGAACAGCGTACAGGAAGTCATTCAAGATCAAAGCTGGACAACTACCGGACACTTATTCCAGCCGACAGTTGGGCATGAACTATCTATCTGTAACGAAATGATTCATACCCCACTTTGAAACAGGTGCCCGGCCAAAATAAACTTTTTTAAGTAAAGTGGAAAAGGGCATGGGATCCGAAAACCCCCAGATCGATCGTTTTGGATTGAACACATTGCTTCCAGTATGCACATCAGCTTCAGGAATCAGTGTGTAAACATAAAAGAACCGTACAGGGGTAGTAAATCAGATGCAATGTTGCAGACCAATATAAGCCCCAATATTGTACACAAGTTGTTAAAAAGATATCACTTCTTTGGACCATGCGTGATAGCTGTGCCACAGCATGGTAGTAATGAAAAGTGGTGTTTACCTTCGTTCACAGCATAATACATTTTATTTCCATGTTCACTGTGAAATGGATGCAGTCATTGACACATGACGGTTATTCGCTACTCCATGATAGATCTCTGAAAGAAATATACAGATATCACTCAGGAAATAGACTTTTCTTCATGAATTCCAGGTCTATGAGAAACAATTTATCATCACTCCCATCTGCATAAGATAAAAGTTCGTCGTCAAAACCACTTCTTGATATGAGGACAAACATTTTATCAGCACACTGGAACATTTCAGATTTACGCTTAAGATCCATATAGACATCTTTCCCGATTTTAATGTTCTGCCATTTTACTTCCCCAAATAATATACCGTTGTTCTCATATCTTGCCACAATATCTATTTCTTCTATATCCTTTCCTCTGCTCTTCTTGGAGTTTCTACCCCACCATCTCCCCATCTCCAGAAACTCCACACCAAAAATCTTCTCTGATTTTGAAATTAAAAAATCCCTGCATATATTTTCAAATATCCCAGAAATATATGCGCTAATATCACTCTCAATATACTTCAGAAGTATATTCTCTCTTCCAGTTTCCAGCAGTTCCTGCCTTTCGAATATATACCTGAAATAGAAATTAAAATAATTACTGGTCAAATTATATATTCCACCTCTTTTTTTCTTTGAAAAGACAGGGAACTCTTTATTCAATATTTTCATGGATAACAGTTTATTCAAGTATGGCGATAGTTCATTTGAATTCAGATTCATTGCGCCCGAAATTTCCCCTGCGGTGGTTTTTCCGTAAGATACAAGTTTCAAAATAGAAAAATACTTCTCTGGAGACCTCATTTCCTGGTTCAGTATGAATTGAACGTCATTGTAAAAGATATTGTTCTTGTTGAGAAATTTCTCTATAGGTCTTTTCCCATCCCCTATTAATTCAAGATAGAATGGTACCCCTCCGAATATACTGTAAACATAAACAAGTTCCTCCATACTCAAATTCGGGAAAAACTCTTTTATCTCACTGAACTTCATTTCTAGGAGTTCTATATTGCCAGTTCTTCTACCGTATAGGGGCGAATCATAGTTTAGAATATCAGTATACACCACATTAATTAGTGACCCCGTTAAGATTAACATGCTATTTGTATTTTTCAGGCGAGTATCGTAAAATTTCTGTAATATTGACAGGAATGATCTATCCTGTTCGATGAGGTAGGTAATTTCATCCATAACAATTACTATTCTTCCGTCCGAGGCCTCTATCTTTTCCGACAGGTAGCTGAAGAATGAATCCCAGTCCGAGAATGGATTGTTGAGTGTGAGAGCATCCTCAAAGAATTGTGCCACTATCTTCGAAAAATTCCTGATAACCAGAATTTTTTCTTCCTGTGTGGCAAGGAGATAGATTGTTTTCTTCCCTCTGTCAAATTGATTCACAAGAGCAGTTTTCCCTATCCTCCTCCTTCCATAAACAAGTATAAGGCTGCCATTCGATCCGGAGTATTTTTCTTCAAGAAAGTTTAATTCTCTCGCCCTACCAATAAACATAATATACCATTACTGGGTTATATTTAATATTAACTAAACATCATTAGACTAAACACACTTAGAAATAATTTTGACACGAATACAATGATAAAAAGGGCCAGATCGTCTCAGGAAATTATAGTGTAAGGATATTGCTGTAAGGTTGAAAAGGCCCTGCACGATTCCAGATTTGAAAACTGAATGTATTAACTATTTTAGCGAGATTTTTTTTCAGTTCTGTTTCGATAAATTGAATGAATACAATTACGGGCTGTCAGATATTTACAGTCATATGGATAAGAATGATGTTACCTTAAAGGATCTTGGAGATATTGGTAATTTTCGAAAACTCAAGTTTGCGAATCATTAATTTTGTTGATATACCTCACTTCTGCCGCCTAACCTAATAATATGTTTTGAAGCCACGGCTAAAACCCGATATACTGCAGGAAATGGAATAATAACCATGGTCCCAACATCTCAGGAGAACCTGGTAATGTTAATTTTACGGTTATTTCTTCAAACACCTGTGATGATGAAAATGAAGCTGAGAGAATAAAGTAATTGCAAATATCCACTCTTTAAGTCTGTTTAACCCCAGTCAATCCATTTTGTTAACACGACCGGTGATTAAAAAGTAAAAAGACCATGCTGAAAGGACACTGAATCTGAAAGAGTTATAGGAATCACTGTTAAAATTACATTTTAATACGGAGGTAATAGTAATAGTGCGTCGAACTCCATAGTACCACAGAACAAAGAAGGACAGAATGGTGACTTTATGATCCAGCATACCACTCTTATCTGATCCAGTAGACCTTATAATTTTACAGTAAAATTTGGTGTTATATGTAAAATTATTGGGAACCAGGTATCACATTGGTTTATAACCAAGATCCCTGTTAGTTCTGGTTATGGTTCAAACACAGTAAAGGAGGTGGTTTAATTATGTCTCCTCCTGAGCACAAAGTAGCTTCCAAGTGCCACCGCGACTACAACTGCTCCTGCTGCTGCTCCTATAATGATAGTACTGTTAAGAGATCCTCCCGTTGAAACAAGAGAAACGTTTGCTGCAAAGCTCTGTCCTGCACTGAGGGTAACATTGACGTATCTATTTGTGTAGCCCGAATGCTCAAACTCAACCACATACGTTCCAGCCTTCAAACTGATATTGTAGCTTCCATTGTACTTGCCATAATTTACGCCATTAATTATCACTGATGTCTGTGATGGTGAAACAGTTCCGTGGATATATGCAAAATGAAGGTATTCAATGAAAATAGTAACGTTGTATCCTGAGAGTGTAAAGGAACCACTGG
>JAKADT010000025.1:14234-19359 GCA_021820245.1 Thermoplasmata archaeon | reverse complement strand
AATTATGCACTGAATGGGCTGAACTTAACAATTGACACCGGGCAGATATATGGAATCCTGGGGCCAAATGGCTCTGGAAAAACAACACTTCTGAGAGTCATATGTTCACTTCTGGAGATGACATCAGGATATGTGAGACTTGGGGACCTCAACCCAATGATGGATGGTGAGAAAATCAAGTCCACAGTCGGTTACGTCCCAGAAACTCCAGCTCTTTACGAATCTCTCACACCACTTGAATATTTTTCATTTATATGCTCTGTGCGCGGCATTGGGAGGGATGTCATGGAAAGGAGGGTCAGGAATCTTTCCGAAGCATTTGGAATAACAGACAAGATTGACGATTTCATCGGTTCGCTGTCGTTCGGAACAAAGCAGAAGGTTGCCATCATATCTGCCATAATTCACGATCCTGACTATCTTATTCTGGACGAGGGAATGAACGGACTGGACCCAAGATCTGCCAAAATTCTCAAGGATCTTCTCCAGGATTTTGCATCACATGGAAAGACAGTTATATTTTCGACACACATACTTGAAGTTGCAGAGGGAGTGTGCAACAGAATCTCCATACTTTTCAATGGTAAAATAGTCATCGAAGGAACAATGGAAGATATGAGATCTGAAATGGGTCAGAAGCACTCCAATCTTGAAGATATTTTCCTGAAGCTCACTGGGGATGAGGATCTGAGGCCTGTAATCGAGACCCTGAAAAGGACTCTGAGGTGAGCATTCCTGATCAATCCAAAGTCTTTCATTGGAAAAAGGATCATGATTGAACAGAGATACCTCGCTATCAAGAACTCAAACAGGTTTACATCAAAATTCAGGAAAGGCGGGGAAAAGGCAACATCATATCTGTCGCAGAGCATAAAAATATCATATGTTGCGAGCTCTGTTTCATTTATCATATTCTCAACCATACTGTCTGAACCCTATTTTGGGCCGGATGGATCTTTAAGGGGACTCTCTAATCTGACATTCCTGCTTTATGTATACCTGATGATGATCAGCATTTACAGCTCTCTAATATTTTTCAACACAATCAAGTCTAACAATCTTCTGGAACCTCTAAATCCGCTTCCAATAAGGTCGGGATACGGAGTTTTATGGAGTTCGTGGTTCAGATACACAGGTTCCGCCTCAATTTTTGTAACCATACCTCCTCTTATTCTGTTTTACAGCAAATATGGATCAATAACCGGTATAGTTTTTGGGATCCTGTGGGCATTCCTGATAACAATTTTTGGTTTCCTGGCCGGTTCAACAATTTCCGTATTTATCGGCTCTCATTTCAACGAGAGAAGGAGATCGCTTTCCAACTCATTAAAGGGGATATCAAGGATAGTCTTTGTAATAGCCATTTTTCTCTTCTTCGAAACCAGTGTGTATCTTCCAAAGGATATCCCTTTCGTAATACCTTCTCTCACAGGGATGGAATCCTATTTTGTTTTCTTTGCAAACATTCCTTACCTCATATATGGTCATTACAATTACCAGTATCAGTATATATACGGTGCAGTTTCCACTGCAGTTTACGGATTTCTTATCTATATTTTCTACACCAGGGTTGGTCCACTGATTTATAAAAACCTCAATACAACCTCTGCTCAGCTTTCACATGGTTATGAGGAAGGCCAGTTCCATTTCCCGGGGTACGGATTCCAGAGGTCCCTGATAATGAAGGAATTCAGGACAATATTCAGGAAGTCCCAGAATCTCATACTCCTCTTCATACCCGTATTTTTCATCCTCCCCACCCTGATATCAGTACTCTTTTATGGCGATATACGTGGTATGGGCTTTACCTCAGTGTATTACTCACTTGTTTCAGTGGTAGTTGTATGTTCATCATTCTACTCACTGGTCATGATTATCTCAGAAGGTAGTGGCATTGAGGTACTGAAGTCACTTCCAATCAGGACGAGCAGAATTATATTCGCAAAGGATATTGTAGGACTGGTAGTTTTCATCTTCATTGTCGTACCAATATCAGTTGTGTTTCTTTTTTATTCAGGATCCCCTTTATACCTATACTTCATAATAATATTCGATCTTCTTTCGGCATATATCTTCTCATCACTGTTCAACATCAGGAGACTTTACAGGAAAATACCGGATGGTGCAGGTACGGTTAACTTTTACTCTTTCGGAGGGAACATAGGACTGGCTTCGCTATTCGCAATTACGATCATCCTCATCATGATCCCCGTGGTTATATCAATGGCCGGGACCTATGAAATCTTTGGGTCCTATATCGGTCATCCCGTGGTGTTTTACACCATAAATGGCACAGTTAACCTGACGTGTCTTTTCATGGCAGCAAGACTCATAAGAGGCACAGTATAGATTATTTTTTCGGGAATCTTATGGAAATGAATTTTCGGGTGTTGCATAAATCTTATAAATGCTTTATAAATAAACCTTGCACTCGTGATGATAAATGGTAGATGTTAAAAAAGTACCAACAGATGTCCTGCTTAAAAATCTTGCAGAAGGCTTCAAGAGCAACAAAAAGATAAAGATCCCCGAATGGGTTGAATTTGCCAAGGCCGGAATACATAAGGAGAAGGCATGGGAGCAGCCGGACTGGTATTATACAAGACTTGCATCAACTTTGAGGAAGGTTTTCATAATGGGACCTATAGGGATATCCAAGTTGAGTGAAGAGTACGGTGGAAGAGTTGACAGAGGTTCCAAAAGATACCACCCGGCAAAGGGAAGCCGATCCATAGTAAGGCACATGCTCCAGACACTGGAAGAACTCGGACTGGTGAAGAAAGTAAAGGAAGGACGGGTCATTTCACCGGAAGGCAACTCTCTTCTTGATAAAGTTTCAAAGGATACACTGACCACACTATCCGAAAAAGACAAAACCTTTGAAAAATTCCTGTAAGTGAGATGAAATGGACAGTGATGATGAACTAGAAGAGTTAAGAAGACGAAAATTAGAGGAGATGCAGGGCAATCTTTCCTCACAGAGAAACAGGGAGGAGGAGGCCAGGGCACAGCAGGAAGCTGAAAGGGCCAGGAAGCAGCAGATATTGAGGCAGATCCTGGCACCGGATGCAAGAGAAAGGCTTGCGAACGTAAGGCTTGTAAGGCCGGATCTTGCAGAGAATGTTGAAAACCAGCTTGTATCCCTTGCTGGAATGGGAAGGATAAACAGGCTGCTCACGGATAAGGACATCAGAGACATATTGGGTAAATTCCAGGAAAACAAAAGGGAAACAAAGATAGAGAGGAGAAACAAATGAGCAGAAATAAGGAACTGGGCAGAAAGATCAGATTAATGAAAAAGGTAAAGGAAAACAGAAGGGTTCCCGGATGGGTAATGATAAAGACCGCAAGGAAGGTAACACAGAACCCTAAAAGGAGAAACTGGAGAAGAGGGGGACTTAAACTTTAGGTGATATATCATGGTTGAGAATCAAGATCAGGTAAGCAGTGAAATAATGATGACAATCCCGCTGAGGAAGGCAAGACTTGTGAGGATGGACAGAAGAGCAGACACTGCAATGCAGATAATCATTGAACATGTGGCAAAACATGCCAAAACGACGAGAGAAAAGATATGGGTTGACAACAGGGTCAATGAACTGGTATGGTCCAGGGGAAGAACACATGTGCCATCATCTCTACAGCTCAAGATAATAAAGTTACAGGAGGGCACAACAGAGGTCATTTTGCCATAGTTATGATTAAAAAGATATCAATCCTAAGAAGTAATTTTATTGGGGTTTATTCGAGGGTATGGGAGGATATAGCTTTCCTTCCGTTCAATGCCGAGGACTTTGTTGAAAAGGATTTTCTGGACATACTCAAAGTTGAAACTCGGAAAGTGCTGATCAACAACAGCCCTCTTATAGGAACAATGATGGTTCTAAACTCCAACGGCATCATCATAGGAAAAAATGATTTCGATGACGGTAGAACCCTTACGGTGGGGGACAGAAACTTTCTGTCACTTAAAGATAAGATGAATGCCGTGGGGAATGACATTCTTGCCAATGACCACGGTGCAATGGTTCACAAGAGCTTTACTGCAGCTGCTATTAAAAAAATATCCGACACACTGGGTGTGGAGGTCATAAAAGGTACAATTGGAGATATAAAAACAGTTGGAAGTGCCGCGGTTCTTACTCAGAAGGGTCTTCTTACAACCCCCGAAGTATCAGATGATGAAATCGATTTTCTGTCAAATTTCTTCAAGGTTCCGGCCAAATCGGGAACAGCAAATTTTGGAAATCTTTACGTGGGGTCATCCATAGTTGCCAACAGCAAGGGTGTTCTGGTTGGAGAAGATACCACTCCTATCGAAATTGGAAGGATTGACGATATCCTGGCATGATCAGAGTATTTCAGAAACCTTTACCAGGGAGAGAAGATCTATCCCATTTTCCCTGAGCATTTCTAAAGCACCCTCTTCCCTGTCCACAACACAAACCGCCCTGTCAACCCTGGCACCTGCATCCCTAAGCGTCTGTGCAGCCTTCAGTAATGAACCGCCGGTGGTAACAACATCTTCCAGAAGATCGATTACCTGCCCTGGCTTGAATGTTCCAATTATCAGTTTCTTGGTGCCATGGGTTCTCTCCTTCCTTATTATTACATATCTCTTTCCCGTTTCAATGGCAGTAGCAACAGTAAGGGGAACTGCTCCAAGTTCCATTCCACCTATTATTTCGGATTTCACAAGATGTGCGAACTCCCTGGAAATTTCTCCAAGAATAACAGGGTCAGTGGCTGATTCCTTTATGTCCACATAATACTTTGATTTCTTTCCAGAGGTGAGCGTGAATTCACCTGTTTTTATGGCTCCACATTCGATTAATGTATCTTTTATCATTGCCGATTTATGGTAGAAGTGTATAAAAAATATCTGCGTCGGACTGTGTTAGACTACATTTATCTGCCCATATCTTTTAAAACGAGCCTTTCAGATGTTAACTTTACGATAGAAAAAGAATATATATTAGCAATGATATCTTATCAGACATATGGGAGACGAAATTGATCTTTTGTTTAAAACGGCGATGGATAATGACAGAGATGAAAACAGCAGCATTAACGTAATGACGGAATACAGTTCACCTGAGGATAGGGAGATAGCAGAAATCGCGGA
>JAKADT010000025.1:6631-14134 GCA_021820245.1 Thermoplasmata archaeon | reverse complement strand
AGGGTTCTTCAGGCTGTGAACGATGCGATTAAATCTCCGCTTGTTGAGGCTGACATATCGGAGGCAAGGAACTGTCTCATAAGGGTCATAGGAGGTCCCAACATGACTGTCAGTGAGGCAGAGACTGCCATGAGTGAGATACAGAAAAAGATAGATCATGACGCCAGGATAATCTGGGGAGCCAATGTGAACGAAGACATGGGCGATGAGATAAAGGTGCTTGTACTGATCACAGGGGTGAAATCACCTTACATGATTTCAGGGAAGACGCAGGCAAGAAATCTGGGAAAGATGTTCAGTCCTTACTCAAACGATGAGGGACTTGAAATGGTCTCATGATCATTTACAATATTTTTTATCGTTCCATGATATTAAAGCGCAATGACTGAAAATTCCAGACTCATAGTTGCAATTGATTTAACTGATCCTGAGAGATCGCTGGAACTGGCAGAGGAACTACACGGAGAGATTTTTGCCATTAAGATAAACTGGCCTCTCCTCATGGTTGCAGGGGTGAAGATAATAAGAGAACTTTCCAGGTATGGAAAAGTGATCTGTGATCTGAAGATAGCTGATATTCCAAATACAAATCACCTTATTACTGAAAACGTCAGGGAAAATAACGGTTGGGGTATAATAGCCCACGCATTTACCGGGTCTGATTCTCTGAAGGCAGTTGTTGATTCTGCAGGAAATATGAAGGTCTTTGCAGTGGTTTCAATGTCACATCCAGGTTCAGATCAGTTCATAAACCCTGTGAGTCTGGATCTTCTCAGAATGGCTGTCAGTGTGGGGGCAGGAGGTGTCATAGCACCTGGCAATGATATTGAAATGATCAAGAGAATAAGAAAAAATGGCGGAGAACTCACAATAGCATCTCCAGGGATTGGGGTTCAGGGAGGGAATCCGGCTGATGCAATTCTGAATGGATCTGATTATATAATCGCTGGAAGATCCATTTATGACTCTGAAAATCCACTGGAAGAGGTGCGAAAAATCAACAGGTCAGTAAATTCGGTTCTTCCCTGATAAACTTGGAATTCAATACCGGGGTGCATCTTATTCACAGATGGGCCAGAAAAAGCACCACCATCACTGGAACAACAAAAAGTATGAGAAAAATATAGAAGGAGAGGTAATAGATCCTTAACGCTCTTTTTATATCTCCTGAGGTGGCTTCATAGCCGGTTTCATTCATTATGTAGGATCCACGCTTTTCTATTCGTATGTTCAGGGAACTTGAATAAGCACCTATCGGCCAGCCATTGTTTGCACTGTCAACAATCCACGCAACTTTTCTGGATGAAACTCCCTGCACCCTGTAGTTCAGCATTTCCGAGCTGAAGAATATTATGAATGAACCAACTCTTGCAGGTATGTAATTGACAATAGTTTTAACAATGGCAGTCCATTTTCCAAACTCCCTATTCCTTCTATTCTTGAAACCCACAAGATTGTCAAGGACATTTACAACTCTGGTGAACAGTGCCCCAATGACACCAAATATGGCAAAAAACATCAGTGGAGTGAACACATCATCCACTATGCCTCTGGATATGTACTCGATTGTGGCGGAAGCCACGTCAGATTCCTTCAGGTTTGAAGTATCTCTCCTGACAAGCCTTGAAAGGTACATTCTGGATTCATCCACGCTACCTTCATCAAGAGCCCTGATAATTGGTCGTACGTCCTCACCCATTACAGTTATGGAGAAAGTGCTTTTCAGGACTATGATTGCCGCCACAACATAAATGACAGAAAACAGGCTTAAAATTTTGAGTATCGCCAGCACAGGAATAAGGCTAAGGGCAGTTATGAAGATCAAATAAAGGAAACCGGCAGCAGACTTGTTCTTCGAAATCCTGAAAAACTGGTCAAAGTAGGTGCCAATTTTTCTTATTACTACCTTGGGATGAATGTAACTTCTTGGTTCTCCGAATAGAAAATCCACGATCAGCGCACCCATAAGCACTGATAGGCTAATTTCAAGAGGATTCAAAGTCATTTTACAAGTCTCTCTATGTAACTCATATCCATGTTTTCAATAAAAGAATTTGTTATGATGTCTATTCTTCTCATAAGTTCTTCACCATAGATCATGTCTGGAATTTTTTCGCCTGTAATGTACTCCAGAAATTCCCTGTTCTCCAGGATTCCATGTACGTTTGTCCCAATTATGTGCCCGTCTGCAGATACAGTTCCCTCTTTTCGGCCACCAATTTCAAGAAGATGATCCTTCTCACTGGAAGAGACTGTTCCATAGTGGATCTCGTAGCCGGTTCCAGAGGGCAGGGAAGCAAACCTACTTCCATTAAATGTGTAGGAGACAGAATCAACCGTTTTTACAGGTGAATATTCAGTGGCCAGATCAAGCATGCCAAGTCCTCTGATCGACCTTTCCTTCATCTCGGTACCATGCGGATCAGATACTGTCCTCCCAAGCATCTGGTATCCTCCACAGATTCCAATTATCATGGCACCCCTTTCCCTTGCACTCTGCAATTTTTCTGCTAATCCCGTCTCCATGAGGTATCTCATGTCGGTTTCCACATTCTTTGAACCTGGAAGTATTATTATTCTGGCTGCATCCAGATCATTAAGGTTGGATGCCCTGACATAACGGTAGCCAAGGCCATATATTATCAGTGGGTCAGTATCGCTGTAATTCTCAATGGCTGGGTATCTCACAAGGCAGATTTTACCATTATCAAGCATGGTATTTCCGTAATCCTGGGAATCCTCACCCGGCAGAAACACATTCTCAACATACGGTAATACGCCAATAACCGGTACACCGCATAATTCCTCAATTTTTTCTATTCCATTTTCAAGGAATTTCTTTGAACCTCTCATCTTGTTTATAATCATGCCCTTTACAAGATCAGATCTCGGCATAAGCTTCAGTGTTCCGTACAAAGAGGCAAAAACACCTCCTCTTTCAATATCCCCTGCAAGTATTGCTGGTGTGTCATATAGTGTTGAGACATATATATTGGCAACATCACGATCCAGGAGATTAATTTCAGCCGGAGATCCAGCACCTTCAGCCACAACCACATCATAGTTATCACATAAATAGTCCAGGGATTCCTTCACAACTCTTTTTCCATTCTCAACAAGATAATCATAATATTTACTGATTGACATAACTCCCATACTTTTTCCATTTACAATGACCTGCGAACCATCTTTTCCCTCAGGTTTAAGCAGTATGGCACTCATCTCCTTAATCGGTTTGGTAGAGGCGGCGAATGCCTGTAGCCACTGTGATCTTGGTATTTCATAACCTCCATCTATTGCAACAGAGTTCAGTGACATGTTCATGGACTTGAAAGGCGCCACCCTGTAGCCTTTTTTGCTCAGATATCTGCATATTGCCATAACTATTGTGGATTTCCCGGCGTTGGATGATGTTCCCAGAACCTGGATCACCCTCCTCTTAAGTTCTGGCTGCTTCATTTCTATCTGTCCTGAAGATTGGTTTGAGGTATATCTAAGGTTTGATTTCACCTCCCAACAGAGAAATAATTTCGCAAAAATATCAGTGACAAAATTTAAATGCTTCAAGAGCCTTGTTAAGAGTTGATAAAATATGGCAAGTTACCATTTTAAATGTAAGGATATAGGCATGGACTGCGCTTTTGAAACAGCCTCGAAGAGCAATGATGAACTCTTTACGAAGATATCGGATCATGCCAAGGCGGCACACAACATAGAGGAAGTTTCTCCGGAACTGAAACAGAAAATCACCGGAGCAATCAGGAAAAAACTGTTCTGAAGAAAGAATTCCGACTTTTAGTTTTTACATCAGTCCAACAAAATATATTTATTTACAGTTGTGACTGGGAATTTTTTCTGGACAATAAATAAAATATATATCTCCGTGATTATGATCCATGGACACAACGACAAGAAAGGTACAGCAGACCGGTGGATCGACTTTCATAGTTTCAATCCCTTCGAAATGGGCAAAGGAAAACGGGCTGAAAAGAGGAACAGAACTCATACTTGAAGAAGAGGACGGGAATCTGCTGATTCGTGGCAAATCAGTGGAACACCAGGAAGTTGTTAAATCAATCAATTTAGAAAACGATGGAAAGGATCGTAACCTTTTACAGAGAACAATGACGTCATTTTACATTTCAAATTTCGATACACTCGTCATAAGAACGAATGGGCACATGAAACCCGGTTTGAGGGAAGAGATCAGGAGATTCTCAAAAGTTGTCATGGGTGTTGAAATATTTGAGGAATCCGCAAATTCAGTAGTTCTTCAGAATGTCATTGATTCTTCAACATTTCCTCTTAACAACTCAGTGAGAAGAATGTCACTCAATGTTGAGACCATGCTTGCCGATGTGATTGAAGGGATAAAAAAGAAGGATCCGGATCTGCTGGAAAGTATTGAAAAAAGGGACGATGATGTTGATCGCTATCAGTGGTACATATACCGGGAAGTACTGAAGAATGGCCAGGGGGATACAGGCAGGATTTTCTTCCTCATACTCTCCAGGATTCTTGAAAGGATTGCAGATCACACGGTAAACCTTTCCAGAATCTGGGGAAACGCCCTGGGTAGTGTGGAAGGCAACACGGATGGCATCAGTTCATTTCTCACGCTTGTTCAGACCATGTACAAAGAGGCAATCACCTCCTTCTACGCAAGGGCATATGGAAACCTGAACAGTATAATAAACCGGAAAGATGAAGTCATAAGACACAGGGGCGATCTGTTGAATGATAACTCAATAAAGGACATCTACACAAAGGCAGCAACAGTTGAGGAGATATCAAGAATCGGACTCTACGCAACCGATATTGCTGAGCTTGCAATGGACCTTATACTCTCGGAGCAGGACAGCATAAAAATCTAGATATCCACCGGAGTTACCTCAGGCTTGGAAACGCTTCCAGTTATGAGACCTGCCCTGACATCAGGATCATGGTTGAAAATACATACATATTTTTCACCTATTGCTTTCTCGATAATCTTCTTCTTCATCCTGAGTGTTTCAAGTGGATATGTGTCAATCGCCGTTATATACTGGGGCCTTACATGGAAAGCTGTTGGAATAAGATCCCCGGGATACATTATTTTCAGGGGACCGTCATCAATGAAAAACACCTGGTGTCCAGATGTATGGCCACCTGTTCTCACTGCCTTTATTCCGCTCTTTATATTCCTGCTTCCCTCAACCAGGGAAAGGTGCCTGCTGTCGGATCCTGTAATGCCCATGCCATAGCTTGATCTGGTTATTTCATTGGTATTTCTCACATTCCTGATTTCATCTTTCTGTGCCACTATCCTGGCATTTGGAAAGTGTCTCTTACCCTTTTCCATGGAGATGGAATGTCCCGCATGATCAAAATGAAGATGAGACTGGATTATGAAGTCAACTTTTTCTGGCGAAGAGAACATCCTCACCTGTTCCAGCAGGTCCGTTTCTTTTGTGAACTGGAAGATCTCGGCCTTACGTGAGTCAAAGGCGTTTCCAATGCCGGAATCTATGAGGAATGAATACTTTCTTCCAATGAAGAAGGGGATATTAAGGGCAAGCTTTACCCTGTCCCTGATGTCAAGGGAAAAATGACTGCTCCAGATTGGTTTCGGTACGGTTCCGAAGAAAGCTCCCGGGTCAAGAGTGAATGTTCCGTCAGATAGAAGCTTTATGTCAAATTCACGTGATTCCGTTTCAGGCACCCCTTATCTTTCCAGCCATTTCTCTCACCTCATCTATGACAGATTGATCCTCAATGTTGCTTATATCCCCTGGATCATTTCCCAAAAAGGTGGTTCTGAGGACTCGTCTGAGTATCTTGCCGTTCTTTGTCTTTGGAAGGGTGTGAAGGTTTATTACATACTTTGGTGAAAATGATTTTCCAAGGCTTTTCTCAACCTGTTTTTTGATGAGAGCAGCGGTTTCTTCATCACCCTTTCCCGTATAGAACACCACTATGGCTTCTCCCTTCACTTCATCAGGTATACCTATAACTGCGGCCTCACTGGCATCTGGAATTTTCAGCACTGAATCCTCCACTTCGTTGGGGCCAATTCTCTTTCCTGAGGTCTTTATCACCTCATCAGATCTACCGTACAGGTAGAAATATCCATCATCATCCATTTCGGCCCAGTCACCCTGATTCCAGGTACCGTCAAATTTTGACCAGTAACTCTCTCTGTATCGTTCAGGCTGTTTCCAGATCCCTCTGGTCATTGAGGGGGTATGTTCCCGGGCAACAAGGTAACCGATTCGGTTGTGCACCTCACCGCCACTGTCATCAAAGACAGATACATTCATGCCAAGACCACGGTAGAGGCATCTGGGTTTAAGAGGAATTGCAGGGGTGGAAGCCAGAAAACATCCAATTATGTCAGTCCCTCCGGAAACGTTGGCAATTGGAACTTTTCCAGATCCAAGTACATTGAAAAGATACATCCAGCTCTCCTCGTCCCATGGCTCACCTGTGGAACCAAACAGGCGGACTCCTTTCATTGCCTTTGAGATTCCCTTGAATTTGTAATTTCGTATCAGTGTGGGTGACACGCCAACAAGCGTTATCCCATTACCTTCCACAAGGCTCCAGAGTCTGTCTGTGCCCGGATAATCTATTGATCCGTCATACAGGAATACTGAGGCACCAAGGCAGTTTGCCCCTATTATCGCCCATGGCCCCATCATCCATCCAAGGTCAGTTATCCAGAACAGGGTATCTCCGGGACGGGCATCCATATAGTATTTCACCTCCTTGGTCACATTCACAATGGTGCCTCCATGCACATGGACGGTTCCCTTGGGTTTGCCGGTTGTCCCTGAGGTGTATAGCATTATTGCAGGATCCTCACTTCCCGTCTGGACAGATTCTGTATATTTTCCATTTTTCACAAGATCAGAAAATGAGAGTTCTCCATGGAGAAGTTCTGTCTCTCCGGAAATTATGAGGTGTACATTCTGGACAGTTCTGGCAGTTTCGGCCATGTTTACCTCCTTACCCTTTCTCGAATATCCCGCCGATGTGAAAAGAAATGTGATTCCTGCATCGTCAATTCTTGTCTGCAGGGCATCTCTTCCATAACCGGAGAATATAGGGACAGAAACAGCTCCAATTCTCATTGCTGCATAGAATGCAATCACGCATTCAGGATTTAGTGGCATGTATATTCCGATCCTGTCTCCCTTCTTCACGCCAAGATCCAGGAGTCCACCTGCAAGTTTTCCTGTGAGTTCATCAAGTTCATTGTAGGTAAGGTAACGTCTCTCCCCCTTCTCGTTCTCGAATTTTATTGCATAACCTTCACTATCTTTCCATTTTTCAACAGCATTGTACACTATATTCACAGTACCTCCAGTGAACCACTTTGTCCACTCTTTTCCTGAAGTATCATCAAAAATCCTGTCATAATGCCTGAAGAATGTAATGTTCAACTCCTTTACCATGGAGTCCCAGAATTCCTCACGGTTTGAATCAGCCCAATCGTAAAGATTCTCAATGGTTCCAAAACCA
>JAKADT010000025.1:0-6531 GCA_021820245.1 Thermoplasmata archaeon | reverse complement strand
AGTATCATCAAAAATCCTGTCATAATGCCTGAAGAATGTAATGTTCAACTCCTTTACCATGGAGTCCCAGAATTCCTCACGGTTTGAATCAGCCCAATCGTAAAGATTCTCAATGGTTCCAAAACCACGTTTCTTCATGAGATAATAGAGATTTGTACTTTCAACCGAATCCCGGGATGGAATGTAGGCAAAACCATCTTTCATTACTTCAATATATTCTAAGACTACTTAATTTTTTTAGAAATATTTGAAATGCCTGTTTCATGGCATCCGTAATTAACCGCCGGATATTGAATTAAAACAGGTAAAATCACTGCCAGATAAATCCCTGAACTTTCAATAAATCATCTCAGGAATATCTTCTGTATTTTAATGAGAACCTCTGGAATTAGGAAGAATATTGAGGTTTGCAGGAGGTAAATTTCAAAACAGGCGATCAGTTAACCTTTCAAGAAACCTCATAATACAGATAGACCTCATTCTACTTTACTCAGAATTTTTTCCTCTGCCTCACTGGCGGTCATAACTTCTCCAAACCAGTCTGAAATTATACTGTTGGTGTTGGATATAAGCTGTTGTGGAGATATATCTCCTCTACTCCAGGTACTGTGGCAGTCAGAAAGAAGAACAACTCTGTACCCATGGGAAAATGCAGATCTGCAGGTTGTATCCACACATAATTCAGTCTGTATCCCACATATGACCAGGCGATTCACATCCATGCTCTTCAGTATAAGATCCAGATCGGTATCTAAGAATGAGTCAGGGGTGTTCTTATGAACGACAGGTTCTGAACTTTCACTCAGTATCTCGTCCCTGAGTCGCCATCCCTCGGTATCTGGCTCCAGTGAACCACCTTTCGATCCGGAATGCTGTACAATCACGACAGGAATCCCGGCTTCCCTGGATTTCCCAGCAAATGATGAAATTTCTGACACAAGTTCCTCACCCTTAAAAACCGGGTCATCATGTGTAAACATACCTTTCTGGACATCAATTATGATCAAAGCTGTCTGTGGCATGGTTTATCGTAATCTATGGCAGTATTTAGTTTTCCGTCCCGTTTATGAATCGTCATTTTAACCATG
The DNA here is from genome assembly GCA_021820245.1 of Thermoplasmata archaeon. Classification (GTDB taxonomy): domain Archaea; phylum Thermoplasmatota; class Thermoplasmata; order Thermoplasmatales; family Thermoplasmataceae; genus Oxyplasma. The sequence goes on along the minus strand of JAKADT010000025.1, from coordinate 5,443 downwards.
TTGGAGTTACATATCTACATATGCACATATTCAAATATATGATAACAATCTGATACTCATGGAAAATCCAGGGGACTCTTCGCTTGAACACATTATCCAGAAAGGGGTCTGCACAATGGAAGATATTGAAGGCTCCAGAAACCTCATAAGATCACTGGAAGAACCCATCCGGTCAGGTGCCATAAGAATTACTGAGAAGAAATTAAGGGCACTCTCAGATCTGACAAGGCTGAAAATTTTTCTCTTGCTGAGAAATGGGGAAAAATGTGTCTGTGAAATCGAATATCTTCTGAATATGCATCAATCTTCTGTATCCAGAAATCTTGGAATCCTGGAGAATTCCGATCTCATCACAAAAAGGAAAAGTGGCAAATGGACATATTACAGAATCAGCGATGAGAGTTTCGGAGAATTCGTCTGGAAAACCTGCTTTGGTGAATAAAAATGAAGGACAAAAATTATCTTTTTGTATGCGTGGAAAACGCCGGAAGAAGCAAGATGGCTGAGGCATTCGCAAAAAAACTTGGAATGAATGCACAGAGTGCGGGAACTCTGCCTTCCGTGAGTGTAAACCCTGTGGTGATGGAGGCAATGAGGGAAAAGGGAATCGACATGTCAGATTCAAAACCGACAATGCTGCACGACAGTATGATAAATTGGGCGGATCTCGTAATCGTGATGGGATGTTCCCTCCAGGAGGCATGTCCGGCTCCACTCCTTGCGGCGTTGCAGAAAAAGATTGTGGACTGGAATCTTCCTGATCCAAAGGGTAAGCCCATTGAAGAAGTGCGGCGCATAAGGGACATGATAGAGAAAAATGTATTGGAACTTGCAAGGAAAAATCCTGAATGATGACTGAACCCTCAATATTCAGGATTTGAATCACATGTTCAATCTGGGCATACTTTTTCCCGTATCAGTTATCATCTTTGCAACCACACTTGTACTGGTCCTCAAGAGACCCAGAAACATAGGAATAGGTTATGTAGCCATGGCCGGTGCTCTGGTGAGTCTGGCACTTGGAACCATAGATCTTGAAAGTGTTCTTGTTGTGTGGAGTATAGTCTGGAACGCCACCTTCACATTCATAGCCATCATCCTCATTTCCCTATTGTTTGACGAAGCAGGAATTTTCAAATACACGGCCCTGAAAATAGCTCGCTTTGCCAGAGGGAACGGCATTACACTTTTTCTGCTCATAATTCTATTAGGTTCCGGTATATCAGCGATCTTTGCCAATGACGGAACGGCTCTAATACTCACGCCAATCGTTTACGAGATTCTGGTAAATCTGAAATTCCCAAAAAAGCAGGTAATACCCTTCATAATGGCTACAGGATTCATAGCAGATTCTGCAAGCCTGCCACTGCCAGTGAGCAACCTGGTAAACATAGTCAGCACCACATACTTCGGAATTAGCTTCAACAGCTACGCTGGGGAGATGATAATCCCTGATCTTGTTTCCATAGCCTCTTCCCTATTTATTCTCTGGCTATTTTACAGAAAATCAATACCTCTAAAATATCACCTGGATAATCTGGAGGATCCAGAAAAGGCAATCAGGGAACCATACATCTTCAGGATCGCAATACCAACTGTCATCATTCTTATTGCGGCGTATTCAATAGGGGGTTATTACGATGTGCCCATAGCCTTTGTATCAATGTCTGCGGCTGTGATTGTAATGTTGTTTTCGTACTACAGATCCAATATTGATATTAAAAAGGTCCTCAGTGAAGCCCCATGGCAGATTGTGCTGTTTTCATTCGGAATGTATCTTGTTGTTTTCGGTATGGGAAGGGAAGGATTCACATATCTGATATCGTATCTCCTGATCCATATATCCATGCTGTCTGATCCAATAAAGATAATACTTTCAGGATATCTTTTCTCATTCATGGCAGCCGGCATGAACAATATGCCCTCAGTAATGCTGGGTGCCTTGAGCATCTCTTCAATCCATGGTGGTTCTTCTTTAATTTATGCAAATGTCATTGGAAACGACATTGGACCAAAGTTTACTCCAATAGGGTCCCTGGCCACACTTCTCTGGCTCTACACACTTAATAAAAAGAAGGGCATAACAATAAGTTACAGTTATTACATGAAAGTTGGATTTGCAATTGCACTTCCAGTCCTGACCATGACACTTCTTTCGTTGTGGCTGGAATCATTTCTCTAGATCTATTTCGTGTGAAGACCATAGGCATATTGTTTAATAGCATACATAAGATATGTCATGTTAAAGGCCTGGTGGTAAGTTGAAATGCTCGGTCCAGAGAAGAAAAATAGATATTGACGAATTAATTGAGATCACACGAAATCCCGAAGCAGGAGCAATAGTTGTATTCCTTGGCACAGTGAGGAAAAATTCCGAAGATAAGGAGATACAGTGGCTTTTCTATGAAGCATATGAGGAAATGGTGGTTGAGGAGCTGGACAGGATTGTGAAGGAGGCAATGGATAAATTCCACATAACAGACATAAACCTCATTCACAGGCTTGGAAGGCTGGGAATAAAGGAAGACAGCGTTGCAATATGTGTATCGTCTCCTCACAGGGCAGAGGCATTCCGGGCGTGCCAGTTTGTAATTGACGAGGTTAAAACACGTGCTCCAATCTGGAAAATGGATATAACGGCTGATGGTGAAAAAGCATGGCATTGAAACAACGTTGAAATATTGTGAACCTTATGGTTCATTATGTCGTACTTCTCAGTCACACAAAGGTTATTAATGATTCTAAAATAGTTGTGTTATGATCACTGACGACTACGGTCGACCAGTTACAAGCATGCGGATACAGGTCAATACAACCTGCAACTTCAAGTGCTTTTTCTGTCACATGGAAGGCACGGGCGTCCACTCAGAGAAAATGACTCCAGGTGAGATAGAGAGAATTGTTGAAATCGGTCATAATATGGGGGTCAACAGTATAAAATTCACTGGTGGGGAGCCTCTCATGAGAAATGATATTGTTGATATAGTGAGGAGAACCAGGAAACATATTACTGGAGACATATCCATGACAACCAACGGTTTCATGCTTCCCGTTTATGCCGAGAAATTGAAGGAGGCTGGCCTGGATAGAATCAACATCTCATTTCACTCACTGGAAAGGGAAAGCTTCCAGTTTATTACAGGTACAGATTCCATGGATAAGGTTATTGAGGGTATAAAGGCAGCAAAGACGGCGGGCATAGATCCAATAAAACTTAATTTCGTCGTTCTAAAAGAGGTCAATGAAGACCAGATACAGAGACTTGTGAACCTGTCCGCCCTACTTGGGGTAAGAGTTCAGTTCATAGAGTATGAAACAACCAGAGAAAACATAAATTCAGAAGACTTCCAGAAATATCACGTTGATCTCAACCCAATCGAGAAAGAGGTGATCAGGAGCGCAGTGGAGGTGAAACACAACATTCTCCACAACAGGCCAAGATATATTGTTGAAACAGAGAACGGATATGCCGATGTGGAATTTGTCAAACCAATGATGAATTCGGACTTCTGCAATCACTGCACAAGGATACGGGTGACTTCAACTGGTCTCCTTAAACCATGCCTCATGAGAAACGACAATTACACTGATATATTGAGGGAGGTCAGAAATGGGAACTCAGAGGAGAGACTCATTAATATATACAGGAAAGCAGTTAAGGGCAGGGAGCCATACTGGAGGGAAAATTATGAAGATAGTGGTGAGGTACTTCGCACTTTTCAGGGATATAACGGGAACTGATCAGGATACAATAGTAGTGGATGAGGGTGCACCCATTTCTGATCTGCTTGTAAGGATAAGGGACAAATATCCAGACATGGGCAGGACAAAGAGGGATGTCCTCGTTTCGGTTAACAGGAATTTTGCTTCCCATGAACTTCAGTTGAAGGATGGAGATGAGGTCGCCATATTCCCACCGGTCAGTGGTGGTTAATCATGATCGATATCGGTGATAAAGAAATTGTAAGAAGGACTGCCGTGGCATCTGGATTCATAAAACTCAAGCAGGAGACACTGGAAGCAATTCAGAAAGGTAACGTGAAGAAAGGGGACGTCCTGAGCACGGCAAGGGCGGCAGGAATAATGGCCTCGAAGCATACACCCGACACCATACCGTTCTGTCATATTATCGCACTGGATCATGCAGAATCGAAATTCACCATCGAGGAAAAAGGGATTAAATGCACATGTGAAGTATCAGCCAGATACAAGACTGGAGTTGAGATGGAGGCACTTAACTGTGTTTCTGCGTCTCTTCTCACTGTATGGGACATGGTTAAATACATGGAAAAGGACAGCAATGGACAGTATCCAAATACTGAAATAAGCAACATAAAGGTTGATCTTAAGGAAAAAATCCCCCTCAAGGGTGCAGACTGATGGTCCACAAAGATCTTCCGGTAAAGGATCTGTCATATCTCCTTGTGACAGTCTCAACAACAAGAACTTTTGATAATGACGAAACCGGTAAGCTGATGCAGAGCCTGTTCCAGGAAAAAGGTAAAAAATCCAGAAGGACAGTAGTGAAGGACAGCATGGTGGAAATACTCAAGGCATTCACCGTTAATTTTGATGACTTTGATGTGTTTGTATATTCTGGAGGAACCGGGATCACAGCATTTGACATGACCACAACTGTACTGAGAAAATTATCGGACAGGGAGGTAAAGGGCTTTGGAGAGCTTTTCAGGAAGATCAGTTTTGAAAGATCTGGACCGCTGACTGTACTTTCGGACGCATCTCTCTTCATTATATCCGGAAAACCTGTCTTTGTTGTGCCTGGGTCACCTGACGCACAGGGAGTTGCAAACGAAATTATACTTTCCATTTCAGATCATGTATATTCTGAGATCAACCGAAATTAGAGACAGTACGGATCCATAAACATCCGGAAGAAACTGATAAATGATGCTCAAAGCAGTTTTTCAACATCCATAAGGTCTTCAGGGTAGTTCACATTTAAAAAACAATTCTCCATATATTTTTCATTTGGAATTTCCACTCTCAAAAAATCGGAATTGAGTATGAAATCTTTAAGGCTCTTTTTTCCAGATTCTATATATGATTTAAGACCCGGAATCAGGGAATTATTGTATATTGCCATCATTGGTTCAAGCTTTCCGTTTTTCCATTGTGGCACAATGGGTTTTCCACTGTAAATGCTGCACATTGTCTTTATGAATTGGGGAGATACAAGCGGCATATCGCCGGCAAAAGCCATGAAAAGGCTTTCCTGTTCAAGGGCAAAAAGTATAGAATCAATGAGTGTTCCCTCCGTTGTATCCTTCAATATACGGGCATTCCCTGTTGTCAGGTATATGTCTTTGGAAAGAACAATCAGCTCTTCAAAACATCCAGATCTCCTGATCCTTTCCAGTTCGTAATCTATAATCTGTTTGCCATTAACAAGAATCCTGTGCTTACCCGGAAATCTCTCGCTCAT
>JAKADT010000115.1 GCA_021820245.1 Thermoplasmata archaeon | reverse complement strand
AGCACCACTGCTTCATCTGATCGATCTGGTTCTGAAGATCATTCTTCTGTTTTGATGTGGAAACTCTGGCATAGAGAACCGTTTTCCTCTTCACATCTTTGTTCAGTATTTTATAAACATCCTCTTCACTGTAATCATACCGCTTGTTAGGCATCACAGTGTACCTGATCCTGCCATCATGTGCATAAACATGAAGCGTCTTTCTGGATATCTGTAACAGGTTCAGGACTTCTTCAGCTTTCATTGTTAATAATGTATATATTATGTGTATATAATGCTATCGTTATCATAGACTATATCAATAGCACACATAAAACCTACAGATTAAGGACTTATACCAATGAAGAAAAGAAGAAGTTCATTGAGAAAAACACACGATCATCCAAATTTATGTGGAAACATTTTCCTGGTATGCAAAGTAAGATGAACTAAAACGATAAAGGCATGACATACGAGTAGATGCCCCAAAACTGACAGATCTGAAAGCATCTGAGGAATACTAATGGAACAACGGGGAACCAATGCGCAGAGTCTACCGGGGTTTGCTGCACCTTGACAGAATATCCCACGGATTCTTCAAAAACCCAGTAGTTGTCAAGGATTCAAGAGAATGTCGCAGTGTGAATGGACATCCGGAAACGTAACCTGATGCGTGATAAGGAAATGAGTGCGAAAACAAACACAAGGAGATTTGACCTCAAAAAAGTTGTAGTACTCGAAGAAGAGTGAATTTACGTTTATGGAAGCTGGTAGGGCAGAATGCCTGATTCATGAAAGTATCATCCATCAGCAGATGAAATCGGAAGCCCGCGTTAGTTGTAGAAGAATGTCACACAGGGAGCTGATTCACAATTTCATGTTGCGCCGTGTTGAGACGTCTTTTGTCATAATGTACCTTTATTCGGAGAAAATAGAGTTGTTGAATATTTTTGTTCGCAATAACACATTCATCAGCCCATAAGGAATTCCCATAGGGGCACTATGGATATATTATGATCTAAACCTTCTTCGTTCATTGTAACAAGTTCCAGTTCACATTCGCCAATTTCACTGGAAGCTTCAAGTAAACCTTTAATTTCCCTTTCTCTCGTTGCAGGATTTTCCAGTGAAAATGCAACATTGATAAGCCTGATTGGACTGTTATTTATCAGAAAATCAACTTCTTTTCCATTCTTTGTTATATAATAACTAATTTTTTCCTTTCCATAGGTGCGGAAAAGATTCATGTAGACGGCATTCTCCATCCTCTTTGAAATATCAGTATTTCCAGAAACCCTGAGTAATCCGTTATCTACAAAGTAATATTTCGCAAGGGTTTTCTTGCTTTTTATGGGAGAAGTGTTGAAGTTATGCATGCTGTAAATTATGTTGTTGTCTTCCAGAGCTGATATGTAGCTATAGAGTGTATCTTTACTTACCTCGTATGACTGGTTTTTGGCATATCTATAGAACTTATTGATAGAGAAGATTGAAGAGATAGATATATTGAGAATCAGCAATTTCAAAATATGTGAGTTTCTAAAACCATACCTTTCCAGGATATCCCTTTCTATTGCAAGATTTAATATTTCGTTTAATATCCTTATTCTCTCGCTCCCGAAAAGAGCTACCTCCGGATATCCTCCATATTCAATATATTCCAGCAGTAAATTCTGGATCCTACTAACCTGGTCAGTTGATACTAATTTACTCATATTGAAATCTTTAAACCTCAAAAACTCAGGGAATGATAGTGGGGTCAGAATATAACTCAGTGTCCTTCCCCTCAGTCGTGTGGAGATTTCCTGAGACAGTAATTTAGAGGAGGAACCGGTTATCATAACATTGAATCTTGTATCGTCAATCAAATTCCTGATCAGGATTTCCCAGTCAGTTATCTCCTGAATTTCATCAAGAAACAGATATAATTGACCTGGTTGATCTTCATACGTTGTGAACATGTAATATATAAGATCCTTAATGTCCTTAACCGAAAGCCTGCTAATATCAATATCCTCAAAATTTAGATAAAGAGTCTTTTCTTTCGGAAGAGACTTAAGTAGATCGTTGATGATTTTAAACATTACATATGTTTTTCCAGAACGTCTCGGACCGACGATTGTGATGGCCCTTCTTAACTTTTCATTCATTGATACTGTTATGTCCCGTCTTATTGTTTCCGGGATCTTTTCTTCGAGATAGTCAGCTATCTTTCGTTTGTAAAGTGAAATATCAGGCATATACTGACCATTTCATACTTATGTATAAAGTTTCCTTATTTAAAAGGAAATAATATACATTTTTTTCCTTATTTATTATAACATCATAGACATGAAATTTTTTCAGAACGAATCCTGGGACTTTGATGGACGTGTCAACCATATCTATTCATGTGCACATTTTTTTGAAGGCATGATAAAGTAAGAGCATCCCATATTAAGTTCAGTGTTCTGAAATTCATCGAAATCGGCGGTATGCTGTGAAAGACCACTAAATAATTAACGAATTATGATATGAAAAATGAAAAACACCTGCCAGATGTTCGGACGATCAGAAGATCATCGACGAACCCCAGAAGAATTATAAGAAGATGAAGAACGATTTCTGTGAATACACCGTGAGACCTCCTGAGAATGTTATATAAAAATAGATAACCATATCATTACAGGTCTGAAACTGCCGCAGGCGATCAGAATGCTGCTGAACCACAATCCAGCCAATGCCAGAAAAGATGAAACCAAGTGAAAGTGGCTTCACCAGTGCTTTCAGTGTTCTTGAATCATACAGAACGAGGGAAAAAACTTACGTTTACGGCTAAGCCGGGACGACTTCATCTGCCTGAACTCTTACGAAACGATGTAAACATTTAATACAAAATTAACATGTCTCGTTTATGGAGGCAAAAGTTTCAGATTTGTTGAAAACACATGATTTGACTTTAAGGCAGTGGGCTGTGGATCTTTTCGTAAAATTGTCCGAAATGAATTCTGCTGACATTGATTTGGACTTTAAAGGTATAGATTTTATGGGCAGGTCCTTTGCTTCCGAGTATATTAAGAGGAAGAAAACATTTAACACTGCAATAAGAGAAATAAACATGAACACCCAGGTTAAAGAGATACTCAGACTGGTATCGTTGGATCAGATCAGAGGTGTTTCAAAAGAGATTAAAGTAGATAAAAAACCAATTTCTATGATAGTGCCATAGAAATCTTACTTCTTTATGTCTTGGTCAAATTCAACTGATCTCGTATTTTACTCCGTAACTATACATTACGTCTTAAGTGATTACACCTAATTAGGTCAATTCCCCATTTGGTTTTGAGTGTTTGCTGAATTCGCCTACAAGAGCGCCTCCCAGATCACTGAGCAGTTGGAAATACCTGTTGTGGTTTGCATTCTTCTTTACCAGTTTCCACACCCTTTCTATTGGGTTCAGCTTTGGCGAGTATGAAGGAAGAAAGAGAAGATCAATGCCTGTCAGAAATGCGTAATCCGTGATTATGCCAGCATGGTGATACAATGCATTGTCCAGCACAAGAATACTGTCCGGGAATCTTGCATGTACCATTGAGAGGAACTCCAGGAATATGAGCGCATTGTACCTGTCAGTGATCTTTGTGATAAGCTTTCCATTCCTTATATTTACGGCACCGAATGCGCTTATGCACTTCCTGTTTGGTTCCTGCAGTACTATGGGTTCAAGATCTTCGGGTGGATACCATGCCCTCATCCTTGTACCGTGTCGATAGAAATGGCACTCATCCATGAACATAATAGATCTTCCATCAAGGATCAGTTCTATGAGTTTTTAAATTCATCCTGCTTTTCGGGATCGCCCTTGGCGATCACCGG
>JAKADT010000114.1 GCA_021820245.1 Thermoplasmata archaeon | reverse complement strand
TTTCAGTAAACGTTATTAGATTTTAATTAATATATGCTGGAAATGTCTAAAGAATATTATGTGAATGCACTTCGGGAATCAAAATTCAAGATAACCCCACAGAGGTTACAGGTTATAAAATATGTGAACAGCAAAACTCCCGGCCATTTCACTGCTGAAGATGTCTACCAGTCGGTTAGAAAAATTGAACCGACCATTACTCTTGCAACCATTTACAACATTCTGAAAGCTCTGAGAGATGCAGGTACAATAAACTCCTTCGAGGCAAATGGAACAACCTGGTTTGAAACCAACCACGAGTTCCATGGAAACTTTATATGCAGCAACTGCGGGAAGATCACGGATGTCCCAATAAGCAATGAACTGATTAACGACCTTAACTCATTGGATGGTTTTACCGTTGAGAATGTGAGTTTAATATTATCAGGAACCTGTGAAAAATGCAGCGGTGTGAAGGGTAAACAGTCCTGAAGGAAGTTGCGTGGGATTTTTCAGATATCTCAATGTCATACTTTTGATAGAAGTGACATAACCTTTATGGCATCCCTGTTTTCAGCAATGTCATGAACACGGATTATGTCGACATGCTTTCCGGCCAGATAGACTGAAGTTGCTATTGTTCCTGCAAGCCTGTTGTTTACATCCTTACCTGTTATGTGTCCTATGAATGTTTTTCTTGACGTCCCTACCAGTAACGGAAATGCACCCCTGAACGATTCTATGTTCCGCAGTATTTCCAGGTTTCCCTGATATGTTTTGGAGAACCCGATTCCAGGGTCCACGATAATATTCTCCGGCTTCACCCCCGAAGAGATCATCCTGTCGATCCTCTCAACCAGGAATGAGTTGATCTCCATGACAATATCGTCGTATCCAGTCATTTCCTGCATGTTCTTCGGAGTTCCCCTCATATGCATAACAATGGATTTAAGTCCCGTCTCAGAGGCTATCTCAACCATTCCTGGGTTTGAGAAACCTGTTATGTCGTTTATGTAATCTACCCTGAGATCCAGGCATCTTGATATGGTTTCCGGATTTCTGCTGTCTATGGATATTGGAATGTTTGAACAGTTGGAAACATATTCCAGAACTGGATAGATCCTTGCAGTCTCCTTCCCAGGATCTACGGGAGAACTTCCTGGTCTTGTGCTCTCACCACCTATATCTATAATATCAGGCTTCTCATCAAGCAGCCTGTCAATCCGGGAAATATTGTGGCTTTCGATTCTTGAACCGGGATAGAATGAATCTGGAGTTACGTTTAAAACGCCCATTATTTTTGTTGAGAAGTCAGTTTTTTGATTTGAAATGAAAAACATGGTTGATATTTTTTCCTCATATCCTGCAAAAACGCCTGCGTGTTGATAAATATCCACGAGTTCGTTTCCCGAGATCTGGGCAATATAACGATGCAGATCTACTTTTGATGAACGGATTTCGGTTATGTTGTCCCCTTTCTCGATCTCCTCAGTGCTGAATATTTCAACCTGAACCTTTCCTCTTTCCTCTTCAAAATACCTGATTCTTGTGGGAAAAACTGTAAATTCTGGATTCATCTATAATCACTGCTGTCTTTTCCCAGATCGGTACATACACTAAAAATTATTCATGTTGAGATTTCCATCCATTTTTTATGTAAGTTCTTGAAATCAATCTGTTCAGATTTCAAAATCACCATGTTTATTAATGGATGTTTTCATATATATTACATCAGGTCGCAAATCGAGTTTAATAAACAGCAAGATAACCGGTGAAACACGACATAAAGATCAGGATATGCTTATTTCCGGATAAGCTTAATAACGAATTTGCGATAAGGGTTACCTGTTCTGGTAACAACAAAGATGGATCATATGAAAGGTAACAACAACGGTACGAATTCAGTAACATTCCACAGGAATTATACTAACATGATTGAATTATCACAGGCGATTAGCAAGGGGCTGAGCCTGCAGCAGCGAAGGATGAGCCAGGAGGAAGCTGCTGAAGCGGCAGAGCATCTAATCAACTTCTTTGGATACAATGATCGTGTGATAGATAATATGCTTGAACCCGAAGATCGGGATGCATTCTATACCATGGAGGATATAGGGGTACTTCAGACAGAAAGAGAGGAAACCACTCTTTACGATGGGCGGGAATGGAGAATACATTACTGGATACTTAACGTTCATAAAATAATAGAACTTTCTCAGATGAAGAATGTAGATACCCAGGTGAAAGATACAGACGAGTTCCAGATATATGAAGAACTTTCAGATGAATCCTGGAAGATGAATTAAGCGTGTTTTTATGCATATTGCGGTTCTTGACAGAGAAAGATGCCATCCAAAAAAATGCCACCACGAATGCCAGTTCTTCTGCCCACCGGTTAGAAGTGGTACTCCCACAATTGCATTCCCTGTAGAGAACGAACAGCCGGTAATAACTGAACCACTTTGCATTGGATGCGGAATATGTGTGCACCGATGTCCATTCGGCGCAATAAAGATTGTCTCAGTGCCTGACGAGATGAACAAGGAGACTTTTCATCAATTCGGGATGAACTCATTCAGGCTTTATTCCATACCAAATATAGCTCCCGGAAAGGTCACAGCCATACTTGGGCCGAACGGAATGGGAAAAACAACCACAATAAACATCCTTGCAGGCATAACTGTCCCGAACTTCGGAAAATATGAAGAAACAGGTTCAAAGGACTACGTCATGGAGAGGCTTTCCGGAACTGTGATGGGTGACTATTTCACAGCCCTTTATACTGGAGAGAAGAAAGCTGTTGTGAAGACACAGTATGTTGACCTCATACCAAAGGCTGTTAAGGGAAAGATAGGTGAAATTCTCAAGAAAAATGACCAGACGGGAAATTTCGATATTGTTGTATCACAGCTGAATCTGGAAGGATCACTGCAAAAGGATGTTGAGAGCTGTTCCGGCGGGGAACTGCAGAAATTTGCAATTGCCACATCGCTTCTGAAAGACGCTGACATATACCTCATGGATGAAATGTCATCATACCTGGATATAAGAGAAAGAGTCAATGTTGCAAATACAATTCAGAAGCTCGCAGCAAAGAAGACTGTAATGATTGTGGAGCATGACCTGGCAATACTTGACTGGATGGCGGATAATGTGCATCTTGTCTACGGCCAGAGTGGAGTCTATGGAGTCATTGTTGACCAGAAAACCACAAACAGGGCAATAAATTCATTTCTTTCCGGTTATCTTCGGGAAGAGAATGTCAGAATAAGGAATTATTCAATAGATTTCCAGGAAAAATCCCAGAAAAGAAGCAGTACAGGCCAGACCGTTATCAGCTGGATGGATCTGACCAAAAATCTGGGAGATTTCACCATCCATGTTAACCCTGGGGAAATAAAATCCGGCCAGGTGATCGGTGTCCTGGGACGAAATGCCCTTGGAAAGACCACCCTTATGAAGATACTTGCAGGCTTACTTAAACCGGATACGGGGACGCTGGGTGAAAACATTAAGATAGCTTACAAACCGCAATATATATCGACTGATTTTGATGGAACTGTGGAAGATCTTGTTCTGTCATCCCTGAAGGAACTCGCTGCAAGCGGTTTTGTAAAGAATGAGATTTTGAAGCCCCTTGATATTGAGGAAATGTACAGCCTGAATGTCAGCGATCTGTCCGGAGGAGAGCTCCAACGGCTTTCCATAGCCCTTACCCTGAGCAGGGATGCTGATCTGTACCTTATGGATGAGCCTTCAGCACACCTCGACAGTGTCTACAGAATGGCGGCTGCAAAGATCATAAGAAGGGTTATGGAGGCGAACAAGAAAAGCGCTCTCATAGTCGATCACGACATATACCTCATAGACCT
>JAKADT010000024.1 GCA_021820245.1 Thermoplasmata archaeon | reverse complement strand
CATCTCCTTCTACGAGAGAAGCATAGGGAGAAAGCTCAGGGACGATGAGATCGGACTGAACCTTGATGAACCAATACCTGTGATATCATCAGAAAAGCCTGAATAAGGCTATAAAATATATTTTTCATTCTTTTTTAGAGTTTATTAAAGTAGGAGTTTTGAAAATATCATTATTTATTTCAGGAAACTTCAATCTCAACAGCATCACTGTAAAAAGCAACATAATCTTTTATACCAATAAATTCCTCTGTTGGTTCTGAGTATTGCCACGCCTTGTCTCGCAGCAACCCATGATCCGTTTTTATTGAGAAGTAGGACGCCCTTCCCTTGTATGGGCACACAGTATGGGTGGTGGATGGGACAAGTACGTCGCTTATATCTTTCATGGGGATGTAATATACTGGTTTATGCCCATCTTCATTCAACAGCAAGGGTTGTCTTGTATCTGCTATAACTTCTCCATCCTTCAATACCTGCAGGCGTTGATCAAGGTCTTCCGCAATTATCCTGTGCCCATTTCTTAAGTAATCAATTATGACACGTGTCATTCGTATCATGTCAAGACTCCTGCCTAGGAATTAAAGTTGTCGAAAGTGGTAAGATGTTAACCATGGGTACAGGTGAAAACTATGTTGTCTGGGAATTAAACAGCACCAAAATATTGCCAAGGAAGTAATATATCCCATCGCTTTATACGGCAAAGAAGATGCCTGCCAGTGGAAAAGATTTGAGATTCGAACTACTGGATCATACTGCTGATCTATCCGTAAAAATATTTGGAAGGTCTCATAAGGAGATTTTTTCCAACGCAGTTTACGCCTTCAATAAGATAACAGTGGATGAATTCTCTGGAATTTCCGGAGAGACTGAATTAAGCATAACCTCCGGCACGATTGAAAACCTATTTGTTGATTTCCTTTCTCGACTCATATTTGAACTGGACGCTAACAGCATAATTTATGTCGGGATAAAGGAATTCTCCTTGAATAACAATTCAATGAAGACTATAATGAGTTTCTCGAAAATTGGAGATTCGCATGAATACTCGAACGTGATAAAAGGCATAACTTACCATGACCTCGTATATGATGTAATAGATGGATTCGCCATCGTGGTGTTTGATATCTGATACTTTTGGAAATGAAAATGTTACCTTGAGCCTGTGAATTATATATAATCATGAATGTATCTGAATTGTGTATGGAGACAACTCTCATCATTGAAGCACCCTGAAAAACATCTGCTATAAAACCACCAATATACTCTATTTTAACAGAATCTTGACTGAATTCTTGCCATATATGATATTTATGAACATGGGAGTTAACATGTTTTAAATAGATAGTTAGGCTAACCTAATCTCAGTAACTACAAATTCGGTATTACTTGGATATAACGTGATATAAAATGGTATCAAACATAGCAGTGAAAAAGAGATTTTTCATGAAAGATACCATTATGATGTTTGGTCCAGCATGGCTCGCAATGATGGCCGATATGGACGTATCATCCTATATTGGTGCCGCTCAGACGGGTGCAACCCTTGGATATGGGCTTATATGGGTCATGCTTATACTGATAATCCCCCTATATACCGTCCAGGAACTTGCAGGCAGGATCAGCATAGCAACGAAGAACGGACTCGGAACTGTTGTGCGGAGGAATTATGGAACTAAAATTGCTTCAGTTGTTGCTTTTCCAATGGCATTGACTGATATAATCACATACGGAATAGAATATCTTGGAATAGGAGTAGGACTGGAAATAATTGGAATTTCTCTTTTTTATTCCATTCCCGTGGTGTATGTTATACACATAGCCATAATCACCAGAAGAAAATATTCCCAGGCAGAAAAACCATTGATTTTGATCTCCCTGATTCTCGTGATTTCGCTTCTCATCTCCCTGTTTTATCGCGGAATAATACCCTTCTCATCCCCTCTCGAAAACCCGATTCTTCTGGTACCAACTTACAGTTTCTTTTTCCTGCTTGCTGCAAATGTTGGCGCCGTGATCATGCCTTTCATGATATTTTTCCAGGCGTCCGCTACAGGCATGAAGCTTAGAGAACTTGAAAATGGTGGTTTCACGGTAGGTAGACGTCGGTCTGTTCGGATAATGAGGAAAGAGACCCTTATTGGTGCCATATCAACAGAAACTCTGATGATAATTGCAGAAATGGCATTTACGGGTATCCCAAGAGCCGCTAATTCTTCATTCTTCGCAAGCCCGGTGGAACTTGGACAAGTTCTTGCTCCCATAGCGGGTACATTTTCTCCATATGTATTTGGCATCGGAATAATAGCCGCAGGATTTGTTGCTCTCATAACAATATCCATGGGTAGCGCCTGGGGGGTGGCTGAAGCCCTCGGTATATCAGAAAAATCATACTGGATTTTATATGTTCTGGAAAGTTTGCCTGCAGTTGTTGCGGTACTTGTAATAGATCCTTCAAACATGATCGGTATAGTCCTGTATCTGCTCATATTTTTCGTGTTTGCACTCATAGCACCAATGATAATGCTCTGGTTGATTGGCCGCAACCGGAAAATCATGGGTAATCTTGTATTGTCCCCGGCAAATCAGGCGGTATATCTGCTCATGTTCATTCTCATCGTTTCCACTGCAGTATCGGCGGTTGTCATGTGATGCCATTATCAAGAGATTCCAGGTCAGCAGCAGGGAGACTGTTTTCGTTCGATTATGGTTCCAAATTTGCATATGGCATCAATCAGGTACAAAAAAATTTAAGATGATTTGATATCAACATGAATGTCTTCTTTAATGGCATCAAAACTCTTCTTCACCCGTGGTGTAGGAAGAGGTGAAAGCATGCTCCAGTCCTTCGAGGAAGCTTTGAGGGATGGGGGGATAGCACCGTTCAACCTTGTAAGCATCAGCTCAATATTTCCGCCGTATGCAGAAGTTGTGTCCAGGGAAGAAGGCTTGAAACTGCTCTCTCCCGGACAGATACTTTTTACTGTACTTGCAAGAAATTCCTCAGACGAACTGAACAGGATGATATCTTCGGCAATAGGATACGCCCTTCCAACAGACAGGAGCAAATGGGGGTACCTCAGCGAACATCACAGCTTTGGTGAAACGGAGAAAACAGCTGGTTATTATGCGGAAAAACTTGCGGCAGAAATGCTGGCCAGCACAATGGGCCAGACAAAGGATCTGGCATGGGACAGGGATCGGGAGGAGTACGTCTTAAAGGATAAAATACTCACCACAAAAAACATATGTTCCAGTGCAGTGGTCATGAAGTCAGGGGAATGGACAACCACCATAGCGGCTGCAGTATTGATAGTGTAAAGGGGACTCATGACAGAAAACATTGAAAAAAAGTGGCAGGAAAGGTGGGATCGGTCAGATGTATTCGTTCCGGAACAGGACGATTCCAGACCTAAGTTCCTCATAACAGTGCCATGGCCATACACAAACGGTTCACTCCATGTTGGTCATGGGAGAACTTATACACTTGCAGACATAATCGCAAGATTCAAGAGAACCCAGGGGTACAACGTCCTATTCCCCATGGCATTTCACCAGAGTGGGACACCAATACTTGCATTTTCAGAGAGACTCGCAAGAGGAGACCCGACAACAATAAAGCAGTACCAGGACTATCTGAAAGAATATGAAAAACCGGAAGATATCCCTGAAAAAATAAGGGAATTCAGGGATCCAAAGGCAATAGCCTCATATTTTTCGCAGAAGATCATAGAGGATTTCAGATCCCTCGGATATGGAATTGACTGGACACGGGTTTTCACATCAGCAGATCCGGAATACCAGGATTTTGTGAAATGGCAGTTCCTGAAACTGAACGACCTGGGTCTCATAAGACAGGGGTCCTATCCGGTTCTTTACAGCATGGACGATGACAATGCTGTTGGAGAAGATGATATTAAAGATGGGGATATCGACAAGGTAACAGTTGAGGAATTCACTGCAATATTTTTCAGGGGCAAAGATTTCTCACTGGTAGCGGCATCACTGAGGCCTGAGACAATATTCGGCATAACAAACCTGTGGATTTCAGCCAGTGGGAAATATGTCCTGTGCAGTTTGAAGGGAGAGGATATTGCAATAACTGAGGAGGCATACAAAAAACTGATATATCAGGTAGAGGACCTGCAACTGAAGCGTAATCTGTCCCATGATGAAATCCTGTCGCTGAAATTCAGATCTCCGTTGAGCAACCTGGATCTTAACGTTATTGAAGCTGACTTTGTGGATCCGGACAATGGAACAGGTGTGGTTTACTCGGTTCCAGGACACTCAGTCTGGGACTTTATTGCAAGGCATGACATGGGAATGGATCTGAATACAGTCGCTGTCATAGAAACAGACTCCGGGAAAACTGATATCAAGTCCATAATTTCTTCATATGGCATCCATGACCAGAAAGACAGTGATAAAATAAAAGAGGCAACTCAGGTCCTGTACAGAGAGGAATTCTACAGGGGCAGAATGTCTGAAAACAACGGCATATATTCAGGGAAAACTGTCAGGGAGGCAAGAGACCTTATAAAAAAAGATCTCATTGCAGCAGGCGAAGCATTCATCCTGTATGAGACTTCAAGAAAAGCCGAAACAAGATCAGGTTCAAAGGTTACCGTTGCAGTTCTTCGTGACCAGTGGTTCATTGATTATGGCGTTGAGTGGTGGAAGGAGAAATCACGAAAAGTTACGGATAACATGACATTTTATCCGGAATTTTACAGGAGAAACATGCTGGACGCAATAGACTGGCTGCGAGAGAGACCATGTGCAAGAAGGCGCGGTCTGGGAACAAAACTTCCAATGGATAACAGGTGGGTCATTGAATCACTTTCCGATTCCACAATATACCCTGAAGTATATACCAATATAAACCAGCTGAAGAAGATAAAAGCGAGACTGGAGACTGTGGATACACAGGTAATGGATTACATTTACGGGTATTCTACCCAGATTCCGGATGGGATTCCGGATGATATCAAGGATACCATAAAGGACGCAAGAAAGGCAAGGGATTACTGGTATGGTGTTGATCTCAGATTAACAGCTTATCCGCACATGAGCAACCATCTGGCCTTTTATGTCATGAACCATGCAGCACTTTTCACAGGAAAGGACCTGCCAGGAGGCCTTGTGGTTTCAAGTCTTGTGGTTTCCAACGGTTCGAAAATATCAAAGAGCAAGGGAAATGTGATCTCTCTTCTCAGCATTTCAAGGAAATACTCGGCCGACATATACCGGCTTTATGTTGCGGTTTCAGCAGACATTGGATCGACCATGGACTGGAATGAAAATGATCTCTCTTCAGTGATAAAAAAATACGAGAACTTCGTGGAAGCAATGGAAAATTTCCATCCCGTTAATCCCACAGGAAGCAGATCGGAAAAATGGTTTGAAGCCCGGTTCAGAAAGAACATCAATTCATTCATTTCCAGCATGGAAGCATACAATCTGCGCAATGCTGCGATCACAATTTTCTATGATGTGATGAATGACTTGAAATATGCTGAGACCAGGGGAGGAAACAGGGATTCTCTCATAGGCATTATTTTGCGGGAATGGCTTGTTTCAATGTCAGTTTTTATTCCACACACATGTGAGGAGTACTGGCACAGATATGTCGAGGACAGTTTCGTAAGCATGGCCAGACTTCAGAAATCCGGCATCGAGGGCTGGGAGGATTCCATAATCGCCCAGGAGGAATACCTCCAGGAAATAATAAGGGATATAAGGGAGATTTCCAGGGCAACGGGAATAACTCCCAGAAATGTGACCATCAGTGTTGCAGGGAAGAGACTGGTCGGCATGGTGAGAAAGATAAACAGGGAAGGTACCAGGGATCTTGACACATGGGAAAAGCAGTTTGTTCCGGAGTTCATGAAGAACAGGAAGCGCATATCCGAAAGGGTTGACGATGAATTTGCATTCCTTGATGAAAACAGGAAATACATATCGGAGGCACTGGGATGCAGCGTAAATATACTGGTAGATGAACCCGGGAAATCCAAGAAAACAGCATGGCCGGGAAGGCCATCAATTATCCTGGACTGACCATAAAGAAATAATTTATAAATCCCACCAATAAAGGTTCATGCAATCGAAGTGGGAGAATAGAAGTTTTTCGGATGATCTTGATCAGCGGGTTTATTCATCACATCTACTTGGTTCCGTTCCGGATCTGGTGCTTCATGGCGGTGGAAACACCTCTCTTAAAAGGGAGGAAGTCACTCACACAGGTAAACGTACGGTCGTATTGAGGGTTAAGGGGAGCGGTTCCGATCTGTCAACGATTACAGGGAAGGGTTTTACCGGCTTGAGGATGGAAGATCTTCTCGCTGCCAGAGATATCAGAGAAATGACGGATCAGGAAATGGTGGATTACATGAAAAAAAGTATGGTTGATCCATCCGAACCCTCCCCCTCTGTTGAAACATTTCTCCATGCATTTCTTCCATTCAGGTTTGTTGATCATTCACATGCAGACAGTATTCTTGCAATAACCAACAGGGACGTTTCAGGAAAAGATATAGAGGCAATATTTGGAAATGTCATAGTCATACCCTATTTCCCCCCCGGTTTCAAACTTGCAAGAAGCGTCCTGGATCGAATAGACTCAATAGGCCCGGAAATAGAGGGCATAATTCTTGAAAAGCATGGCCTTTTCACATTTGGCGACAGTGCCAGAGAAAGTTACGAAAGGCACATCAGGATAGTTACTGCCGCTGAGGAGTATATAAAGAAAAATATTAAAGGTAGTATATTTACAGAGAAGTTTACAGAATCACCCGTGGATGAGGTCCTGAATATTATGCCTTCAGTGAGGGGGCTTCTGTCCAGGAGGGTAAAGAAGATCATAAATTTCGATACATCTCCAGAGGCTCTTGAGATTGCCAGGTCAGAAGAGGCTGCAAACTTCACATCAAGAGGTCCAGCAACACCAGACATGATCATCAGGACAAAATATGATTATCTTTACTGTTCGGACCTGAAAAGGATTGGGAACCAGATAGAGGTTTATGTGAAGAAATACACAGAAGAATATGAGGAATATGTGTCTGGATTTCCCATGCATGATCCATATCCGCCGGTGATTGTTGTGCGTGGTGTGGGAATTATCACTTCCGGGGTATCGAAAAAAGATGCCATAATAGTCAGGGATCAGTTCATGCATTCAATGAAGGTTAACTCAATTGCTGAGAAACTCTCCGGGCAGCATTTCATTAACAGGAAGCTGGCATACAGCATGGAATACTGGCCACTTGAAGAGGCAAAGTTGAAGAAGGCCAGGTCGGTTCCACTGCAGGGTAGCATCTCAGTTGTCACCGGTGCAGCAAACGGTATTGGGTATGTGGCTGCAAAAAAACTTGCGGAAAATGGATCTGCTGTTGTGGTCTGTGACATAGATCCGGATATATCAAAAAGGGCTGAAGAAATAGAAAAGGAGACAAAGTCACCGGTGTTGCCATACATTCTGGACATATCCAGTGAACAGGCCATAAGGGAGATGTTTCGGAAAATAAGGGCAGAATTTGGTGGTGTGGACATTGTGTTCAACAATGCAGGTATACTGAAATCAGCACCAGTAGAAGACCTTGACATAAAGGATCTTGACAGGCATTATACAATCATTGGAAGAGGTTCATTCATAATTTCACAGGAGGCCTTCAGGATCATGAAGGAACAGGGCATTGGGGGAAACATTGTTTTCAATATAACAAAAAATTTAACAAATCCAGGTCCGGAGATGACTTCATACGGATCCGCCAAGGCATTTGCGGCATATGTCTGTCACTACATTGCAAAGGAAGGTGGTAAATACGGGATCAGGGCAAACATCATCAATCCTGATAAGGTATTCAGGGGATCAAGAATATGGGAAAACGGTGTTCTCGAAGCCCGTGCAAAGGCAAAGGGACAGACTGTAGAGGAATACAAGACGCAGAATTTACTGAGAAGGGAGGTCCTGCCGGAGCATGTGGCAAACGTTCTGCTGGCACTTGTGAATGAGGAAATCTTCGGCGTTACGACTGATGCAATGATACCGGTTGATGGTGGAATAAAATAAAACCCGGAAAATCAACTCAAAAAATGTTTCGCCACCCTGGTTATCCTGAAGTCAATGCCAAAATTCCTGAGATCCTTTCTGGCCAGCATGGCGCTTTTCAGGTCACGGATGTGAAAAGTTTCTCCCTTCTGGACCTTAATGAGTAAATTGTAAAGATCATTGTAATGCCTGAATCCCTTCATTATTTCACGGGAATAATCTTTCACAATCTCTTCCCTGTCCTCACCTTTTTTCATGCACTGAAAGAGTATTTCAGCGGATCTCAGTGACGGGATTATTCCTTCACCTGTTATGGGAGAAACGGTTCCAATGGCCTCCCCAATTCCCACAATATTTTCAGTGTAAACCTGGTCAAGAAGTGGCTTCAGGCGAATCTTCCTGCCGGTTATGAGTAAATGTGGAACTGGCTTTAGGTTTGCATCCAGCACATCAAGGTTAATAGCCCCTGCTCCAACATGAAAATGATCTCCAAGAGGGAATTCCCAGTAGTAGCCTTTTCCACCCTGGAAGAAATGAAAATAAAAATCCGGATGGTCGGAAGCATCTGTAAGGTACTCTCTTGCCGGCATTAACAGATCTGACTCAGGTTCTCCAAGATAGGATCTGGAAACACCGGTTGCATCCACAATCAGATCATATTCTCCAGATATTCTCTCCCTTTTTGTGTTAAGGCCAGCAATCATGTCTCTTTCAAGCCTGTTCTTGTCAAATGTGCACAGTCCCATGGACCCGAACTCCACAGGCCTGAAATCATGTCCCGAAAAAGTTATTTTTGATGCGGAGGAAAGAATGTATTCATCAGCATCAATCCCGATTTTCCTCATGTACTGTCTCAGTTTGTTTATGTTGGTTGCGTATCCACAGGGAATATAATAATCGGGAACCTTTGGATCGAAGCCTGTCACATCAAAACCAGAATCTGCCAGCCTCCTCATGAGGTATGATCCTGACATACCCAGTCCACCTATGGCAATTCTTTCAATTTTCAACAGCTCCGTATTGAAATGAATGTATATTACTTTGCCCGAGCAACACTGCAATGCAAAAGGTTAAAATGGCACATTTCTACAGAAATATCAGAGAGGGCAAATCATGAAAAAATACTTTGTTAAATTCTCATATATTGGGTTTATGTTTTCAGGTTTCCAGAGAGGGAATGGAGAAAACAGCGTTGAAGACAGTATTATAAATGCCCTTAAAGATGCAGGCATGGCAGATGAAATTCATTCCGCTGCCAGAACAGACAGGGGAGTTTCCGCCACTGGAAACGTCTTTTCAGTTGAGACTGACAGTTCAATTGAGAAAGTTATGGGCATCCTTAATTCTAAAGTAAAAAACTGTGCATTTCACTCATATGCTGCTGTGGACACAGAATTGAACCCAAGACATAACAGAATGAAGCAGTACCGCTACTATCTCCCTGATATGCCTGAGAAAGATAAGTTCAGCGAGTTTCTCATGAAATTCAGGGGGGAACATGACTTTTCCGGGTTTTGCAGGAAGGACAACCGGAATCCGGTGAGAACAATACAGGAAATCAGCACTTCCTGGATGGGTGACTATGGCTGGATTGATTTTTACGGTAAGAGTTTTGTATGGAACCAGATAAGATCAATAGTTGGGTTTTCCCTGAGCCATTTCCATGAAGAAGAGACGGACCCCTTTCGACCTGGCATAACCAGTTCATACATTGCTCCTGCTGAAAACCTTGTATTGATGGATATCATGTACGACGGAATTAACTTCACCAGTGTGAGAAACTCATCAAAGGTAAGGTATATCTCAAAAATGAATGATCAGTACTTTGCAAATTTCCATGCCATGGATACAATTTCAAAATTCCTTCATGGATCAGTTTTCAATGAGAAAATTGAATAGAAGATAAATCCGCAACAACTGTCGGCGTTAATGTTATAAGCAGGCATGTATCAGAGGGAAGGCAGTGATACAGAGGTTTGTCAGTTAAAAAATTACAGTTGCAGATAGGCACAATTAATCTGGCAAGGGCGGTTTATGCGCTTAACTGGTTCAATATTGCACCTGGCCTTGCCGATATAGCCACATCCCTCAATCTCAGGATAGTTGATCTTGGCGTAATCACCACGGGTTTCTACATAGGCCTTGCACCATTTCAGATTGCAGGAGGGGTCATAGCTTCCAGAATTGGCAACAGGATCACATCTTTTCTCGGTCTCATCATACTGGGTACCTTTGTTATACTGTCAGGCCTCTCTACCAGCTTACTCGATCTGTTTCTTGCAAGGCTGTTCGAGGGCATAGGATCATCACTGTTTTTCTCCCCGGCTCTTGGTATGCTCAGTGAAATAGTTCCGACCAGGACAAGAAGTTTCCACATAGGTCTATTTAACGGTTCCTTCAATATTGGAGCTGGTATAGGAATTCTGGGATGGACATATCTTGACAGTGTATATAGCTGGAGATTTCCACTGGAGCTGGCAGGTATGATCATGATAGGAGTCGCTGTCCTTAATTTCGGAATGGTCTCAGGGATTCCACAATCACACAGAAGCGATACTTCACTGACCAGTAGAGTGAACGTTGCCCTGAGGACGAGAATACTGTGGATTCTTCCACTGGCAGCCCTTATTGGTATTCTGGCTGAAACAATTACGGGTCAGCTTTTTGTATATTACGCAGAAGTGCACCTTAACATGGCTGATGGCCTTGCAAGCATTCTGGGCACTGCATTTCTCCTTTTCGGGTTTGCGGGCGGAACACTTGGCGGGTATCTTTATGGACGTTCAGGAAAGAAAAATTCAATCTTTATAGGTTCCATGATCCTGACTGCGCTTATGCTGATGCTGATTCCCTTATTTTCAAATTTCCTGATCCTGCTGGCAATTATGGCCATCTTAGGCATAATGGCCGTGGCTGTCCTTTCAATACTTTATGTGAAGGTTGTGGAAATCACGACAGACAGGACCATGGTTTCATTCAATCTTTCGTTTATTAATTTTGTGCAGACTGCATTTGGATCACTTTCCCCTTTCTTTTTTACCATTCTGGTTTTATACTACGGGTACGGGTTTTCATGGTTTACAGTGGGATTTTCAGGACTGTTACTGATACTCCTCCTTTTGTTTGTGAGAAAATCATTCTGATGGGGTAGATTTTTAAAGGGATAAAATATGACTGAATGTGCTTTTTTCAGAACTTACTGAGGCTTTTCTCGCAATGAGTGACACAAGGAAAAGACTTGAACTAACTGATATACTCAGGCAACTTGTGTTGAAAGCCGGCGATGATCTTCCAGAACTTGCCTATCTTCTTCAGGGTAAAATCATGCCCGATTACTTTGGTATTGAACTGGGTATTGCCGATAAACTCATAATTAAGGCACTGAGTCATGTGTCCGGACAGTCTGAGGAAGAGATCGAGAAAGATTACTCAAAAACCGGTGATCTTGGACAGGTTGCATACAACGTCACTGTGAACAAATCACAGAAGGCACTGTTTTCAGAGGAACTTACACTGTCATATGTATATGAATCACTCACGAAAATAGCTAAAACTTCAGGAAGTGGAAGTTTAAAGACGAAGAGCGATATTTATACGGACCTAATCCTGAATGGGTCACCCTATGATGCCATGTTTATAACCAGAATTGTTGGCGGAAAATTACGGCTGGGTGTCTCAGATGCCACAATTCTTGACGCTCTTGCGCTTGCATTCATGGATCCAGAGAAGAAGGAGGTTGCAACAACAGCATATAATTTTCATCCAGATATGGGCTATATTGCAGATCTTCTTAGAAAGGGAAAACTTACAGAACTGGAAAACATGGGCCCCGAACCCATGATTCCAATGAAGGTCATGCTGGCTGAACGTCTTCCCGATATTGGTGAGATACTGGAAAAAATGGATGGAACTGCTGCACTGGAATACAAATATGATGGCATGCGGGTTCAAATACACAAAAAAGGAAAAGAGGTAAAAATATTCTCAAGAGGTACAGAGGAGACAACTGGGCAATTTCCTGATATAGTGGAAAGTGTATTGAAAACATTCAGTAATGATACTTTAATTCTGGATGGCGAAGCGGTCCCCTTCAATCCTGAAACCGGGGATCTTTATCCATTTCAGGTTGTTTCGCAGAGAAGAGGAAGAAAATATGATCTTGACCAGATGTCCGATGACATTCCTCTCGTGGTTTTTCTGTTTGATATTCTCTATATTGACGGGAAACCAATTCACACATTGCCATACCCTGAGAGAAGAAAAATACTGGAAGATTCATTTGTTCAGGACAATGGGTTCAGGCTTGCGTCAAGCATAATCACTTCCCATCGTGAGGAAGCTGAAAAATTCATAGAGGAATCAATCAGCAGCGGTTGCGAGGGCATAGTTGCCAAGAACATTACCGAAAAATCAGTTTACAGGGCAGGTGCAAGGGGATGGTTATGGATAAAATATAAGCGCGACTATGAGGCAAACCTTGGGGATAGCCTGGATCTGGTGGTCATAGGTGCATTCTCCGGGCATGGCAGAAGAAAGGGCACATATGGCGCTCTTCTTATGGCAGCCTACAACAATGAAAATGGCATATATGAATCGGTCTGTAAACTTGGGACTGGATTTACTGATGACGTGCTCTTCAACCTTCCAAAAATGTTTTCTGACTATGTTGCAAAGGAGAGACCCTTAAATGTAGAATCGGGACTTAATCCTGATTTCTGGATCACACCTAATTTTGTCATGGAGATTGTGGGGGCAGAAATAACGCTGAGTCCCATCCATTCAGCTGCATACGGCGTAATCAAGGAAAAAACGGGATTGGCCATAAGGTTTCCAAGATTCACGGGCAAATGGAGAAGCGATAAAAAAGCCGAAGATGCCACCACAACCGGTGAAATTATAAATATGTACAAAAATCAGAAAAAAAATGTTGGAAATTAGTTTGAAATATTAATTGATATGAAACAGTTGAATTTATTAATCTCTGTCCCTGTCTCTTCCGCCGTATGAGGACCTTCCTCTTCCACCACTGCCGCCGCCGCTTCCGCCACGGTTGTATGATGAAGTTCTTCCTCTTCCACCGTAGCTTCCGCCACCGTTTCCGTGGAACTGGTTCTCATATTCCTTTTCGCTCACGTCAAGCTCTTCATTTACCTCTGTTACCTCTTCGGTTCCAGGTGCGATAGATCCGTATTTACCGACGTTCAACCTCATATGCCCTCTTACGAGTGATATGTAGCCGTTATCGATGTAAACGGTCTGTCCTTCAGAAGCCTGACCAGCCTGTTCTCCCCATAATGACAGGGTAACTTTTCCAGTGTCGTCTCCTATTACAACTTCGGTTACGGACTTTGCCTCCCCGAATCTTGTGGTTATTTCCTTGGGCTCGCCTACGTTCAATACCTTTCCCAAAACGTTTACTCGTCTTGAGGAAGGTGTTAGGTCTTTAACTTTGGTAGTTCCTTCCATTCTATTACTTCCTTTTGTCTAAAAAAGACAACCTATCATCTTTGGTGTGTATATAAGGTTTGAGGATTTGACTCAGATGAAATTTGGGAGTCTGATAAGCTTCATATGTTCAATTAATTATATATGTTTCTTATACGTAGTTTTCGTAATTCCTGTTTTTAAATGTCCATTCTCACAGATAGATCAGAGGTAGTGCTGCTCAACAAACTAAGCCCAAATTTACGTCGTTAAAACGACCAAAACATTTAAAGCAAACCATTTCATTTGTGGTTTGAATGCAGTCGAAAACGGTTTTGTTTATAGTTAGAAGGGGCATAAATGCCTTAATCACCGTTGTAATTCTTATTGTATTCTTGTTTTCTCTCATTCATATCATTGCTCCATCTCCCGCAGCTATGGCGCGTATTTATGCTGGAAGTCCACATGTACCTCCTGCAGAACTTCTTACTATTGAGAAAACTTACGGGCTAAATAAACCCATATATGAACAAATGATTATTTATATGGTTGCCATCTTCCACGGAAACCTTGGGGTGGATCCGACATACAAAGTGCCCGAAATATCCCTAATAGCTAAGTTTCTGCCAAGAACTCTTGAACTAGTTATACCTGCCATAATACTTTCCGTTGCAATTGGAATTTTTACTGGTGCTCTTGCGGCTTCAAAAAGAAGAAAACCTACAGACCATGTTGTAAAGGGCGTTTATCTCGCTACTTGGGCATCTCCCCCATTTTTAGTTGCTGCGATGCTACAGCTATTTATTGGATACGACTTAGGACTTCTTCCAGCGGTACACATGGTTAACCCATTGCTCAATACACCACAAAATTATACTTCATTTCCTATCTTAAACTCTATTATTGCACGTGATTGGCCTTATTTTATAAGTCTCATTCATCACATGATCCTTCCAGTTATTGCACTTTCTCTGATCAGTTTTGGAATCGTTACAAGGCTCACCAGGTCATCTATGTTAGATATAATGGAAACTGATTATTTTAGATTAAGCATCATGAAAGGGGTCCCGAGAAAAAAAGCAATATATAGTGTTGCTCTAAGAAATGCCTCGATTCCTTTAATAACACTGATTGCTCTATTGTTTGCCTATTCCGTAGCAGGTGCAGTTATAATTGAAGATATATTTGACTATCATGGAATGGGGTGGTTCATTGTACACGCGATTTATACACTCGATTACATTGCCATACTTGATACAACCATTATAGTTGGATTATCTGTAATTGCAGCAAATCTGATAGCAGATATACTTTATGGCGTACTCGATCCAAGGGTGAGATTAGAATGATTGAAAACGTGACTCATAAGCAGGAGGAAAAAAAGGATACGCAAGGGAAATTAAATTTTTATCTAAAGATGGTATATAAGGATAAAACTGGATTTGCCGGGATGATCATTGTCCTCATATTTTTCGGCTGGTCATTTATACAGGGTATGCTTGAAATCTTTTCCGGAATGTTTAGTGACCCTCATCTTGGAAGTATCCTTTTGCCCCACAATCCATTTAACTTTAACTACCACATTTCAATGCAGGGGCCAAGTTCGACTTATCTACTTGGTACAAACGCCGAGGGTGAAGATATTCTTTCTAGACTTTTATACGCAGTTCCAAGGGACGCTTTCATTGCAGTGTTGGTTGTTGCTTCCGCAATATTGATTGGAGCAGTTTTAGGCATTACGGCAGGATATATGGGAAAAATGACCGATGAAATTATAATGAGGGTAACAGACGCATTTCTCGCAGTACCAGCCCTGATACTTGTCATAGCAATCAGTGTGGTGCTTAATGCAACTTATACCGGGGCAATAATAGGTTTGATGGTTGTCTGGTGGCCAATTTACACTAGATTCTTCAGGGGTCAAACCTTAAAGATTAAGAACTTGGATTTTGTACAGGCTTCTAAAATAAACAATGTTTCCAAAATAAGATTTTTTTTCAGGTACCTCTTCCTAAACGACACAGATCCAATTATAGCATATGCCGCACTGGATTTCGGCAACGTAATCTTAACCTATTCTACACTGGCATTTCTAGGAATAGGTTTAACACCACCAATCCCGGAACTTGGTTCAATGGCAGCGGATGGTGTGGGCGCTCTTCCAACGGCATGGTGGTGGGCAATATTTCCAGGCCTCGCAATTCTGGTTATTGTTATCGGGTTTGTTTTATTAGGTGATAGACTTCAGGACATAATATCAAATAGGATCAATTATTAGGTGACGAAATGCTGTTGACTATCAGAAATCTGAGTGTATTTTATAATACTGTAGTTGGTAAATTTAAGGTAATTGAAGACATGAATCTTGATTTGGAAGAAGGCGATATAATCTCACTTGTCGGTGAATCTGCCTCTGGGAAATCGACACTGGGGCAGGTTCTTACAAGGATGTTACCGGGCACTGGATCCGCCGAAGGTGAAGTTATTTTCGATGGCAAAGATGTTCTGAAAATATCTGAAAACAGAATGACAGAAATCAGAGGTACATCTATTTTCATGATTTTTCAAAATCCATTAAACAGTTTAAATCCAGTAAAAACAGTTGGTTTTCAGTTGATTGAAGCAGCAAGGATAAGAAGGGAAAGAGACCATTTAAGCACGGATGAAGCCGAAATGCGGAAAGAAGCAGAAGAATCTCTTATCAGTCTAAGACTTCCAGATGCAGATTCCATTATGAGAAGATATCCGCACGAGTTATCCGGGGGACAAGTCCAAAGAGTCGTTATATGCATGGCGTTGCTTCTTAAACCAAAAATTTTGATAGCAGATGAACCAACCACTGCCCTGGATGTTACAATACAGGCTCAGGTAATTAACCTACTAAGAACGTTAAATAAAGAGATGAAAATGACCATAATTTTCATAACGCATGATATTGGACTAGCATATGTTCTTTCCAACAATCTAGTAGTCTTGTACAGTGGAAGGATAATGGAATCGGGAAACACAGAAAGCATCATTAAGAAACCACTTCATCCATACACGTCAGGACTAATCGGTAGCATACCAAATTCTTCAAAGACTTCTGGAAAGCTTTTTTCAATCAAGGGGTCTCCGCCATCTTATCTATCATTACCAGATGGTTGTAAATTCAGCAACAGATGTCAGTTCGTGTTTGAAAGATGTATGCAAGAAGAACCCAAACTACTGGACGTTCAAGATAGAAAGGTTAAGTGTTGGTTATATGAGTGAAATATACAGATTTGAAGATGTAAGGAAATACTATCTGTCGCAGAAAAGAGGACTATTAGAAATTGCCATGAGGACCAAACCAATCTATGTTAAGGCACTTGATAACGTAAGTTTCACACTGACATCGAATCAGGTGCTGGCCGTGGTTGGTGAGAGCGGTTCTGGAAAGACTACCATGGGAAAAATCATGGTAACTTTAGAAAAACCAACTTCGGGTAAGGTATTTTTTAGAGGGGAAGAGGTAAATAAAAAGAATACGGCAGATATAAGGGAAAATATAGACATGGTTTTTCAAAATCCCTCAACGTCATTGAATCCAAGAATGAAAATCAAGCATATAATATCAGAATCCTTGAAAAATTTTGACGAGGAAAAGGTACAGGACATAATGCAACAGGTTGGATTGCCCTATAATGAACTTAAGGATAAACAACCAAGGGAATTGTCGGGTGGTCAGGTACAGAGGGTAGCAATATCTAAAGCGATAATCAAGAAACCGGAGCTCATCGTTCTGGACGAGCCCACTTCTGCGCTGGACGAATCTATTCAGGCACAGATATTGAATTTACTCGTTGACCTACAGAAGCAGTTCAAACTTACATACGTATTTATCACACACAATATCTACGTTGCGAAATATATTGCTGATTTTATAGTTGTTTTATATGCTGGCAAGATTATTGAATATGGAAAAAATGAAGAGGTGTTGGAAAAGCCACTGCATCCATACACTCAGCTTCTTATTACTTCAATACCCACAACAAATTCCAAGGAACTCAAGCCTCCCGTGGGAGATGTACCAAGCCTGATTAACAGGCCAGAAGGATGTAGTTTTCATCCAAGATGCCCATTTGCAATGGAAAGATGCAAAACTCAAGAACCTCCTCTTAGGAATCATGGAAATTACCTGGTAGCTTGCTGGTTGTATGAATAAAGCCATCAAGAAGACTATTGTTAAAGGTACAATACTTTTAATGGCGTTCTCCCTTTTCCTCGAAATTAGACCAGGTAAAATAATTGATTACTTAATCTTCGTATTTGTCTATTATCTACTTCTAATTATATATATTGCACTCAAGAGCTCATACAGATTTAGTATATCTCAAGACGGTCTTCACGCCGATTTGAAATTTCGTAAGATCAATCTGAAGTATGAAGGAATAATTGATGTGTTCGAGAACAGTGGTTTCCTGCAACGTAAATTCAATCTATCAACAGTATATGTCATACACAAAGGAGGAAATATAGTAATTAAAGACGTGGAGAATGGAAAAGAGATAGAGCAAAAGATCCGGCAAAAAATGGGCTACTCCAAGGAATCTGAAGTTAAAGGAGGAACAGTTAAAGATGGGCTGTCCAAAAATTTATGATTTCTTAAGGTATTTATCAAACATTACTTCAAAATTTTCCGTTATATCGACAGGTATTTCAGCCTTATCACCAATGTTTAGTATTGATATTAAACCGGATAACCTCATAATCTCGCGTCTAACTGAATCTTGAAGCTCTATAAGTTCCATACTCAAACCGGCATTTTCAGATCTAAGCTGGAGAATACTCATTATCAAACTCATTTTTTCGGATTTTCGATTTTCTCGTATATTGAGGCCTGCATCTTTAAAATCGTATCCAGGTCCATTTTTATCGACAGTATCTGATTCCTTTTTAGTTCTATCTCTTTCTTCCATTTTAACACCTCTTCATTCAAAGATTCTAGATTTTTATCCCATAAATTATCCATAGAATCAACGCCCATGTTAACTGTATCAGATACATTTACTAAATCATTATGGAAATCTGAGTATAGTATAACGATGGAATGGTTATCCTCCCCTCATTCTGCCCTCCTTGATGTGCGAAACATTCTTATACCAATATTTGTCTTTACGTACGATGAAAAGTTCACAAAAAATAATTGTGGTTGTCGTCGCCCTCGTTTTAATTGGCGTTGGTGGGTTCTATGCCTATAAAGCTACTCGCCCGTCAACCAATTTGCCAGCTATGAATCTGACTACTCTGTCACCGGTTAATGCATTAACTCAGGAACAGCTGTCATCGCTTGCAACCAACTTTAAAGCTATAGGCTTGCCTATATCTGTAAAGGCCGTAACCCCATCTGTAACTGACGGATGGAACACGCCAAACGGTACACCAAGGATGGTAGACCTGGGTTGGTTTCCCGATTGGCCCGACCCTGTTGCACAGCAGTTAATGGCAGTGAGTGATATACAATACGGAGGACTATCTGGTGATCTCCCATGGTTCGATAATTCAACACTACAGAAAATGTACCAAACTTTGGAATTCAATACAAATCAGACACAGCAGATTCAAAATGTCTCGCAGGCTTACAGTATAATATATAACCAGGCTCCGTGGATCTGGCTACCAAACCCTGATACTTACTTCTTTGTACAACCGTACGTAAACAACTTCACATACAACCCATATCAGGCATATTACTACAATATGATGTCATACAATACGTCAGCAGTAAATGGATTAAAGGCTCCTGCAAACAGTACCCTAACTGACTCTGCGCAACTTGCGGCACCAGATGCGCTTGATCCTGCGACCGGCTTTTACACTCAGGATGGACCTCTATTCAGTGCCATATATCAACAGTTAGTGGAGTTCGATGGTTCAAATATAACAAAGGTAGTTCCTGTTCTGGCAAACAATACAGATACCAACATAACAAATATAACTACGAATTACCAGAACTA
>JAKADT010000023.1 GCA_021820245.1 Thermoplasmata archaeon | reverse complement strand
TGAAACTTTCATAATGGTAGTGATTCAATAATACTGATAGGTCATAGACTACCGTGATGAATTAGTGCCATAAGTTAATTCATGTGAACCTAAATCCTATAGCTTCGACATATTCTGAGCATTAAAGGGGTGTTAGGAAGTCCTTTCATACATTTCAGACACTATCGGAAACTCTCCAGAGGATTTCTATAAACCAAAATTTCGTGTAAATATCAAATACCGTTTCAATCTGAGAAATTCTTAATATGGCTGGTTTCCAATAATGTGAACGGTCATCACAAATCAGTTTTCATGGGTTTTTAGAGATTGTCTTCAATGAAAGAATACGGACACTGCTCTATAGTGCATTTCGGTACAACTAAGCTCAGACAAGGTAGATAATAGTTGCCACCAGAATGTAAAGCATTGCAACTAATATGTACAGAAGCGTCATTACCAGTTGCTGTTTATTAATATAGGCTAAATCCTCTTCAGTTGGAGTTTTCTTGTAAAAATCTTCCAGCTCTTTCAGGTAGGATTTTTCTCCGAAGTCCCACCACGCCCCGATAAATATAACTACTATGGCGGAGATAAATAATATGTCCGGCATCACAATGAAATAAGTTTTAATTCCATAAAAAAAAAATACAATTGCTGGGACAACGGAGATTAAAAAAAGGGCCTGTAATGGTGGTTTCAGGTACCTAATTCTGGCATCTTTAACAAGTTTTCTAACCGTGTCTTGCGGATTGCCCTCCTTTTCATCAATATCCAACATGCTGTTAAATCATTTCGTCATTGAAATTAAATTTTTCTTTGTGGAAGCTTTTGTAGTTTTCCAGTTCATTTTGGGTAAAATGGCACAGGTACCAGTGTCCGTTACCAGCATCCCGCTTAGGCGGCACAGAAACCATGCATTCTTCTACAGCATATGGACATC
The DNA here is from genome assembly GCA_021820245.1 of Thermoplasmata archaeon. Classification (GTDB taxonomy): domain Archaea; phylum Thermoplasmatota; class Thermoplasmata; order Thermoplasmatales; family Thermoplasmataceae; genus Oxyplasma. The sequence goes on along the minus strand of JAKADT010000023.1, from coordinate 18,765 downwards.
TTCTGGTAAACCTGCAACCCTTGGGTACATCTATGGCGTTTCCGACTTCTCCAATTATATCTATCTTTGATGGATCCCAGTTTTTACCAGGTTTTGGTACCGCCCTTATAAGGGCTTTAGTATATGGATGTAATGGAGTCTTTATCACATCTTCAGTGAGGCCGCCTTCCATCCCAACTCCCAAATACATAACCAGGAGTTTATCACAGAGGTATCTGGCAGAAGCGAGATCATGAGTAATGTATAGTATGCTTATGCCAAATTTGTTTCTCATATTTATGAGTAAATTCATGAAGCCAGCCCTGAGTGAAACATCCAGCATTGATATTGGCTCATCGGCAACCAGGAATTCAGGCCTTAAGACCAGAGCCCTGGCCGCAGCTACCCTTTGTCTTTCTCCACCAGAAAGTTCGTGCGGGTATCTTTCGATATAGTTTTCCGGAGGACTCAAGTTAACAGCCACAAGCGCTTCATTGATCATTCTTGAGGCCTCTAGTGGATCACTCGTAACTTTGTGAGCGATAATTGGTTCCTGGATTATGCTGTAAACAGTCATTTTAGGGTCTATGGAATCATATGGATCCTGGAAAATAAGTTGTGTCTCGGATCTGTATTTTCTAATTGCATGATCTCTATCTTTAAGATTTTCTATTTCCACAAATGTCTTTTTATCATCTCCTTCACCATCTTCTTCGCCATCGTTTGCTTTCATCATGTAATATATTTTACCGGATGTAGGGGGCAGTAGTCTTAAAACAACTCTACCCAGCGTTGTTTTCCCGGACCCACTCTCGCCAACTACTCCATATATTTCGCCTCTCCTTATCTCTGCACTAACATGATCAACTGCCTTTACAACTCTCTTTACTTCCTCTTTCCCATATAGTTCCCCGTAAGCCTTTCCTCTCATACTGAAGTATTCCGTGAGTTCTTCTATTTTCAAAACAGGTTCGGCATTAGGATTGTAGTCTGTTCCATGGGTGGATTCCTTCTTTTCATCTTTGTAAGTTTCCTTGTTTAAGAATTTTTCAGCGTAATGGCATCTGCTAAATCTTCCTGGACTTATCTCCCTCAATTTTGGAATTTGGTCAGAGCATGTCTGATCGGCAAATTTGCACCTGGGCGCAAAATAACAACCAGTCTTTGCAGACAGGGGATCAGGTAATGACCCGGGAATACCCGTTATAAAGGTTTTGGCAGCTTCAATTGAGGGGTAACTATTCAGGAGTGCCATTGTATATGGATTTAAAGATTTTTCATATACATCCCAGGTGGGGCCAATCTCCATAATTTTGCCAGCATAAAGGACCATAACTGTGTCCGCTAGCTGTGAAACAACTCCAACATCGTGTGATATAACTATCATGGAATTCAGTGCACTTTGCTTTAATCTCTTCAATTCGGTTATTATCTTTGCCTGAGTTATAACATCAAGACCTGTTGTTGGTTCATCAGCTATTACGAGTTTAGGTGATAATGCAAGTGCCATTGCTATTATGGCTCTCTGTTTCATACCTCCGCTGAGCTCATGGGGAAACGCACTGAGGACCTGTGGGTTCAACCCTGCAAATTCTATAGTTTCTATGCATTTCTTGTGTATCTGTTCGTCATTCAGGTTAGTGTGTATTCTGAAAACCTCACCGATTTGTTTTTCTATGGTATAGGAAGGGTTGAAAGCGTTCATTGATCCCTGGAAAATCATAGAGATATCTCTCCATCTTATTTCTTGAAGTTTTATATCCAACATCTTTCTTGTTTTCTTTTTAAGTTTTCTGTAATTCTTACCGAATCCATCCTCATTTATCAGGACACTATCATTGAATTTTATGTCCCCTGTAACTCTTGCATTTTCGGGAATTAATCCCATTATGGCAGTAGCCAGAGTTGTTTTGCCAGATCCACTTTCTCCAATTATACCAAGAGTCTGATGATCGAATACTGATAAATCAATTTCCTCAAGTGCCGTTAACTGACCTTCGGCGGTGTCAAATATAATTCCAAAATTTTCTATCTTTAGCAATTCTTTCGAGGTTCCAAGATTATTTGCAACTGTTTCCGTCTTAAGCATGTTACCTTCTCCTTATTCTGGGGTTAACAAGTTCATCCACTCCTCTCGAGAGGAATATAAATGCTGTAATAAACAGGGTAATGGCTATTGCCGGTGGGATTATCCACCAGGGTGCCTGCGCGGCCAGGTTAAAGTTTCCTTGAAGGGGATTAAGCATTGCCCCCCATGTCTGAATTGTCAAAGGGGCTATACCTAGATACTGCAGAGTCGAAATACCTCCCACTGCGCCACTTATGTTGACTGCCGTTAGATATATGAGAAGGGGTATGATATTTGGGAGCATATGTCTCCTTAAAATCTGACTAGAACCGGCGCCAGAAACTCTAGCTGCATCAATAAAAGTTCTCTGCTTTATGCTACGTATAACGCCAAGTATTGTAAAAGTTGTAAAAGGCCAGGATAGGAAGCTTAAGATTAGGATTATATTGAGGAAACTCGGGCTCAATACGGATGTAAGGGCTATCAATAGCGCAAGGCCGGGTATCAAGTAAATTACCAGAGTTATTGTATCCAGTGCCGTTGAAATAAAGCCTCTGTAATACCCAATTAGCATACCTAAAACAATTGCAATGGTCACTCCAATAAGTCCAACGCTGATTCCAATGACCCAGTCTGGGGTGAAACTGGCTATAAATTGACTCCAGACATCGCTTCCTTCTGTAGTTGTTCCTAGAGGGAATATAGTCCCTGATGGTGTATGGAACGTTGGAGGCATAGGATTCGTAGTGGTACCAGTTGCAGAATATATTATAGCTGCTCCATTTCCGCCCACGAATCCTATAGACGACTTATCATTGAGTCCATTGATAATTAAAGCAGGATTTGAAATTACTCCGGATGATCCTGGAACATATACTGCTGCCCAGTTGAATGGGTTTGATCCTAATGAACTGCTCAGGTCATATATTCCACCCTTGACACCAGCAATTATAAACTGGCTTGATACCTGATCATAAAGGGGATTATACACGAACGGACCATACGTCTTTATAAGTGACACATTGCCAGTTATAGCCTGGGGGTCACTTAATACATAAGCAGTGTTGTTCGATATCACAAGAAAAGCAGATGGAAAGCCACCTATTCCCAATGATGAGGATATTGCAGTCACCGAATTTGGAGAACTCGAATTAAATATGGTTGTTGCTGCTCCACTCATAGCATTGAAGCCATACACACCGCTGGATATTGAGCTCCTGCCCATTAAAAAAACCTGGTTATAGCTATTTGAAGACAGCTGATAGCCATATGGGATGAACATTGAACCGTAAAAAGTCTCCCCAGATACTTTGTTATCCCATGCTAAAGTTCCATTTGTATAATAGGAAAATACCTCATTACTGGTTGATAAAATAACTCTTTGACCAGATCCAGAGCTGTAAAAAGAGCCCATAAATTGTAGATTGTTAGGTGCAGATGTCGTTGAAATTTTGGTGGACCAGTCGACTTTCATGGAACTATCAGAGATCTTGTACAGATAATATCCTGTTGGTTCGGAAACGACGGCATATATGGAAGCTATATTAGATGTGGCGCCAGGTTCGGATGGGTTCAAAAATGGTACTGAAGGAGTTTGTGGTGTGTTAATTGGCAAAACGCTTGAAATCGCTGGCAATATAAGTTTCTCATGCAGGTCTATAGACTTTATGGAAGAAGCATACGGTATGCCGGATTTATGAGATATGGATGCCAGAGTTATATTCCCATTAGATGTAGACACCAGTACAAAATTTGATAATACTTGACTTCCAGAATATACGTCTATCCCCTTACTAAGTGTAAATACACTGATTCCAAGTGGGCTAACTGTTGAATTTACAGTCACATTAAAGATATTAGCAATCTTACCTTTAGCTAATGCTTGAGACGCGCCTAAACCCATTGCGGAAACAGCTCCATTGGAACCTAGCAGGTATACATTATCGCTTCCTAACCCTGTTATGGCACTCCCCTGAAGAGTAATTGGAGTACCATTTACCATCGCAGCACCTCCAAATGATGCCGTAGAGGATGCAAGAATACTTGGTGCTGTGGTGTCTATGGCCGGTGCAACATAGGAAAGAGAGTCATGGTGGACTTCAATTAACGGGGCTATCAGGGATATTATCGCAAACACGAGGATAATGTAAAACCCAATCTTACCATAGGTGGATCTGTAAAAGATCTTCCATTGCTTTCTTAACTGTCTCAATCTAAACTGTAGCCTTTTTTTCCTGATCTCATTTAAACTTAATTTATCATCTCGATTTTCCATTGTATTCACCTAAAGTCTAATTCTTGGATCTAGCCACGCATGGATAAAATCAACCATGGAATAAGTGATTATTGTAATAAGAGATATTACAAAAAGAGCCCCTTCCGCAAGCGGGTAGTCAAGGGTCAGAGTTGCATTATAGAGTAGATGACCCATTCCAGGCCATGAAAAAATAATCTCTACAATGACAGCCCCACTCATCAACAACGCAAATTCAAGAGCCATTCTGGTGCTTATGGGAATCATTGCATTTCTTGCAGCGTGGTGGAACATAATGTTTCCTTGAGTAACTCCCTTTGCCTTAGCGGTCATTATGAAGTCCTCTCCTAATGTCCCAACCATCGCAGCTCTCGTTGTGAGCAGATGGCCGGCGGCTTCAATGACAACCAGCGTTATAGTTGGTAGTGCCATATAGTGGATAATCCCCACTATGTGTGGAAGAGAAGGCTGTGTTATCCATGTTAGAGGAAAACTTGATCTTACGGGAAAAATAGGGTATTTAGCGGCGAAGTAAACAATCAGTAGAACCGCAAGCACAAAGAATGGTATCGCGTTCAGTATAGTTCCAGATGATACCAGTGAGCCTTCTTTCTTGGTACCTCTGAACCACGAAGTAAGTATACCCAGTGGAATTCCTATTAGGAAAGAAACTACGGCAGCGAATCCGAAGAGTAGTAAAGTAAACGGAAGGGCACTCTCTATAATAGCCCACACGGAAAGACTTCTAAAATAATCGTAACCAAAATTGAAAGTGAACATGTCCCTCATATAGATTATGAAATTGGCAAAATTCCATTTTCCACCCGCTAAGCCCAATTGGGCCTCCACTGCGGCCAATCTCTGGGGGGAAAGTCCTGCTTTCTTAGCTCCAAAAAGTAATAACTCAGCCGGATTTCCCGGCATCAGTCTATACACCACAAACAGGACAACTGCCATGAGGACAATAAGAATAGCATCCTGAATGACTTTTCTAACTATTAGATAAGGATTCATTCTCCCACGTATCAGAAAAATACTATATAATTGTTACTTAACGGAGAAGCCATAAATGAACAGTGTTCGATTACAGTGTATCTAATTTTGTGTTAGGGAAACCGAGAAGATATCGGGATCATGAAATAAACAATCTTGAAAGAGGAAGAGGTTCTCTCGGAAGCAAGCAAGTAGACGGTTAATAGCAGTTTAACTTGATGAAAAAGGACAAAAAAATTGTAAGATCAACAGTTAAAAAGATCAGTGATTCTGTCCTTGAACACAATTCCGGGTTTCCTTAATTAACACGAAACATAGATTAACAGGCATTATGAAATAGATCTTCGTACGAAGTGTCGATGGATGAATGACGTGGAATTCCTGGTGACAGGAACAATGAGTTACGGACTGTAAATTCTCTATAAATATCAGGAAATTCTGGAATAGGTGATCTTTTTGTTCCATTTGCTCATGGGGAATATCAACGGGGTGATGGTTAAAAACCAAGAGAACTGTTCCATAGGAAAACGACAGGAGATGCGTAAACACCTCCCTGGACTTTCTATTATACATTTGCAGTATATCAGATTTATTATAACTGCCCAATAAATATAGTACATCTTTATGAAGTTAATACACCTTAAAGTCTCTGATATAAATGAGAAGCAGTCTCTCCGTTCAATGAGAGGATTCAGGAAATGAATGAACAGGTTCATGCAAATGTTTTTGGATAGGAATTCTCAATGTGACGCAACCTTCGGATGCTATGGTGCAAAAATAATATATCTCAATTCATTGCAGTAAAATGGAAAGATTCAAGCTAAATCCTGATATTTTTAATGATAGGTTGGTCTTCGTTTCAAACAATGACGTATGGGAAGTCTCAATAGAAGGTGGAAAAGCACAGAGAATCACCTCAGGAATAGGCGTGATAAACAATGTTAGATATTCCCCTGATGGAAAGAGACTTGTTTTTAGGGTAATGCGGGGAAATGATGCATCATATGCTGACATATACGGGTACGATTTCAAGTCTGGTAAACTCAACAGACTCACCTACCTCTCAGGAAAGAGCACGTCAAGAAGAATGTATACTGATATGGCAGGTTGGGATGAAATGGGAAATCCTGTAATATCCACAGACGTTTTGTCTCCTTTTACTGCACAGACATTTCTCTATTCCCTGAACACTTCCGATCTATCTCTACACCCGTTAAATCTGGGTCAGGCATCACACATAATTTACCATGAAGGGGATATATTCCTTGGGAGAAACACCATAGACATGTTACACTGGAAGGGGTACAGGGGAGGTACAAAGGGTCACATACTGAAGGGGAAATCGGGATCAGACTTCCACAAGCTGTTCAACATCGAAACTCACGTCTCATCCCCCGTTATATGCAGGAAAAGGATCTATTTTGTATCTGACCAGGAAGGAAGCGGGCAGATCTATTCCACAGATCTTGATGGAAAAGAACTCAAACGCCATACAGCTTTTGACAGATACTACCCAAGACATCTCAACTCAGACGGCAGGAACATTGTGTTCTCCATAGCCGGATCTATATATCTGTTAAACCCCGAAGATGACAGCGTAGAAGAAGTCCCAATATCCATGGACACTGGGTTCAGCAGCACCATGGAACATTTTGTGAACACAGGGAAATATCTGGAGGAATTCGACCTGAACAGTAACGGTGAAATGATATCAGTGGTCTCAAGAGGCCAGGGTTTCATCGGTGACAGAAACCTTGAGACACAGGTAAAACTCAGAGTCGAAGGGAGAGTAAGGCTGATGAGGTTTCTCGGGCATGACAGGATTGCATTTGCCAATTTCAATCATGGGACAGAAAAACTATGCGTGGGAGGAATCCCCGGGTTTGATATAAGGACGTGTGAGACAGATTATGGTCTTCTGGAAGGCATCTACCCGTCTCCGGATGGAAAGATGATAGCAATTGCCAATAACCGGTTCCAGATCATGATACTTGATGCCAATACATTCAAGGAGATTTTCAGGGAAGAAAACAGTGAAGGACGCTTTGATGACATATCATGGTCACCAGATTCCAGGAAGCTGGCTTATTCATTTCTCATAAGGAAACAGTTTCTTGGAGGACACCAGGGTTCTCTCATAAAAGTCTATGACATCTCAGAAAACAAATCCAGTATTTTAACCACTGGAAATTCTAGAGACTATAGCCCGTGTTTTGATCCGGAGAGCAGAGGTATATACTACCTTTCTGACAGGACACTTGATCCCGTTCCGGACAAGGTGGTATTCGACTTTGGTTTTCCCAATGCAACCAGGGCGTTCTTCATTCCGCTTGAGGGTGGAAGATCAGGCATTTTCAGTAAAATACCTTCAGGCATGCTTCCAGAATCTGAAAAACCCAACACCAACAATGATCCAGTCTTCAGATCAGAACCGCTGAAAATTCCCAATGGTGATTTCAGGAAAATCCTGCCGCTTAAGGAGGGCGTTCTGCTGCTTGAATACCCCATTGAAGGTGGTATGAAATACTATTCGTCGCCAGATCTGTACAGAACAGGTTCAGTTGTTTATTACTCCCTGAAAGATGGCTCACTCAGGAATGTATCAACCGGAGTGGCGGACTTTGCTTATTCTTCTGAGAGGAATACGCTCATCCTCAAGAAGGCAAAGAATTCACTTTTCCTGGCGGAAATCAGGGAGGCGGGTGAAAATGATCTTAAGCTTACTGAAAAGGAGATAGATGTATCACGGATAAAGATCAGGATCGAACCAATGAAAGAATGGAGTCTTATCTTCGACGAAGCGTGGAAACTTGCCGTGGAGAATTACTGGGATGAGAAAAAGGCGGTATCCATAGGGAGTGAAGTATACGGCAAATATGAACCACTCTCTGCTACTGTAAGCACAAGGTATGAACTTTCTGAAATAATAAGGGAAATGCAGGGAGAGTTCGGTACTTCACACTCCTATGAAATGGGTGGAGACCTGAGTGAAATTGAGGAATATCCCGTTGGAAAGCTTGGTTCTGACCTGATGCTAATTAATGGGGAGTATGTCATAGGGAAGATATTTTGTGGAGACCCATCCAATGAAAATGAAAAGTCACCTCTCCTTACTGGAACATCCACAGCACATGAAGGAGACGTCATTCTGTCAATAGATGGGGTTAAACCTGATTCAGCAAACCCTCCCGGAAAAATTCTTCATAACAGGTATGAAACACCTGTCCAGATTGGGATAAGGCAAAAGAACGGATTGAAAAGCACAATCTTCGTGACCCCGGTTAAGGACGACAGGTATATCAGGTACAGATCATGGGTTGAAGAGAAGAGGGAATATGTACACAGGAAGAGCGGAGGGAAAATAGGATATGTGCACATCCCTGACATGGGACTTAACGGATTCAGCGAATTTTTCAGGCTTTACGGGGTGGAAGCTGAAATGGAAAGCCTCATAGTGGATGTGCGTTATAACGGAGGGGGAAGTGTTTCCCAGCTCTTACTTGAAAAATTATACAGAAAGCGGTTGGGTTACGATATTCCAAGAAGGGGCAATATGCACCCCTATCCAGCCGATTCTGTCAATGGCCCCATTGTTGCTATAACCAATGAAAGTGCCGGTTCTGATGGAGATATATTCAGCCATGCCTTCAAACTGCTGAACATAGGTCCCGTGATTGGAACAAGGACATGGGGTGGTGTTGTTGGAATAAACCCGAGAAGGAAACTTGTGGATGGCACAACTGTCACGCAGCCAGAATTTGCGCTCTGGTTCGGTGATGTTGGATTTGGCATTGAAAATCATGGGGCAGAACCAGAAACAGTTGAGTACATGCCCCAGGATTACCAATCTGGAAATGATCCTCAACTGGACATGGCCATAAGAAAGGTAATGGAACTACTGGAAGAGAAGGGGCATTTGGTTGACTTCAGGGAGGATGCTCCAGGAAAACACAGCGGGAAATAATACATAAATCAAAAATATCAATAATCGATATCGGCAACCATGAGTACGGATTCCAAACTCATAGCCGCACTGCTGATTGCAGTGCTTATGGGTGCTGTGGATGCCACCATAGTTATACTGGCACTTCCCACAATAACTGTTGAACTCAGGGCACCTCTTTCCATTTCCATCTGGATAATATTGATCTATCTTCTTGTCATAGCCGTTGGAACAACGCAGTTGGGAAGGCTTGGGGATCTGCTCACCAGAAAAAAGATATTCAGTTCTGGAATAGCTGTTTTTACGATCGGTTCAGCACTCTGTGGTTCATCCATTACAATTGCAGATCTTATTATTTTCAGGGCAATACAGGCTGCCGGAGCTGCTATGATTCAGTCCAACAGCGGAGCTATAGTTGCAGATAATTTTCCACCGAATAAGAGGGGAAGAGTGTTTGGATACACATCCGTGGGTTACAACGCCGGTGCAATGCTCGGAATAGTTCTCGGTGGCGTAATAACAACTTTCATCGGCTGGAGATACATTTTCTATATAAATGTCCCAATTGGCATATTTGCATTTGTATTTGCTTTAAGATATATAAAGGCAGGAGAAAAGATCCTGAACAGACTTGACATACCAGGGACAGCATTGCTCGGGCTGGCACTCGCATTCATATCGTACGGTGCTGTTAACATAACATCCAACGGACTTGATCTCTTCAATGAAATGTTCCTTCTTGCCGGTGCAATAGTTACAGGAATTTTCGTCTTTATAGAGACCAGGGTAGCCAAACCACTGCTTCCAATGCGAATATTCAAGTCCCGCATTCTTACATTCTCCATTTTTGCGGCTTTTTTCCAGAGTCTTGGTTTTCTTGCGGTCGTTTTCATAGTAATAATGTATCTTCAGGGTATAAGGGGACTTTCGCCGTTTTACAGTTCCCTTCTCCTTCTCCCGGGCTATGTTGTGGGAAGCATACTGGGTCCACAGTTCGGAAAACTTACGGACAGGATCGGTTCAAGAATACCTGCAACAGCAGGTCTCATCATCATGGGTGTCTCCGTTCTGATATATTCCATCATGACTGTTTCATCCACACTCTACATTGTTCTTGTGGGATCTTTTTTCACAGGAATAGGTTCTTCCATGTTTTACCCGGCGAATAATAGTGCAGTCATGGCAAATTCACCAAGTGACCTGTACGGTCTATCCTCTGGTTTTCTGAGAACAATGGCAAATATAGGGATGCTTGGAAGTTTTGTCATGGCAATATCAATTGCAAGCGTAAGCGTTCCAAGGGCAGTTGCCTACGAGGTGTTTGCTGGCGTAGGAAAACTTCTTGGCAATGTGTCAACCCAGTTCATGATCGGAATACACACCTCGCTTGACATATCGTTACTCATAATTATGGTAGCAGTCATCCTTTCACTTGCAAGAGGAAAAGAAGTCCGAAAATCTCACTCAAAATATTCTCCGGAGCCCGAGAAAACCTTATAAAATGGGAAATATAACTGGTGTTGACCAGAAATCAAAATCCCATGCCATGAAAGAATGCTGATAAAATTTATTCTATGCGGTGGTTTGCTTCTACCTGGATGAAATGGTGAAATAGAATTATTATGAACTCAATCTATGTTCTTTGAGTTACTCCACTGCCAGTCCCTTATTACCGGAATTCCCCATATCCACAGATTCCTTCCTGGATGACATTCTCCCCGTGACATGGTTGAACCACCATATCCTGGTAAGGAGTCTCGCATCCTCGAAGGTATTACCCATGGAAGGTTCCCTGAAGCACTGCGTGAAGCAGTCATTGCAGCTGTTCTCAAACTTTTCCCACTGTGGTTTCTTGTTCATTACAACCTCCATATGGGTGAAGCATGGGTGAACTTTTCCCCTGTAATCTGTGTAAAGCGCTTTCTCACCGGCCCTGCATACTGTTACTTTCTTGCCGTCCACATAGTCCACGGCCTCCTTGTAATATGACCTGGTGTTGCCGAATACGTGCTTGTCGTAGTTTTCGTAGGCGTAGGAGAATGCTTCCCTGATCATTTCGTTTGTGACCTGAAAGTCCTGGAAATAATATGCGCTCTGCTCAGGGAAACACATTGATATTGGGACCCCAAGTTCATTGTTTGCCAGTTCCGCCATATCCTTGATCTTGAAGTAATTGAAATTGGTCACAAGTGTGTTCATGGTCAGGATCTTTACGTGTTTCTTTGCTTCTTTTATTGTTTTCACAACAGTATCGAAAATCTTTCCTCCCCTGTATTCGTTATGCTCTTCGGGTATGTTGCTGTCTATGGATATGCTCATCCCATCAAGATACTTGTAAATCTTGTTAAGAACATATGGGTTGGTGCCGTTGGTTGCTATATGTGTGATGAAGTGGTTCTCCTTGAGTTTTCTAAGAATTGTTTCAACCGATCTGTTAAGAGTAGGTTCTCCACCAGTTAGTGATACAACCTTTATCCCATTCTTCTTCATCTCTTCTATGTGCTTGTCTACCAGTTCGTCCGGGAACATGATATTTGCCTGCCATGCATTGCAGCTTTTGCATCTCAGGTTGCAGAAATAGTCAATGTTCCAGATCATTGAATTCATAGTACAGTTAATCTGAAGTGAAATTTATCATTTTTGGTTTTGAAAGCAAAAACCTGTCCTTATTTTCTGAAACAAAATCATGCCGACATGGAGAAATACACTGAGCAATTGACCTTTTACGATCTAAAAATCAAGACCTGTGGGTTTCGTAATCCAGTATGTCATCAGGACATCGTCTGAATAGTGGCCTTCCACCATGAACTGTCCTTTCTTGTATCCTTCTATCTGGAATCCTATCTTTTCGTAAAGTGCTATTGCATTGCGGTTGTGTGAAAAAACCTCAAGGTTCAGCTTTATTATCCCCTTCTCCCTGCACCAGTTTATCGCCTCCTCTATCATCCTGTATCCGAGACCCTTACGCCTGTGCTCTGAAATTATGGCGATTCCCAGTGAGGCAGTATGTCTTGTTTTTTTGTACATGCCTCTCTGTATGGTCAGGACGCCAACGATCTCCCTGTCGAATTCGGCAACAAGTGTCATGTCCTCAAGACTCCTTATCCTTTCCTGTTCTCCTCTTTCTGTGAGGAGATAATACTCGCTGACCAGGTATATCCTCTCATCCATGACACTCTGCATGCAGTTTATTATTCCCTTGGCGTCCCTGGTTTCTGCGAACCTGACATGGTACTGGCCATATTCCGTGTCACCTTTTGGATGAAAAAGCATAATTGTTTACCCGCAGAAAAACCTGCATTCAATATATGTAAACCTGCTTATTTATCTTTTCTGGAGAGTTGTCCTAATTGTCTGGTAAATTGAATCAAGTTCGGCTGCCATGTCCTTTGCATCTGCGGCGAGGCTCTCCCTCTGTTCAACAAATTCCGGTGTGAGGATGGCCCCTTCACGTGACGGTGTGATGAGTCCCTGTTTTTCCAGGAGTCGCAGGGAGTACCTGATCTTATGTTCAGGAAGCTTAGTAACCTGTGCGATCCTGATAATTCCAACCGGCTGTTCCCTCAGGAGGGTCTGTATTATGGATATGTGCCTTTTCAGGGTTTCCATGTCATTTTTTATTGGATTGAATATAGATTCTTTTCCTATCATCAATATCGATTCACATGATAACACGTGTGGATTTATCCTTTTTGAATTGGTCCGTTTTCATAATTAAGCGTCGAAAAAATTACTTCACCGTTTTCTGTTACAACTATTTCATCCTTTGTTTCAAGCAGTTTCTTGATCTTGATCTCCCTTTCATGTATGTATTCATCGAATTTTTCGGGGTGTTTCGAATTGTTCTTTATGCTTATAGCATTTTTACGCAAAGCGATCTGGAGTTTCAGATCAAATGCCAGTCTTCCCGGGAGGTCTTCGACAGCAACATTCTTTGCCATGTGTTATGACATATGTATACTTGGCTAAAAACTTTCAGTTTGATTGTGTTATGAAAAGATTATGTTAGTTCCATGCATTATGTTGCGTATGTCTGGAATACCCTTAGAAAGGGTGGATGAAAATACACTTGTTATACCAAAAGAATGGAATGTGGGCATGAATGTGCCGGGAGTGATATATGCAAACAGAGAGATAGGAAAAAGCCTGAAGGATGACCGGTCCCTTGAACAGGTAGTGAATGTTGCCATGCTTCCGGGTATAGTACAGGCATCAATGGGTATGCCGGATATACACTGGGGATATGGTTTCCCCATAGGAGGAGTTGCAGGCTTCGCAGTGAAGGATGGCATAATCTCACCGGGTGGAGTGGGATACGATATAAACTGCGGTGTAACCCTTGTGGGCACTGATCTTGAACTGAGTGAAGTAAAGCCTCATATTGATGAAATACTGGAAAAACTCTTCTTACGGATCCCTTCCGGGATGTCAAAGAAAGCATCCCTGAAGATAAACAGCGGCCAGATGGATGAAATACTGTCAGGTGGTTTAAAGTGGGCAGTAGAAAATGGTTATGCAGTGGAGAAAGACATGGAACACACGGAAGAGAAAGGAATGATGAAGCAGGTAAATCCTGAAAACGTTTCCGTGGAGGCAAGGAAGAGGGGAGCTGTCCAGCTGGGGACACTTGGATCCGGAAATCACTTTCTCGAGATTCAGGGCGTTGAAAAAATACTGGACGGCGAACGTGCAGATTCATTCAATATACGCAGGGGAAAAGCAACAATAATTATACACACAGGATCAAGGGGGCTTGGGCACCAGGTTGCAACGGATTTTGTGAGGGAGATACAGAAAGGCGGTGAAGAGGTGGTTACAAGTGCCGGCGACAGGCAGCTTTCATCGGTATATTTCCAGTCAGATATGGGCCAGAGGTACTATGGTGCCATGAACGCGGCAGCGAATTTCGGGTTTGTCAACAGGCAGATCATAGTTTCAAGGATAAGATCGGTATTCGGAGAAGTTATGCATATGGACCCCGATGAAATGGGCATGAATATTGTATACAGTCTCGCCCACAACATTGCAAGGGTGGAAAGGCACATTACAGATGGAGGTTCAATGGATCTGGTTGTGCACAGGAAAGGTGCAACCAGGGCTTTTCCCGGTTCCAGGATGGGTGCCGGATCCCCGTTCCACAGATACGGGCATCCGGTAATCATACCAGGTGATATGGGTACGGCCTCCTACGTTCTCGCCGGAACGGAAGAGAATCTGGAAAAGTCATTTGGTTCAACATGTCATGGTGCAGGGAGGCTGCTGAGCCGAAAAAAATCTGTGGAATCTTTCAGCAGTGCAGAAGTTATAAGGAAAATGAATCTTTCAGGTATCTCAATAAGATCAGCGTCACCTGGTGTTGTATCGGAGGAGGCACCCGGCAGTTACAAGAACATAGACGAGGTCGTGGCAACCGTTGCGGGGTCCGGGCTGAGCATACCGGTCGCACGTCTAATACCCATAGGTGTGGTGAAAGGATGAATGTAAGGAAAGTAAATGAAATAGGTGGATATGTTTACATAGATGGCGAATTCAGGGAAGGAACTCTTTCGTCAACCGCGGGAAAACCGTCATTCCATGAAGGCGGAGTAAGCAGGGGGGAAACCGGGACATTAATTCCACTACCTGTGAACTCACATACACACGTTGGGGATTCATTCGTAAGAGAGGAACCATTTGGGGACATTGCGAAGGTTGTTGGGCCCAATGGGTTCAAGCTGAGAAAACTGAGCGAAGCGTCGCCAGAAGAGATAATGGAAGGAATGAGGAGAAGCCTTACTTTTATGAGAAACAGTGGAACTGGAAGTTTCATAGATTTCAGGGAATCAAACCTTGCTGGTGTTCTTATGCTGAACAGGGTCAGGGTTAAAGGGATAAGAAAAGTTATACTTGGGAGGGCAGGAGATGAGAAAGAGGCTCTTGAGGTCATTAAATATGCTGATGGTTTCAGCTTCAGCGCAGTTTCTGACGTAAATCTGGATGAGGTTATGGAACTCGCCAATCTGGTTCACAAGAAAGGGAAGATCGTTGCAATTCATTTCAGTGAGAACCTGAGAGAAGACATTGACCTTGTGCTGAAGCTTAAACCGGATCTTCTTGTTCATGGAATTGAAGCCACTGATGGAGACCTTGCATTAATCAATAAGCTGAAAATACCGGTTGCAGTAACACCAAGATCCAACTATTTCTTTGGCAAAAGGCCTGATTACTCCAATTTTTTAAATAATTCCGTTGATCTTATGCTTGGGACAGATAACGCCATGATATCAGAACCTGACATGTTTTCTGAAATGTCCTTTCTCTACAGGGTACAGCGAAGCATAAACAGGATCTCACCAGAAACAATACTGAAAATGTCAATTGACACCCCCTACGCGTTCTTCAGGAAGCATGGAATAAATTTCGATCAGTCGGGATACATTTTCTTCCCGGGGGTGAAGCTATCGGCGTACGAAATAATAACTAAATTCCACACATTAAAAAAATCAATGGTGGAAATTACCTCCATTTAATGTTAGTATGTCTTGCATAAAGAAGAGTGGTTTTAGGGTGATAATCACCGCTACAGTTGGTCTAAAACTTGAAAAATGTTCCTCAATGCATCACATTTCAAGTTATGGAATAAGTAACTTTTTACGATAATATTTATATTGACTGATTTGCTTAGCCGTTTACGCGAATTAATATGAAGGCAAAAAGATCTACTATACTAGCGCTACTGGTAACGGTTGCGATGATGGCAAGCACGTTCGCTGTCCTGGGTACCGCAAATGCCGCTACTCCACAGACAGGTCAGGTGACCATAAACATGGACTTTGTTCATGATGGTACCTTTGCAGGCTTTGCAAAGACAACCACCGCAACAATAACAACTCTCAGTGGCCAATATGTTACTTCAATATCAGGACCTGTAAGTACACTGAATCTTACTTTGGGTCATTATTACGTGAATGCGCAACCTCAGGTAACTCTTGCCTCAATAGGTACTTCAATAAGTAGCGTAATAACAAACTCAACCCACTATGAGATAGATGTTACAGGATCATCAAATTACACAGTTAATATTTCGGCAACAGAGGCACATACAGAACATTTCAATGTTGCGGACGTTCAATCAGGTAGCTCTGCAAATATAGTTCTTACAACAACCTCGGGGTTTAATTTCTTTAAAACCACTGTTTACAACAATGGAACATCAACTGCCAATGAGTCCTTTAACGCAACAGTTCCAGAATATGGTGATTTCTATGTAAATTTAACATACGAAGGATATGGATATTCTATGCTTGAGGGATATAATCCAAGTGGTTTGAACCTTGGTCTCAAAGGGAATGGCATTGTAAGTGGAGTCGTTAGTTCAAAAGCTACACGTTCCCATCTGTCACCAGTAAATATTGTAATTTTAAACACTAAAAATAACACCTACCAGGTTGAACATTTCTCAACATATTTCTTTACAATTGCTTCCAATAACGACTGGGCGAATCAGACTTTACTTGTAAGTTCTCCCGGATACCAGTCATGGGAAATATCGAATCCAGCATCTGCAACATCCTTACAGAAAATAATGCTTAACAAATCAACCAGTGATATAAACTATACATACAATCTTTCAAGCAACCCCAAATATCTCAATCTGTCAGTTGGATACTATATAACAAATGGCACAACAATGCCGACGTTTGGTAATTCAAGCGTAAACTCGCTTTACTGGCAGGAAAAGATGGACAGTAGTACTCTGACAAACTCCAGTTTCAAGAGCTACCTTTCCAATCTCAGTCTCAATAACACTGCAAACACTATGGATGTGAATGGTTACATATACAGCCTTATGGGCAATTCGACACCATCAGCATCAGTTGTTTCAGGAGCTTCTCCATCCGTAACTGGCAATGTAACATTTAATTATATGAACTCATCAATAACCGTGTCATCAGTTTCATCAGGTTTCACCGTTCATGTGCACACGCTCCCCACAAAGTATCTTTCAGGAACTGTCAGTTACAACTATACATTCAAGTACTCATACAGTAATCTCTCACTTACGTCCTCATCTATATCTCTTTCATCATTCGTTCAACTTACAAATCCAGTTCACATACCAACACCCACTTCCAACCAGACAGTGAGTATGACATTCTCCAAGGCAAAAACACCGGTAATGACAGATTCTGACATATCATTACACTGGAAGAACATGGTTTCAAACAATTACGTTCTGAACTCTTCACTGAACAACACATTATTTGCAATACCTCTGAACACAAGTGTATCATTCAATGCATCTGGGGCATATTTCAATCCATCAACCGGTTCGAACGATTACCAGAAGGCGCATTTCTCGTGGTATTCTCTTTCTTCTACATTTACTTTTTCTTCGAACTCACCATACAACGCAACATTCCTATTCAATAAAACAGGCACTTTCAAAATAGACCTTAACGCAACAAGCCCTCAGGGTATCGAAAACACAACACAATTTAACGTGACAGTTGTAAACTCTTTACCTTCAGTGCAGTACAATATATCACTCAGGGGAAAGTCAATTGTTACAGGATCCGGAAACAAGTCCAATGTAAGCGTTCCACAGTCTGCTCTTCTCCAGTTTAGCGGATATAAATCTGCCCTGACAGAAAATGGATACAAAGTACCACTGATCTATACATGGTATCTTCCATCATACTCAAGTTCTGCCATGAATGTAACATATTCCTTTACAACGCCCTATATTAAGAACCACGCCCTCCAGACTGGTTTCCTGAACATAACGAGCGTAGTTGGTACATACTCCAATGTTTCATTCAACTTCTATGTAAATGACACAACTCCACCATCGCCTGTTATATCACTTACAAACGCCACAGGGGTTGCCATAACGCAACCGGTTGCTGGACAGACAACATACTTTTCGGCCAACACATCCTCTGATGCCTACTATCCGGAAAGCAGCCTCGTATACCACTGGAAAATAATGTACACAAATGGTACAGTGGCAGCACCTGGATCACAAACCTATAAAATTGTGGCAGGAGGCAATAACACCTCATATATAGGTCTGGTATTCAATAACCTCGATGGCCTGACAGTATCGCTAAATGCAACAAACCCTTCACATGTTTCAGGCTATTCTAACAAGACATATCTTCCAATAGTTGATACTTCCAGGCTTGTAGTTGAAGGAGTCTATTTCCCAGGTGCTCTTTCACAGGGTTCCAGATCAACGGTGTATGTGAATGTATCAAACAATGGGACTTCAACAGCTAACAATTTCACAATATATGTTTATGTAAACAACAAGGTTGTGGCAAGTCAGTTCTACAACAGGTCACTGGCACCTGGATCTACTTTGAATCTAAGCTTCAATATGACGCCCGGTGCATCAGGAAACATTCCATTCGAATTCAAGGCCAGTTCTTCACCGGAACCATCTTTCTACGCAACCCTTGGTGCTTTCACATCAACACACAGTGTCAACCCGCCAGCCTACAGGACGCCACTTATAATTGGTGTTGTGATCGCAATAATAGTTGT
>JAKADT010000113.1 GCA_021820245.1 Thermoplasmata archaeon | reverse complement strand
GGGACTTACTTATTTAGATGCTTTAATTTTAAGATTCGGGGACGAAGCCTTCACAACCTCTGAATTTGAGGCTGTAACTGGAAATACTAGACCAGCAAAATTGCTTTCAGAATTAAAAATGAGAGGAGCCGTAGAAAGGATCGGAAGAGGCTCATATAGGGTACTGCCACTGTTCGAGAGACCAGATAAAAGGATGATTGAGTGGGAAAGAGTAAAAAATATCATTTTGAATGCCCCATGGGATAAAGCATGGACAGGTAGCACTGCCGTGGAAATCTGGACAAATGGCAGATACAAGATTTCTCCGAATCCGTATCTCCGAGTATTCCACCTTCTGGTTAATAGATCCGAAATGGAGGAGTGGAAAAAGTATCTCAAAAGATCAGGGGTCTCATACTCTGGTAAAAAGAGAGTGGGTAGCTTCGTTGACCTGAAAGTCACTTCTAGGATCAATTCTACCTTAGTTTCAGGTGAACCGGTCATTCCAAAAGACGAAGTTCTCAGGATAATCAGGAATCATCCGGGACTATATGCAGAAGCAGATGAACTCATTGAATATTGATCCTGTAAACAGGGAAAGAAAAGTTCTCAGTCTTTTAGATGAATGGCCATGGGAACTTGGTGGTGTTCTAATAGGAGGATATGCGATAGCTGCATATGGAAAACCAAGGTACTCTGATGATGTTGATATCGTTATTCCAAGTGCCGTTCTGGGGAAAATGGAAGTTTTTATTTATGGCCAAAACTTTGAATTGAAAAATTCTTCAGTTCCAAACCCACAGAATTATGAGGGTAAAGTCCTTAGGTACAGAACAGCAGAGATGACTCTAGATGTGCTTGTGGGTTATGTGAGGGATAGGGAAGCACTGGTGGATATTCCCGAACCTTGGATTAGTATGGACCATAGAAACCTTCGTCTCATTACTCTAACTGGTGGAACGAGAATTAAAATCCCGATTGCCAGTCCCGAAGCACTTTGGGCATTGAAGCTTCAATCGGGTCGAGATCAGGATATAATCGATTTGTTTTCAATGTTTGACATTAAAATAGATGGTAAAAAAGTTATTGCTCTATTTAATATCCTAAAATCAAACACATTAACCGACAAATTAATAAAAACCCTACAAAAAGCACATTCCGATAAGCTCTTTGAAGATTCAATGTCGAGGTTAGAAACTAAGAGGACGGACCAAAACAGGAACAAATGGATTAGTTTTGGAAATCAAGTTGACCGTATTGTATCTGAAACAATGAAGTGATAGATTGATGATTTTACAGAATAAACTGGCAAATTGATTATCTGATCTGGATTCCTTTATGGGAGTCATTCTTTTAGCCCGAGTATGCACTTAATTATTTAAGCGGTTCCCTACCTATCAACTGAACCCGTAATTTACAGTCTTTTCTTTAGGATTGTAATCTGTTCAATAATTCCTTTAAACAAGATCGTTCAACTCCCTTTATTCCCGCTGAATTCCATTATTGCATCAATTATATAATCAAAATTCTTATTTCGTCTTATGGCTGTGTCAGTTTTTTCGTATATGATTGAAAACTTAAGATTTCACGATGGTTTAATTCTCAGCTCACTGGAGTCCATTGATAGCAAATTTCTTGAAGTAAGCCCGGTAAAGAATGCAGGTACATTCGGCAAACAGTTCAGGCACATTCTGGATATAAGGAAGTGCTACCTTGATGCCTTACAGTCGGGTACCCTTGACTTCTATCGAAGAGATGTTGACCATTCACTTGAAAGTAATAAACAGGTACTCCTTGAAGAGTTGAGGAGTGTTTTAAAAGAGATCTGTAGAATCGTTTCATCATACGACGAGCGAAAGGTTATGGATAAGTGGATAGACTGTACTCCGGCGGTAAAATATCTTGGTGAAAACCACAAGAGAATTAGCGCTTTAGAGGTGGTAAGCCTCATTACAGAACACGAGGTCTTTCATGAGGGTGAATTGGCTTTATATTATAGATCTACAAAAATTAGGTTTCCAAGAAAATGGATAGCTTGGGGACTAATCTGAAGTCGTAATACAAATATAGATGATAATCAGTACACTATTTGAGGACTCTCACGAATTCGCTATGCAGATTTTCAAATGCCTTGTCCTGGGTTAGCAGCATTTCGTTGTTAGCAATGCACACCCCATAAATCATCAAATCGTTATCGCTCATAACTTTTCCAACCGATATCAATCTGATGTAAGCCTTTGCGGCCTCTCTCACAGCAACTTCACTTGACTGATAGATAGCTAGATTTTCAATTGGCTCTTCAAGCTCCTTCCTGTTCTTATGTTTCAGCAACTCAAATTCATTAACAAAGGTCATGCACAATTCGTTTGCGGGAAATGTGTCAATAACCTGGACCACGTCGTTCTTTCCTAACAGGTAATCTATAATTACATTCGTGTCAAGAACAACCATTCAATCACAGCTTTTCAGTGTTTTGCTCCCTGTCCCTTTCTATTTGTTTTTTAAAACTTTCATAATCTTCCGATTTTGCCTTGAGTGAGCCAGCAAATTTCTTGAAGTCATTTTTCCGGTTATATTTATCCACTAATTTTAGTACAACATCGGAGAAAGAGGTCTCCTTGTCCTTAAGTCTCAACAAGGCTTCATATGCAGCGTTTGACAAGGTAACGGGTTTTGTCATATTACATACGCATACTATGTACGTATATGATTTTTTCCCTAATGTTCATAAAGCCTGCTGTTTCTTATGAGATAGAATACCTGAAGAACATTATTTGATATCCACTTAATTAATCGGCTTCCTCCTGTTCTTTGACAATTGTAATCGAATACCAACATTTTGGTCATATGTATGTTAATTGATGTCTGTCGGTTTAGAGTTCAGGGCTGTTATTGATGAGATCGCTTAAGATGAATAGATTTGGCATCTCTTCTATGAGGTTTTTCCACTGTAATTCTTGTTCTTGTTTATCTGGATGATGGTCCGAGGTATCTTTTCTATGTCTTCTGTTCTCATGCCTTTTATCATGGAAAGGCAGCTTTATGTCAGTGTGTAATTGAAGTCGTTGGCCTCCCGGAAATTCAGAAAGATAATAAACAGACATGGTTCTTATCTCTGCTCGTTTTCAATACGTTCAGGATTTCCAGAATATTCTTACAAATCCTAAGTAATGTTTAAATATTACTTTTGAATAATATGTATATGGCTGTTGATACATTGGATATCAAGATAATAGATCTAATGATGGGTAACGCACGAATCAGCTGGAAAGAATTGGGAAATGAACTGGGATTATCGGCTCCTGCGGCGGCAGAAAGGGTTCACCAGCTACAGAAAGCTGGGATAATTGGAGGTTTCACGGCAAATGTCAATGCAGAAACAATGGGCCTCCATGTAATTGCCTTTATTGCGGTCAACATAGATCTCCCTCATCACAGGTCAGGATTTCTGGAAAGCGTCAAGATTCTCGATGAAGTTCAGGAATGCCACCATATTGCAGGGGACGATGACTATCTCCTCAAGATAAGATGCAGGGATAACAAACATCTTGATTTTGTTGTAAATGACTTACTGAAGGTGATACCTGGAGTAATAAGGACTCGCACAACCATTGTTCTGAGTACTGCGAAGGAAACAATTCGAATCCCTCTAAAACTTGATGAAACAAACAATCCGCAATCTTCAGGTTCACACAATTCCGGAGAAAGCTAAGTGCCACTCCTGTACACATTCATGCAGGGACTTCTCATAGGTTTCTCCATAGCGGCGCCAGTTGGCCCTATAGGAATCCTCTGTATCCAACGCACCATTAGCTACGGAAAGATTGCTGGCATAACAGGTGGACTTGGAGCTGCTACTGCAGATGCCTTCTATGGCGCAGCGTCAGCCTTTGGTTTGGCAGTGGTTTCCGGCGTACTGTTATCTGATCATATCTGGATACAGATGTTCGGAGGGATCGCGTTATGCTACTTTGGTTTGA
>JAKADT010000112.1 GCA_021820245.1 Thermoplasmata archaeon | reverse complement strand
GATACATGTGTGCCACCATCGGCCTGTTCATCCAGGCCTTCGACGACAATAATTCTCACCTTATCCAGGGTTTCTATGAGTCTTCTGCCAGGCTCGGTTCTGGCAAGATTGGGCATGCCAAGGGCTTCTTCTCTTGAAACCTCTCTCTGATATATATTATGGCCTTCCTTTATGAAAGAATTTGATTTATCAAGTATGTCCTCAATAAGATCCCTGCTGAAATCGTTCAGGTCCAGATCGATTCTTGCCCTGTCCTGATAGATCTGTCCTCCTGTGAGCATACCTTCCTGGGAGAATCTTGATGAGACCATTCCATCAAGAACGTGAACGGCAGAATGAAATCTCATGTGCGCATATCGTCTCTCCCAGTCAACAGTCCCTGTAAATCTGTCACCTTCCCTTATTTCAGAGGCGTTTTCCACAACATGCAGGATCTCGTCCCCGTCTTTCCTCACATCGGTTACATTGAATATTCTTCCTGTGGGTGAAATGAGTTTTCCTGTATCGTTAGGCTGTCCTCCTCCCGTTGCGTAAAATACCGTTCTGTCCAGGAAAATACCATCCTCCCTGACACCCGTTACACTGCATTCAATTTCTCTTAGATTCATTTCCCTTAAAAACACCTTGTCAGTCAATACCAGCTAAACCATGCATTGAATATATAATTTATGAGACTTCTCGTTTCATTACAGCATTTTAAAGTTATCATTTAATGCATAATATAAAGGTTCGCTATGTGGCTGGTCTGTTATGTTTTGTACAACTTTGATGAACAAAATTTAAATAGTATTGATAAATTATGAGTGTATGTCATTAATTAAAGAAGAAGACAAGAAATTTCTATCTGATGAGTTCAACAAGTATCTCAAGGATAATGTCGATCTGATCGTTTTCACGTCTGACAGCGCCGACTGCAAATACTGCAAAGAAACTGTTCAGCTTGCCAGTGAAGTTGCAGATATAAGCGACAAGATCAATATAACGATATACAATATTGACAAGGACAGGGAAATTGCGGAACAGTACGCTGTTGAAAAGTTTCCCACAACAATAGTGGCGAAATCCGGTGAGAAGGACGGCAGGATAAAATATTCCGGGCTTCCATCTGGGTATGAGTTTGGATCACTCATTGACGATATCAAGAGCGTTTCAAGTGGAGAAGCAGATGTTTCATCAAAGGCAATTGAGATCATCTCGAAAATAGACAAACCCATCACAATAAAGGTTTTTGTGACACCAACATGCCCATACTGTCCAAAGGCAGTGGAGACAGCTCACAAATTTGCCCTTCTGAACAGGAACATAACCGGAGAAATGGTGGAGTCCCTTGAATTCGAGAACGAAGCAGAAGAGGCCGGAGTATCGAGCGTGCCACACATAGTCATAAATGGCGATGTTCAGTTTGTTGGAGCATACCCGGACGAACAGTTTGCCGAATATGTCATGGAAGCATACAACCAGGCATAATTATATTTATTAATAATTATTTATCATACGCAACTAATTTATTTTTATAAAGCATATCCAACCATGCCAGCAAAAGAACTTTTGGAACAGATTGTAAGCAAGGCGAATGGAAACGAAGCCGTGAAAAAGGAGATATCCGGTTTCAATAAGGTATTTCAGTTTAAGGTTACTGATTCATCTCCCTTTTACGTTTCCATTGAGAATGGTTCCGTAACCATGAAGGATGGGGAAGCACAAACACCTTCCGCCACCATTGTGGGAACTGATGCTGTGTTATCAGACATGTTTTCAGGAAAACTTGACCCAATAAAGGCCTTTATGGCTGGACAGATAAAGGTTTCCGGAGACGTTTTCAGCACGCAGAAGCTTACCGGAGTGATCTCTAAGCTGAGAGCGTGATTTCATTGGAAATCAAAAAGGTTGCAGTCATTGGTTCTGGCCTGATGGGACACGGCATTGCCGAGGTTTTCGCACTTTCGGGTTTTGAGGTGAAGATTGAGGATGCATTCCCTGAGGCACTTGAGAAGGCTAAAGTATCAATTGGAAAGAGTATTGAAAAACTTGTCAAATCCGGCAAGATAGACCAGAATAAAGGACAGGAGACCCTATCACGCATAACTTATTTTTCCCAGATGGAACCGGCAGTAAAGGATGCAGATTTCATCATTGAGGCTGTGCCTGAAATCATGAAACTGAAGAAAGAGGTATTTTCGGGTATAGACAAATTCGCAAGAAATGATGCCTTGGTTGCATCCAATACATCAAATTTCAAGATCTCTTCTCTTGCTGAAGGCATGAAGCATCCTGAAAATGTTGTTGGAATGCACTTCTTCAATCCTCCTGTGGTGCTGAAGCTGGTTGAGATCATAAAGGGCGAAAGGACAGGCAATTCAGCTTTTGATCAGGCTTATGATCTCGCAAAGAAAATCGGAAAGACTCCCATAAGAGTATTGAAGGATTCTGCCGGATTTGTGGTGAATCGTATCAATGCGCCTGAGAGTCTATTCTTCTGCCTGGTTCTTGACCAGAATGTTGCAAAACCTGAAGAGATTGACACATTTGCCAGGGGACAGGGACTTCCAATGGGGCCATATGAACTCATGGACTATGTTGGGATAGACACTGTTGTCCATTCACTGGACTACTACGCACAGGAATTGAGTCCTGAATATGGAAAATGCAGGGCATTCAGGACAATGTTTGACAGCGGGAATCTCGGCCTGAAAACCGGAAAAGGATTCTATGTATGGAAGGATGGGCATGCAGAGATACCAAAAGTTAAGCCCACAGAAAAACTGGAACTCATGGATGTGCTTGCCGTTGAACTCAACGAGGCTGTGAAGCTTATAGAGGAGAAGGTTGCGCTTCCACAGGACATTGAAATCGGCGTGAAGCTGGGAATGAACAGGCCATTCGGACCAATTTCAGTGGCGGAGGGGCTTACAAATGCAGAGGTCAGGAAGAAGCTTGAAACCCTAAGTTCCAGATATGGAACAAAGGTTTTTGAACCGGCTGAAAGCATAAAGAATGGAAAATTGAAGGAGATAATCTCAACAAAGTCATTTGATCAGAATGATAAAAAAACAGCCAGGCCTGATGAAACTCCTGCAAGTTCAGCTTCTTCACCGGGAGAATCTCTGGTCATTTTTGAAAAGCTGCCAGGGAAGGTCGCAAGACTTTCCATAAACAACACAAAGAACAATCTTCTCAGTTCAGAGGTTATTTCCGAACTTGAAAAACATGTCCTTGCCCTCTGGAATGATCATGATGTCAATGTGATAATAGTTACCGGAAAGGGTCCCGTATTTTCCGCTGGAGCTCAGCTTTCTCAATTCTTCCCGGGTTCCATGGATTTCATGGAGCATTCGAGAAAGGGGGAGAGAGTTTTCAGGTTGCTTTCCGAGATACCCAAGATAACAATAGCAGAAATGAAGGGTTATACGCTGGGAGGTGGATTTGAGCTTTCACTTGCCTGTGACCTTCGCGTTGGAACAGAGGATGTGCAGATTGGGTTCCCGGAGGTTACACTGGGTCTTGTGCCAGGCTGGGGTGGAACACAGAGACTTCCCAGACTCCTTGGAACATCCAGGGCTTCATACCTCATTCTCACAGGAATGAGATTCAGCGGTAAAGAGGCTTTTGAGATGGGCATAGTCAACCGGTTAATCCCAAAAGACAATGTCGATGAAGAGACATTGAAATTTGCAGTGGATCTTGCCCAGAAGTCAGCGCCAACCGCTGCAGCCCTGGCAAAGAGGCTCATCAACAAAGGGTCGGAGGTTCCAATGGACGTTGGACTTGAAATGGAATCCATAGCCATGGGTCTGCTTTATGGAACCGAAGATCTAAAGGAAGGTATATCTGCTTTCCTGCAGAAGAGGAAACCAGAATTTCCGGGAAGGTAATCTCCCTCCCATCATATTATTTTTCAATGTTTTCATAAAGATATTGCGAAATGTCCATTACACTTTTTTCAGAACCAAGGTTTGCATAACATATTGGGCAGGCTGTTATTATTGTATCAGCACCGGTTGCCTTGAGATTCTTGATCCTTGCGCTGCTTATCTTTTCGGATAGTTCCGGATA
>JAKADT010000022.1:12187-20403 GCA_021820245.1 Thermoplasmata archaeon | reverse complement strand
TGGATGGAAAGGAGATAACTGCACCCTCTGCCAACCTTGGTTACAGAAAGAGCCTTTTCATGGAACTGGGTGGGTTTGATGAGTCAATGGTCACAGCAGAGGATATAGACCTGAATCTAAGGGCTGTTCTTAAAGGTTCAACCTGGAAAATGGATGAAACCTGCATTATTTACAACCACACCCGGGAAACCTTTTATGCATTTATAAAACAGGCTTTCTGGAACGGATATGGAAGAAGGCAGCTTGCCTTGAAACATGGGAAGATACTCAGGAAACTCACAAGCCCGTCCATATTCACTGGAGATTATATGAACCTCTTTTATGTGATCAGATTTTTTCCCGCTTTTGCCGGTTACATTGCCTGCATGCTGTTCCCAGGGAAATAAACGCATAAGTTGCGGTAAATGTGTTCTAACCTGAGGAGAATAATCGGCTATATAAGCGGATTTCTGGTCCATTTTCCTGTATTAATAATTATTGATTGCCCATGATAGAATCATTTCAAGAGTATACATAACCAGCAGGTGACCAACAGTTATTATTTTTGAAGGCATGAAGGGGGGATGAGTGATACCCAAACGATCCAGAAGGGGATAAGAAGATCGGAGCTCAAAGTATTTATGAAACTCTTTCCCGTATTCAGGCGCTACCTGAAGGATCGAGACAGGGCAAAGAAAAATCCAGAGGGAGATTGGAGTTATACTCGGGAAATTAATGGAAGAAGAGCTGTGGATACCTTCATAGATCTGGGACCAACATTCATCAAACTTGGCCAGGTTCTTTCCGCACGCCCGGATTTACTTCCACGTGAATATATCAGGTCTTTCGAAAGACTCCAGGACAATGTTCCAGCGGCCCCCTTTGACCTTGTTAAACCAATAATTGAGAGAAATCTTGGAAAAATAGGAGATGTTTTTGATGATTTCAACACCACTGCAATATCCGGGGCATCCCTTGGCCAGGTTTATACTGCCACCTATAAGGGGAAGAAAGTTGCGGTCAAGGTCAACAGACCTGATGTCGAAAATATACTGAGGCGGGACCTTATTGTCATAAAGAGACTCCTTAAACTGGCAAAGGGAAGAATCGAGAATTTTCTCTATATCAGTGTGACCAACGTTATCAACGATTTTGACAGCAGGATATATGACGAGATAGATTACAGAAAGGAGGCAAACAATTCAAGGGAGATTGGAACTAACATCAGAAAGAGAGAGAACGCCATAATACCAGAAATCCTGGAAGAACTTTCGTCGAAAGAGGTTATGGTTTCTGAATATATTGAAGGGACAAAGATCACAGACATCGATGAACTGAAAAGAAAGGGGATAGATCTCAAGGACCTTGCATTCAGGCTTGATCTTGTCTTTATGAGGATGCTTCTGAGAGATCATATATTCCATGCGGACCCTCATCCTGGGAACATTTCGGTAGCTGATGATGGAAGGATAATCATCTACGATTATGGAATGGTAGGGAATCTGGACGATAAAACAAGATTTTCACTCCTGTCTCTTTATGACGGACTGGTAATATCAGATCCAGATGCGATCATAGATGCACTTCTTAGCCTGAAAGCCCTTTCACCTGCAGCAAACAGAGGGGTAATAAGAAGGAGTATAGAGATAGCAATTGGCGGACTTGGAGGCAGGAACCCTGAGGATGCTGAAATTTCCGAACTCCTGGATATTGCCAATGATGTTATTTTTGAATTTCCGTTCCGCCTTCCCAGGTCCCTGGTGCTTTACATGAGACTATCGTCTCTTCTTGAAGGGATATGCATGCAGCTTGACCCTGATTTCAAGTTTGTGAGAGTGCTAAGGAAAATGCTTTATGAGGAAGGGCTTCTGGACGAACTTTACAGGAAACAGATGGAAGAGTTCTTCAGTAAGTCTATTAAATCAATTGAGAAGGGACTGGATGTGCTGCCTCTACTCAAGAGAAGGCTTGAGGAAGAAGGAGAAACAAGACCTGTTAAGGAGAGCGGAAAAATACCCGCATCTGTCTTTCTTGGGTTTGTCCTCCTGAGCTCCGTCCTTTTTTACAGGACTGAACCTATTTTTTCTGAAATAGTGGCGATACTGGATATTATTGGATTCATATATATAATGGTAAAAAAATAGGTTATTCATTCAACCTTTATGGATCTGATTCCCCTGGCAGGTATCCTGATTGTAAGAACACCGTTAAGGTATTTTGCCGTGAAATTGGAATCATGATCCACCTCTGCAGGGAGCCTTATGTTTTTCATAACGCTGTCAGGCCTCTGATCCATGAACACCATGCCCTTTGTTTCGGTCTTTCTCGTTGCGTTTATGGATATGGAATCCCTGCCAAGCTGTACCTTTATATCCTTCTTTTCGAAGCCGGGCATATCGGCCTCGATCACAATCTCTCCATTCTCCTCGTATACTGTTACTGGAGGGTAGAGATAGGTCATTACTTCCTTCGCTCTCTCGCCAATATTTTTTATCACTTCTCCGCTGAAATATTTGAGTGGGTTATACATAGCTATACCAGACAAAAATTTTTAGAACTTATTTAAAGTTTGACATTCTTGAGAGCTACAATTTCACGGTGCTTCCTTTGAGGATTTTTCTTGCGGCTGAATATGGATCTGTTTTTGATTCCAGAAGTTTTTCCAGCTCACTGCCGTTCAGTATCATGTCCTTGAATTTGCGGTTGAGAATTCTCGATACCTCATCCTGCATTACAATACGCATCTCCTCCCTGTACCTTTTTTTCCTGAATTCCATACTTGATTTTGCAAGCTCAGAATGATCCATGATTCCCCTGATGAGATCATCGTAACCCTCGGTTGTGAGGGAGTTTGTTCCATATACGGGGATTTTCCATTCTCCCTGCGTTGAGAATGCAAGTGTTTCTTCAAGATCCTTGATGGCAATGAATGACCCTTCCCTATCAATCTTGTTTACAACGAATATGTGGCCTATCTCCATTATGCCTGCTTTTATTGCCTGAATCTGGTCACCCAGTCCCGGACCGAGAACCACAATGACGGTGTCCGCAAGGTTCACGATGTCCAGATCAGCCTGACCCGCCCCGACCGTCTCAACAATTATGAAATCATTTCCTGCGGCATCCAGTATATCGACTGCATCCCAGACAGCCCTTGAAAGTCCCCCGTTGAGACCGCGATTGGCAAGACTCCTCATAAAAACACCATATCTTGAGAGGTTTTCCTGCATCCTTATCCTGTTTCCAAGAAGGGAACCTCCGCTGAACGGACTTGATGCGTCAACAGCAAGAACTGAAACCTTGATTTTTTTGGATGATAATATCTTGCATAGATTACCTATCATGGTGCTTTTACCTATGCCCGGTGGTCCGGTAATGCCGATTATACCTGCATGACCTGTTTTTGGGTATATGCTTTTTATAATGAGATTCCTCTCCACATGAAGGCTTTCTGTTTCAACGATTGATATTGCCCTGGCAACACTCCTCGTGTCGGATCTCTCTATGCCTTCCACAATACTCTTCAATTCCAAAATAAGCACCTATCTGGAGAGTTTCCTCTTTCTTGCTTCCGCAGCCCTGGTGGTTACATGTTCTATAATCACGCTTAAGGGTGTACCCGGACCATAGTTCCCTGTTACTCCTATCTCTTCAAGCTTTGGCTTGTCTTCGTCAGGGATGGTACCGCCCCCAACAAGTGCTATGTCGTCTATACCCTTCGACCTCATGATATCTGCCACTTTCCTGAATACAGTGAGATGGGCTCCGTTGAGAAGACTCAGTGCAACCACGTCCACATCCTCGTTCACTGCTGTTTCCACCACGCTTTCCGGAGTTGGAAGGAGACCTGCGTAAAGAACCTCCATTCCTGCATCCCTGAATGCCTTGGCAAGAACAAGTATGCCACGATCATGGCCATCTATGCCAGGTTTTGCAAGCAGAATCTTGATAGGTTTGTCCTTAAACAATAACTGGCTCTTTCCATTCTCCAAATATATTCCTCCCGACATTTGAAATCTCTTCCAGTGTTGCGTAGGCCTCCACAGCTCTTATAATGTACGGCATGGAGTTTTCTTCTGGATTCCTGAGTGCATTTTCCAGATCCCTGAGAGCTTTGCTGACTTTTTCACTGTCCCTGCTTTCTTTCAGCCTTTTCAGTTTAGAAACCTGATCTGTCTGTGCTTTCAGGCTGATTTTAAGTGTGCTTATTGGTTTCTCATTCTTTTCCACGTAACGGTTCACACCAACCATTATCTCCTTTCCCTGTTCAAGTCGCATCTGTCTCCTGTAAGATGTTCCTGCTATTTCCTTCTGTATAAATCCCTTCTTAACGGATTCCAGTATTCCACCAAGCTTCTCGATTGTGTCAAAATACCTGTAGGCTTCCTCTTCCATCCTGTCTGTAAGCCATTCCACATAGTATGAACCGCCGAGGGGATCTATGACATCCGGAATTCCCGTTTCATCTGCAAGGATCTGCTGAGTCCTCAGGGCTATTTTCACGGCCTCCTCTGATGGAAGTGCCCATGCCTCATCGTAGGAGTTTGTATGAAGGCTCTGCGTACCTCCCAGTATGGCTGCCATTGCCTCAACAGTTGTCCTTATGATATTGTTCAGGGGCTGCTGCCAAGTCAGGGTATAACCGGATGTCTGTGTGTGGAACCTGAGCAACAGGCTCCTTTCATTCTTCGCCCCATATTTTTCCCTGAGCACTGTAGCCCATATTCGTCTGGCAGCCCTCATCTTTGCGATCTCCTCGAAGAAGTTTATTGATGAGTTGTAGAAAAATGACAGTCTTGGTGCAAAATCATCCACCTTCAATCCCGATTTTATGCCCATTTCAACGTAGTAAAATCCATCTGCAAGTGTGAATGCCAGCTCCTGAGCAGCACTTGATCCTGCCTCCCTTATATGGTATCCTGATATGCTTATATAGTTCCATTTTGGAACGTTCTCAGTACAGTATACCATCATGTCCCTTATCAGCCTGATGTGGGCCTCTGGAGGATAAATCCACTCTTTCTGTGCTATGTATTCCTTGAGTATGTCTGCCTGTACGGTTCCAGCTATTCTATCCAGCGGAATATTCTTCTTTTTGGCCACAGCAATATACATGGCTGTCAGCACGGCGGCCGGAGCATTGATGGTCATGGATGTACTCACCTTTGCAAGGTCTATACCATCCAGTATCTCTTCCATATCCTGCAGTGATGATACGTTCACTCCACACCTTCCAATCTCGCCATCTGATCTTGGATTGTCAGCGTCAAATCCGTAAAGTGTAGGCATGTCGAATGCAATGCTCAAACCAGATTCCCCGTGTTCAATGAGATATTTCAGTCGCCTGTTTGTATCACTGGGAGTTCCGAAACCTGAAAACATCCTCATAGTCCACTGTCTGCCGCGATACATGTTTGGGTAAACTCCTCTTGTGTATGGGTATTCTCCTGGCATTCCAAGCTGGTTTTCATGATTCTGGGGGAGATCCTCTTCGGTGTAGACCTCCTTTAGATCTATTGAAGATGAATTTGTGAACTCTCTGGGAATGTATCCTGTATTTTTATTCCACGGTTCGAGCGTCCTGGCTTTCCATTCATCGTAAGCACTATTTTTCTCTGGTTTATTGTTTTGAATTTCACGTAGCTTTGAATTCCAGTAATTCTCTCCCCTTTTTTCCATGCCCTATCATTTAAACCATGAATTAATAATTTTCCGAATATCTGACTCCCGGAAAATCCACGTCGGATTCATGAACCCGGAACTTGACAGGAATAAAGAACGAGAGTAGGTGAAAAAGACTTATTATGAACAATATTAATTATGAAAGGATATAAGTCATTATGAAGCTTCTATAGAAGCAATGATGTGTGCATCCCATAACTGCATCTGCTTGAAAAAATGTATTTACTGCAATTTAAGGGTGGAATAAACGTTTCGTGGGAAATCACTGAACCTGGATTGGTTACCAGTAATCCTTATTCACGAACTCTTCGTAAAGCTCTTCCAGCCTGACCTTATTCTCGACCTCTCTCTTTGCCAGAATCACCAGCGTATTACCGAGCTCCTTACCTGCGTATTCAAGAGACATCAGATCCAGGATGTGATGGAAATCCTTTGACATTTTCATCGCTGAAAGCATAACGCTTTTCAGGTCATTGGGATTTATATTGTCAAGATCCGCCTCTATGAGATGATCCAGCATCTCGTAATCCCTTCTCTCAATTTTCAGTGATTGTTCATCAAAGTGACCATTTTTAATGGCTTTTAGAATCAACGCCCTGTCGTTGCTTTCATTTTTCTGAAGTCTCCTGAGCATCAGCTTAACATGATCCACACTTGATCTTTTATAGAGATCCTCATACCTTTCGCTGATCCTTTCCTTTAATCTCAGGGCTTTTCTGAGGATATCATCCTTTATTACAGCTTCATTTTTTCCCGATATTGTTTTTACAG
This sequence comes from Thermoplasmata archaeon, assembly GCA_021820245.1. Classification (GTDB taxonomy): domain Archaea; phylum Thermoplasmatota; class Thermoplasmata; order Thermoplasmatales; family Thermoplasmataceae; genus Oxyplasma. The sequence continues at coordinate 13,971 of JAKADT010000022.1, read as the reverse complement.
ACATCTCAGTTTTTCTCCACTAAAATAGTACTAAACATTCTACGCATATAAGTTTTTCGAATTTAGACTTTCGAAAGTCGTAATCCATCATGACCTGGATTTTTGAGAATCAGTTATATCCATAACTGCCATGAACCAGAGATCCATTTGAATGTAAACAGAGAAGTTGAGGTATCACCGTCACTTATATCATGCGATCTGGCAAATCTGGGAAATCAGGTTGTGCTGTGTGAGAAGTTCGGGGCCGGTTCATTCCATCTGGATGTAATGGACGGTCATTTTGTGCCAAACCTTACCATGGGGCCTGACCTGATAAAAGCTGTCAGAAAGGTTACCGATCTCAGATTGGAGACACACCTTATGATAGAACGGCCGGACAAATACTACAGAATGTTCCATGAAGCGGGCTCCGATCTCTTGCTTGTTCATTATGAGTCACCTGTGGATCTGAGACATCTTTTTGACGGAATGAGTGATGAAAATATAGACTATGGGCTGGTGATAAATCCTGAGACCCCTTTCAGTCGGGTGAAGGACCTTATTAATGAGTGCAAAGTTCTTCTGGTTATGTCAGTGCACCCTGGCTTTTCCGGGCAGAGTTTCATTGATTCATCATTACCCAAGATAAAGCAGGCCAGGAAATACATAGATGAAAATCATATTGATTGCCGCATAGAGATAGATGGAGGAATAAATTATGAAAACGGGAAAAAGGCTGTGGAAGCAGGTGCGGACATCCTGGTATCAGCTTCGTATATCTTTTATAATGATATTGCAGATAGCATAAAAAAACTTAAGTCTCTTGGTTCCACGTGACATTACCTGTTGTTTAAGAGAATTACCCTTCCATCCCTTATTTCCTCATATCTTTTCAGGGCTCTTGCATAATCTCCAAGCTGGAATCTATCGGAAACCCTGACCTTCAGCTTGAATTTTTCCGCTATTTCCATAACTTCATGAAAATCCTTTCTTGTGCCTCCAGTTGATCCCACTATACTGTATTCCCTGCTGTATATCTGCGATATGTCAATTGTTGCTTCCTTTCCGGTCTGAACTCCAAATGTTACAAGTGTTCCGGAGATGTCAAGATGACTCATTGCGCTGTTCCAGAAACCAGATCCTATGGAATTCACCACAATATCTGCTTTGAAGTCGGAAGGGATGTTTTCTGCATCATATATTGTATGAGCACCGAAATCTCTGGTCCATGTCTTCCTTGTTACTCCGTAAACCTCCATTCCCATTATGTTTCCAAGCTGTGTGAGAAAGATCCCCGTGTTGCCTGATGCACCGTAAACCAGCAGCTTCTTGCCTGCCCCTGAAGATGCTCTCTTCAGTGCCCTGTATGCAGTCAGTGCCCCAACCGGAAGACTCACCGCGACCTCGTTGCTAATACCTTTTGGTATGGGAAACAGGTTCACAGCTTTTACCGAAACCATTTCAGAATACCCGCCGTTGCTCACAACGCTCCATATCCCCCCGTTAATACACAGGTGCTCGTTTCCACCAAGACATTTAGGACATGTCCCGTCATATACGCGGTTATAAATGATGACCCTGTCACCCTCCCTGAAGGTTCCATGATCTTTCATTACGACACCAACAGCTTCAGCACCAGGAATATGAGGCATTGGGGTTACATTGTAGATTACTCTCCCATTTATAATTCCGTAGTCTATGGGATTCAGTCCGGACATGAGAACCTTTACCAGGACCTCGTCATCCTTTGGAACAGGATCCGGTACATCTTCAAAATTAAGATTTTCAATTCCCAGAGGCTTTCT
>JAKADT010000022.1:0-12087 GCA_021820245.1 Thermoplasmata archaeon | reverse complement strand
GAATTTCAGGACAGCGGAGATTGAGTCGATAATCTTTGAATTGGGAAGGCACTTCCGTAGAGTGGGAGAGAATGTCACTTAAAATGCACCTAACATTTAAGGTTCATTATTAATAAGTATTGTTAACATTTCAATCCTGTGATAAGATGGAAGACAGATTATTATTAGTATTCACTGTAGCAATAGTTCTTGCGGGAATAGGTGGAGGTATATGGGTTGTTCACCAGCCAGACATGGCAAATGCTTCTCCACGGATTGATCAAAATCCATACAATCTCACGCTGGTGATACAGCATGGAATTGTATTTAACTCAAGCATAGGAACGCAGCCCTCATACTTCGTCCTTCAGAATGGAACACTTCAGAACTCTTCTAACCTGAATTTACCGGCAGATCGTATCATAAACCTCATAATAATAGATTTTGACAATGGTCCATCGCCTCTGATGAATCCAAACATGAATTCGGTGCAGGGTACACTGAGTGGACATGTAAATGTAACCGGAATAAGTCAGATACAGAAAATACCTGATATAAACCACAATATGAGCAGGGCACAGTTCATGTCCTATTATAACAATAACGATTCCAGTGCTCTAAGCGCCCTCTACACACAGGTTAACTCAGCTTCATTCTTCAGCAACTCCACATCAGTAAGCAGCCTTTCTGGAAATAACATAGCCCATACTTTCACTGTGAGCGCATTTGGTTTGAACATACCCTCCCAGCCCCAGACTGTAACACATGCAACATTTGTGATCACGGCCGGTGGTACAGCAACCTGGCAGTGTGACGCAGACTGTGGTTCTGGATCTCTCGGGCTTAACGGTGCAATGGCAACTCCGGGCTGGATGCTTGGAACCATAACCATAACCTAAATTTTTACATCAAATTTGTAAAAAATATTTTTTCGGTAGAAAATTCATAGGCGGTTCCTTTTGTGGTTCCATGATATAATTTATTAAGGAAGTGTCTTTTGACTGTATGTTGGTTGACCTATGACCAGAATCAATGATAACATTTCCCTTGCCCTGATAATAGGAGTAGTCACTGTGGTAATCAACATTTTTGCCTTCCTGAAGAATTATACAGGAACTTACCTGTGGGCATACGACATAACATACGTGGCAGGAAACTCTGTACATGCCGTGGCCTTCAGTCTTTCGTCAAAGGGCATGAAGGTATCAACCGAACAGAAACAGGAGAACTGAGTAATGGAAAATTCGGAGACTGTTGATAAATTTGTCTCATATATGAGAGGAGAGAGAAAGAGCCAGTATACAATAAAAGAGTACAGATCAATGGCTGCGATGTTCCTGAAATTCAGTCAGAAGAAATTGAAAGATACAAATCCGGAAGATATAGAAAGATTCAAGCACCACCTTGCTACTGAGAAGAATTTCTCCAAGAATAGCCAGTATATAGCAATTCACGCAGTAAAACTTCTGTTCCGATCCAGTGGGATAACACCGCCCATGAACCTCATACCTCCAAAGAGATCCAGGAAGATGCCAAATTACCTGAGCGAGAAGGAAGCATCTATGCTCATTAAAGCTTCAGAGAAAGACCTTTTGACCAACCTTATTGTTTCCCTTCTGCTATATACAGGACTCAGGGTTGGAGAGCTCTGCAGGATAAATATAGATAATATAGACACTGATGAAGGGGTAATTACAGTAAAAGGTGGGAAAGGAGACAGGGATAGGATTGTCATAATACCTGAAATTTGCAAGGATCTGTCTCATAAGTACCTTATGGAACGTTATGGAAAGAACGCCAGGGACAACGCGTTCCTGATCAGCCATAAAAACACCAGGTTTAACCCTTCTACAGTGGAGAGGATTGTGAAAAGAGTCTCAGCGGAGGCGGGAATCCAGAAGAAAGTTACACCCCATGTACTGAGGCACACCTTTGCCACATCAGTACTGAGAATGGGTGGCGACATAAGATTCATACAGCAGATTCTCGGGCACGCAAGTGTCGCAACCACACAGATTTACACACACGTGGATGAGAATACCCTGAGGGAAATGTACAACAAGTTCGGGCCAAAATACTAGTTCTTTCTTGTGATTATATAATCCGCAAACCACCTGAGAAAGTTCTTTGTTTCACTATCTCCATCCACTGTTTCGAGGTAGGATTTACTCTTTTCAACAAGTTTTTTCATGGTCTTGATTGAATAATCATAAGACCCGGAGGATTTAACTATATCTTTCAGTCTTTGAAAATCCTCATCATTAATGTTTCCATTATTCAGGCACATTTTTATAAATTCTGCATCATCCGGCGAAAATTCAATTGCCTTGATCATGAGAAGTGTCTTTTTGCCTTCGTTCACATCATTCTTTACAGATTTCCCTATGGTCTTCTCGTCACCGTATAACCCGAGCACGTCGTCCTGCAACTGAAAAGCGAGTCCGAGAAGATAACCATAATAGCTGAGAGACTGCAGATTTTTTTCGGTTCCACTGAGGATCGCCCCCATCATCAGTGGCCCTTCTATGGTGTATTTGGCTGTCTTCCAGAGATGGAGACGCATCAGATCCCTCTGGCTGAACCCGTCATCCATGGCGGAATTTATGTCCAGAAGCTGTCCATAACCTGTATATTCAACAATCTCAGCAAGCAGGTCTGTAGTGATCAGGGTTTCCCTGTGGCCGAAGCCGGAACGTGCTATGGCCTCGTTTGCATAGCTGTCAGCAAGATCACCAGCAACTATGGCGAGATTTTCAGATAACCGCTTTCTGTCATATGTATTTTCAGGAAGGGATTCCCTTAGGGATGCGTGAAAACTCGGTTTTCCTCTCCTGACATCGCTCTGATCCATTACGTCGTCGTGTATGAGAAGGTAGGACTGTGTGAGTTCAATAGATATTGATGCTTTTACAATCCTCTGATCGAATTTACTGAAAAGGTTGTAACCTGCAATTGTCAGTATTGGCCTGACTCTCTTACCACCGTTCATTGTAAAGTCTCTTATTCTTCCCACAATATCACGGCTGATCTGATCCCTGCACCCTTCCATCTTGAAATTGAAGAATGACTCCAGCTCCCTGTCCACCATTTCCCTTTTTTCCAGAAGAAAATTTTCATATTCGATCAAGATTAACCCCATCAACCAATTGAATATGTGAAAAGTGCATTTAATTTTTGTCCGACTCTTCTATACAGAATGAACTGGAAAGATCCGAACCTGATAAATGATATGTTTTGGTAAAAAATGGAAGGCAAAGTTTACATTCTCTGGAGAATGATAGGAAGATAGAATTTGAATGATTACTCTTTTGTGAAAGTGTGCCAGTGCGGAATAGATGAAGCTGGCAGAGGTCCGGTAATTGGGCCCATGGTCATGGCAATGATATGCGGTAGCCCTGAAATGCTTGGAAACGCCGGAGTCAGAGATTCAAAGGAGTTAAGCCCAGATCGTAGAGAACTGCTGTTCGACCGTATAAGTGATCTTGCTACCAGGAGGTCATTTGTTGTAATAAGTCCAGTTGAGATCAACAGTATGATGGAGAGGATTACTCTCAATGACATTGAACAACACTTTGCCCTTAAACTTCTGGAAGATGCAGAATGTGATGTCTACGTTGATTCCTTTGATGTGAAGCCTGAAAGACTGAGCAGATCTCTCAGTGAAAAGAGCGGGAAAAGAGTCTTCTGTGCGCACAGGGCTGATTCTATCTATCCCTCTGTATCGGCAGCCTCCATTGTGGCCAAGGTCATAAGGGATCGTGAGATTAAGAAGCTCTCCGGAAAATATGGGGATATGGGATCAGGTTATCCTTCAGACCCACGAACAACAAGATTTATACGTGAATCACTTGAAAATAATGTTGATATATCGCAGATCGTGAGAACAAAGTGGAAAACTTACCAGAATATACTCTCTTCTGTGAAAAACAAAACGCTGGAATTGTGACCTCCAGAAATAGTTAATGTTCATATATTATCCTGAATTATATGTTCGTGCCAAGCAACTTTAAACCAAGGGATAATGATGAATTAGCTGACGATTACAATGAGAGAGGAATTTCTTACTTTAACCTGGCAAAATACCCAGAGGCAGTAAAGGAGTTTACCAAGGCCATAAAAGTTATAGGAAATGAGCCTGATTATTATTTCAACCGTGGACTGGCGTATTACTCTCTTAAAATGCTGGAGCAGGCAGTAGAAGACTATAGAAAATCTATCTCACTGCTTCCGGATCATGCAGATTATTACAATGCCCTGGGTGCAGCTCAGGAAGATCTTGGGGATCTGGATGATGCTGAGGCCTCTTTTACAAAGGCCATAGAGTTGGAGAAGGATGTCCCTGATTATTATTACAACAGGGGAAATGTTTTATGGAAAAAGAACAAGCTGGAAGAAGCACTGAGAGATTACGATGAAGCTGTTAGACTGAATTCCATGGATCAGATATTCGTCTACAGAAGACATGAACTTCTGGTCCATATGAAAAAATACCAGGAAGCGCTCATGGACATCAACAGGTCAATACAGCTCGTTCCCGAGAATTACCAGTATCACCTGGTAAAGGCAGAGCTGCTTGAAAAAATGCAAAAATACAGGGAAGCGCTTGAATCACTGGAAGAAGCCTCCAGATATGTCCCTGATCCTGACCTGTTGAATCAGAGAAAGGCCATGCTTCTTGAGAAAATAAAATAACCTGAAACCGGATATTTCCATTTGTGATTGTGTTGGTTGAAAAATATGGACTGAGGGACTACCAGAAGAGCATAATAGAATTTGTTGTTGATGAACTGAGGAAGAGACAGTCCGTTGCCATTGAATCACCAACTGGTTCCGGCAAAACAATAATGAGCCTTCTTTCTGCAATAAGATCAAACGAGAATCAGGGAAAAAAAATCCTTTACCTCACCAGAACCAATTCACAGCAGGAACAGGTAATCGCCGAATTGAGGTCCATAGGAAACCGAGAAATTAAAGCTGTTGTGATCCAGGGAAGGGGAAATATGTGCCCCCTGTACAGGGAACTTGAGAACGAGGGAGAATTCGATTCTGAATCGCTTTCCAGATTCTGCTCCATGCGAAAGAAGAAAGTTATGGAGGGAGATAAGGAAGCATGCCACTATTTCAACTGGAAGGTCAGGGATCCGACAACCTCACAGTATCTATTCTCCCAGCTTCCCACTGCCGAGGAATTTTACGCTTATGGAAAGGAGAACCTTCTCTGCCCATATGAGTCCGTGAAATTCTCACTGAAGGAGGCAAACCTGGTCATAGCACCCTACGCATTCTTCCTCAATTATGGGGTGGCAAACCGCTTTCTGAGTCACTGGGGCGTATCAAGAGAAGAACTGATAATCATACTGGATGAAGCCCATAACCTTCCCGATCTTGCCAGAAACGCATCATCTTTCAGAATCTCCATAAACCTCATAAATTCAGCTGAGAAAGAGAGCCTGGATTATGGGGATATTGAGCTTATGGAAAGAATACGATCTACAGATCTCATGGAGATGCTGAGAAACACCATAATGGATCTGATACGGGATCGCATGGGGGAAAAGGAAGAGGTACGGATAAAATTCCAGGATCTCAGGGAAAACATGATGATTGCAAACTCCATGTCTTCCGAGAAATACAATAACCTCATCACATACCTGAGTATTTTTGGTGAATTTATTGCGGAAGAGAAGGAGAAAAAGGGACATGTTCCAAGATCGTCGGTATTCACACTTTCAAATTACCTGATGTCCTGGGAAACAGTGGATGAAGAAAAGTTTGTGGCAGTGCTTTCCAGGCAGAGAAATGGACAGGTTGAAGCGTTCTGCATGGATCCGTCTGTTCTGCTCATTCCACTGAGAGAATCAAAAACAATACATATGTCTGGAACGCTGAGCCCAATTGACGTGTATCTGAATGTTACCGGTTTTCAGGACTCGTCCAGCAAGGTGATACCATATATGTTTCCAAGGGATCATCTTTCAGTGATGTATTATGATGGCACCACAACAAAGTACGATGAGTTTGATGCCACTGGTGCATCAAGGCTTTATGAACAGATAAAAAGCTTAATATCTGAAATACGAAGAAATACCATAGTATTCTTCCCATCTTACAATGTTCTGCAGAGGATATACTCCATGGGATTTCCGTCGCGCATAATGGTGGAGGAGAGGGGAAAGACGCAGTCGGATCTCATGGATATGATAAGTAATTTCAGGAAGGGTGGAAGAACACTTTTTGCAGTTTCTGGAGGAAGGATAGCTGAAGGCATGAACTTTCCGGGAAACCAGCTTGAGTTTGTGATAATTGCCGGAATTCCCTACCCAAGGCCTGATGCCAAACAGGATTCCATATACCGTTACTATGATCGGGTTTTCAGGAAGGGCTGGGAATATGCTGTAACATACCCCACCGTAATAAAGATCAAACAGGAGATAGGGAGGCTCATAAGAAATGAGAACGATATAGGGATGGCAATGATACTGGACAAAAGGGCCAGATATTTTAAGAAATACATACCCGAAATGAAGTTGTCACAGGACCCACTGAAAGACTCTATGGATTTTTTCAGGAATATATCTGGAATAAACAGTACATGAAAACTTTCGTTTAGCCCGGTGTGTAGCAAAATTATTATGAGTGTCTTTTATGGAGTCGAGTTTGAATGCGGGAAGGCAGGAACATCTTAAGTAAAATAAACAGATTATTGCTTTCCAAAAGCACAGCCAAATGGATCGTCGTTGGCATTTTTATAGGCATAATTGCCGGTTTTGGTTCTCTTGTCCTTTACTTCAGCATCAAGCTTGTAACTGACTATCTCCTTGTTCCATTAACAGGCTTCACGCCACCTGTAAGTGGTGTTTCCGGAGGTGTTCCAAACTATGTGATAGGCCATTACAGGATGCTGCTCATTCCAGTCTCACTGGTGATTGGTGGACTGTTGTCTGGATTTATAGTCTACAGGTTTGCCCCTGAGGCGGAAGGACATGGGACAGATGCCGCCATCAGGGCATTTCATGAGAACAACGGTAAGATAAGAAGGAGAATACCCATTATCAAGCTGGTTGCCTCGGCCGTGACCATAGGGTCTGGAGGAAGTGCTGGCAGGGAGGGCCCCACCGCACAGATTGCAGCCGGCTTTGGTTCTTTTATAGCTGATACATTCAGGATGAGTGACCATGACAGAAGGATTGCAATGGCTGCTGGAATAGGGGCAGGCATAGGTAGCATATTCATGGCTCCCCTTGGGGGTGCCCTTCTGAGCACTGAAATTCTTTACAGGCAGGATTTTGAAGTGGAGGCACTGATTCCAGCCATAATAGCTTCAGTTGTTGGATATTCTATCTTCGCATATCCTTTCCATTATGTACCATTATTTACAATTCCACAGAACACATTACTCGGTTTTTCCCATCCTGAGGCGCTCATAGTATACCTGATGGTTGGCGTTCTGGCCGGACTTGGCGGGATATTATATGTGAGGGTATTTTATGGTGTCCAGAAACTCTTCTCCAGAATGAAACGTGTTTCGAAATATTTCAGGCCCGCAATTGGTGCACTGATTGTAGGAATAATTGCAATGTTCTTCCCTGAGGTTCTTGGCCTGGGTTACGGCTGGGTCCAGCAGATCTTTTACAATAATCTCGTACTGTTGCCACTTTACCTCCTTATAATATTGTTTTTCCTGAAAATTGTTGCAACATCCTTCACAATCGGATCCGGTGGATCGGGAGGCGTGTTTGCACCCGGAATAGTCACCGGGGCTTTCATGGGTGCAGCCATAGGCATAGTGATCCATCCGTTCTTTCCATTTCTCAATGTTACGGAAATTACAATCGTATGCATGATAGCATTCTTTGGTGGTGTCTCCAAGGCCCCAATTTCAGTGTTAATAATGGGTACGGAGATGACAGGTGGATTTGCTCTTTTCCTTCCCCTCATGCTCTCTACAACTGTCGCCTATTTCGTATCGGGAATGAAAAATTCCATCTACAGTGCCCAGGTTAAAGACAGGGCAGCTTCTCCTGCACACAAACTTGAGTACGACAAACCAATAATGGATGATGTTCCTGTCTCAGACGCCATGAGAAGTGATTATCCTTTTGTGGAACCGGAACAGACTATTAAGGAAGCCATTGAAATCATAAGGGGTTCAAAAACGAAGAGTGTGGTTGTAAAGCAGAACGAAAAACTAAACGGTCTCCTTTCAATAGAGGGGATTCCGGGAGATGTGGATTATTCCACGTCCCTTGTACGCGATTATATGAATCCGGATCCGGAAACCATATCTCCCCAGGAAAACATCCATGACGCACTTGACATCCTCACAAAGGTACCCAGCGGTAAGCTTGTTGTGGTGGACAGTGACATGGATGTTTTAGGCACCATCGGATTTACGGAAATTGCAGATGCATACAATCGTGAGATCAGGAGAATAAAGAAATTGAAACAAAACGAATGAGATCACCGTAATATATAAATTCATGAAGAAATGAGAGGAACATATAATATATGGTAACCACAAATTCAGATATTGGAACTGTCAGGACATTCAATGTCAGAGATGTGGACAGGATACTTGAAATTGCAGGAAAATCACTTTCGGAGTACTACTCGGGAAGCCTTTTTATGGACCTGTTCCAGACATGGCCAGAAGGTTTTTTTGTCTACACCCTGAACGAAAAAGTTGTGGGATTTCTTGTGGGATCCAAGTTTTCACAGACTGAGGCCAGGATACTTATTCTGGCAATAGATGAGAGATACAGGCATATGGGTTTTGGAAGGGCTCTTCTTTCCTCCTTCGTAAAGGTATGCGAAATGGAGAACCTCATGAGCATGAGGCTCGAGGTACGGACAGACAATAATGACGCAATTAAATTCTATAAAAAAAATGGATTTGTTGTAACATCCACGCTCAAGGGGTATTACAGTGATCTATCTGATGCATACCTTATGTGGCGCATCATTTAGACCATTTCGTTTAGAAAACTGAGATTTTTCCCTCAACAAACAGGTTTGTCAGATCACTTATGTGCTGAAGCCTGTCGTCAGCTATTGCAGTTATGTTATTCTTATGCTTTGATGGATCAACACCATCAGCGTATATCACCTGTATACTTGCCACATGAGGATCGTCTATTCTTCTTCCTATCTGTGATACGATTCGCACCATGACCTCTTTAATATCTCCGCCCTCTTCCTTGACAATATCATTTGCGATTATATTTGACATGACGTTATAGAGTTTCCCGACATGTGTTACAGGGTTCTTTCCGGCTGCGGCCTCCATGCTCATTGGCCTGTATGGTGTTATGATGCCTGTCACACGATTTCCCCTCCCTACAGATCCATCGTCTCCGTTCTCCATTGAAAGTCCTGTCACGGTGAGATATTCCCCTACTTTCTTTCCATCTTCCTCATCTGCTGTGTTGATGAAAACTTTAACTTCCTTGTCTGTCTGTTTTGCTGCATGATTCCTTACGATCTCCTTCAGTTCATCCTTGATTGAGAAATATTCATCCGCATTGCTGACAAACTTGTCCACGTATGCAGCTGCTATTGTGAGGTTAATCACATCCTTCTGCCTGAACCCCATGACCTTTATGTCGTATCCTATTGCGGGCATTTTTGTCTTGAATTCCCTGCCATTGAGAAGTTTTTCCGTACTCAGAACAAGGTTCTCGGTATCAGAAAACGGTGCAAATCCAACACCAAATGATGTGTCGTTTGACCTGAGCTTGCTTGTATCGTATACATCAATAAGATCGACAGAACCATGTCCAATTCTGCAGTCGATCATAACGTCCGCATCGAAGTCGAGATGCTTGAAATCTCCTTTAAGGAATTCCTTTGTCGCCTTTGTGGCTATTGACTTGAATGGTATTCTGTCATTTCCCACCTTGGTAGTTGCTCTTCCGCTCAGCAGGATATATGTGGGTTCAAGCACAAGACCTCCACCGAATTTTGGTGCAGATTGTCCACCCACAACCTCGACCTGATCTGTGTTATGATGCAGAATTTTTCCATATTCCTTAAGGTAATACCTGCTCAGGGATCGGCTTACTGCCTCAGCGATTCCATCGGATACGCTGTCAGGGTGCCCTATACCTTTTCTTTCCACCAGTTCCACTTCCCTCTCCACCGTGGCTGTCTGTTTGAGACTCTCTACTGAAATATTTCTTACCATTATTGTGCCTCTTCCAGACCCTATATAAGTATAATAATAAAATTTTTGTAGGTGAGCAGGGAAAATTACCAAGCTGTTATGATTATTACTGTCAGTAATTTATTGCATACAGTAACATGATTTCAATAATCGGCAAATGTTTTATCATGCGTAATTATAGCATATCAATGAGAGCACTTTTCAGCGTTTATGACAAGTCCGGCCTTGAGCAGTTCCTGAAGCATTCCCAGAATTACATTGAGGAGGTTTATGCCACAGGAGGTACACTGAAATTCCTTAATGATAAGGGGTTTGAAGTGAAAAATACCCAGGATATCACAGGTTTCCAGGAGCTTCTCAATGGAAGGGTAAAGACGCTTCATCCAGATCTATTTGCGGGCATACTCTCTACAAGAGATGATGCATCAAAGAACGAACTCCAGTCACATGGGATAAAGGAATTTGATCTTGTGGTTTCCAACCTGTATCCATTTGAAGAAGCCTCCAGGTCCGGAGACACTGGAAGGATGATAGAGAATATAGATATAGGTGGTGTGTCTCTTCTCAGGGCTGCAGCCAAGAACTTCCACCATGTTACTGTTGCATCCTCACCCAGCGACTACGATCTCATCATCAATGAACTGAACAGCACAGGCAAAGTAAGCCTGGAAACTAGAAAATTGCTGGCTATGAGAACATTTTCCCGTGTTGCATCCTACGACATAAACATTTATAACTCAATGTACAGAAACTTGTTTGAGAGCGTTCCGAACTCACTGTTTGTCAGAGGCATAAAGGGAAGAGAACTCCGATATGGAGAAAATCCTGATCAGAAAGGATATCTTTATTCGGACGGGACAAAATCCGGAATTGCAAATTCCCAGCAGTTACAGGGAAAGGACCTCTCCTACAACAACCTCCTTGATGCAAATTCTGCATATGAGACCGCCATGGAGTTTGATAGAACGGTTGTTGTGGTCATGAAACACAATACCCCATGTGGTGTGTGCCAGAATGAGGATCTTGCAATAGCCATGGAAAGGGCAGTTGATGCCGATAAGGAAAGTGCATATGGATCTGTTATTGCCATGAACAGGGAAATGACGGCTTCTGCTGCATCAAAAATTTCAAAGCTCTTTGTTGAAGTTCTTGTTGCTCCTTCCTACTCCAGCGAAGCACTTGAGATTCTATCAAAAAAGAAGAACCTCAGGATACTCAAGGTTAACATGGATAGGGATGAATCTCTGAGAATAAGATCTATATCCAACGGTTTCCTTGTTCAGAGTCCACTGACATCCAGTTTTGAAAAGCTTGAGTTGAGATCTGGATCTCCATGCAGTCCTGAACAGCTTGAGGATCTACTTTTTTCATGGAGGGTTGTAACACACTGCAGGAGCAATGCCATAGTTCTAGCGAAGGACATGGTTACCACAGGAATAGGAGCAGGGCAGACCTCAAGAATTGAGGCTCTCAGGATAGCAGTAGAAAGATCTGGTAACAGATCTACCGGTTCTGTCCTTGCATCTGATGCATTCTTCCCCTTTGAAGACAATGTTGAACTTGCTGGTAAATCAGGGATCTCGGCCATAATCCAACCGGGAGGTTCAATACGTGACCCTGAGGTCATATCCATGGCTTCTGAACTTGGAATTTCCATGTACTTTACTGGAAAACGTGTTTTTCTGCACTGAAATTTTGAAGTGGCAATCTTCGAAATTTACTTTTTTGATTCGGAAATGGGAGGTTACTTCTTTACCATTCAACGCGGTACATGAATTTCTGTAAATTATCCGCAACTTATAAACACTGACTTGCAACCGAGATATAACCTGACTTTCCCTATATATACCATTACATCTTCATTGAGATGATTTCGTATTCGAGTCTTGCTTAAAGATTGAGGAATTGAAAAAGTGATGGTGCTATCAGTACGATTCAAGTACAAA
>JAKADT010000111.1 GCA_021820245.1 Thermoplasmata archaeon | reverse complement strand
GCAACCCCATAAGATGCGAAGAACTGACTGAAAGGTCCACTCTGGATTTCCTGAAGGTATCGGATCTGGAAAATATAATGTCCAACACTTTCCAGAACATACATCTCAGTTTTAAAGGTGGCGTGAATGACCTGACAGTAAGATTGAAAGATGATAAGTTTGCCGTGTTTGAGAGGGACAAATTTGATAAGGAAAATGCGGCAAGAGCTGCCCTCAATGGCTGCGACGTGTTCATCCGCACATTGTATGTGGGCCATTACAGGGGAGAAAATGGAAAAATAGTGGTAAATGTAAGAAGAGGAAATCAGGACATTCAGTATACATGCAGATTCCTGCTTATGGCCACGGGAGATTCTGGCGACTGCGGGAATTTACAATATAAGATTAAAGTGATTAGCCATCGTGTGTTCCTGGCTGAAAAATATTCCACGGAGTGCAGAATTTCCCTGGATATGGATACACCCATGAAAGTCGCATGGTATATTCCCAAGAGATACCCGGAGGCAAACATGGGGATTGCTGCTGTGTCAGATGGTCTGTACAGCTGGGATCCTGAGCCGGAACTGAAACTGTTCATGAAAAGTATAACAGGTGAGGAAAAATATTTTTCAACCTACAGTTTCAGCTGGGAAACTGTTTCACCCAAAAAATCAAGAACTATTGTGGATGGCATGGCTTTTGCGGGAGATGCGGCATGTTTGAGGGATCCTCTTATCCTTTCAGGCTTTGACCGGTCTATCATATCCGGAAATATGGCAGGTGAAGCAATAGGCAACTATCTGGACGGTACAGACATGGAGGCCATTTCCCTTTATAACAGCCGGATTTCCGACATGTTCCTCCTGAAGAACAGGAAAGTGTACGATCTGTTGAAAAGATCAAAGGGAGAAATTGTGGAGAAATTCAGATATATTCAGGGTGAAATCACATTGCAGGACCTCTCTTCTTATGCCCTGTTGTCATCCATTTTGAAATTGGAACTATAATCATGCATTGAACATGGATTCGTCCAGCCCGAAGTTACCGGATTTTATCTGGTTCTTCAGGAGTTTCTTGAAACCACGATTTCCCTTCATCATCTTCAGGTTGTCTTTCATCGCTTTATATTCCCTCAAAAGCTGTCTTACCTGCACCTCTGATGTTCCAGATCCCTTGGCGACCCTCTGAATGCGTTTTGCATTTATAATCTCAGGGTTTTCCAGCTCCTTGTACGACATGGAATCCATTATGACCCTGTAAGTGGTGAGCTTGTTCTGGGCAGTTTCTATGTCATTTGGATTTATCTTGTTTCCTCCAGGAATCTTTGCGAGAGGGAGAGAATCGATCATCTTACGCATAATGCTTGGTTGAGCAAATTTTTCCCAAACGTCGTACATATCCATAAGGTTGAACTTACCCGACATGAGTTTGGAGAGGGATTCCTCAGCCTCCTCTTCCGTTATATTGGTCTCTTTGAAAGCCTCCATGAGCGTTTCAAGATCTCCAAGCCCCAGAAGTCTTGAGAGAAATTTACTTCCATTGAATATCTCAATGTCGTCCATGTGCTCTCCGGTACCTATGAAATAGATGGGAGACCTGATCTCGGATACAGCGCTCAGTGCACCGCCACCCTTTCCTGTCCCATCCATCTTGGTTATTATAACGCCTGTTATACCCACTGCATCATCGATGGATTTTGCCTGAGGTCCTGCCTGCTGACCTATGGTCGCATCCAGTACATACAGCACTTCGTCTGGAGAGGCTACCTCTTTCAGCTCCTTGATCTCGGAAATGAGTTCCTCGTCCAGAGCATCTCTCCCACTGGTATCTATTATCTTCACCTGAATGTTCTCCAGCTGCTTGAGCCCGGATTTTACGATCTTGACAGGATTCTTTTCTCCCTTGATGCCGAAGAACGGAACACCTACCTGTTTCGCGATCTGTTCAAGCTGCTCATATGCAGCAGGCCTGTGTATATCTGCTGCTATAACGCCGCAGCTCAGTCCCTTCTTATTGAAGAATTTTGATAGTTTTCCTGCTGAAGTTGTCTTGCCCTGGCCGTAAAGACCGACCAGCATTATAACCTGTGGCCGGAGTACAAGCCTTGAATCTGTACCTATTATCTTAAGGAGCTCTTCGTAAATTATCTTTACAAGAAAGTCCTGCGCAGTCATGCCTGCAGGAGGTTTCTCCTCTCTCGCTCTTGTCTCCAGATCTTTGGTCAATTCAAGAGCAAGTTTGACATTAACGTCAGATTTAAGAAGAGCTCTCTGCACATCCCTCACCACCTCTTTTATGGTTTCACTGTCAACGAAGCTTGATCTGGTTACTTTTCTTATTGTCTCTCTGAGGGATGATGCCAGGCTGTCCAATACCATATCTGATCTGATTTATGCTTTATATATAACGTTTCCTAGCGCTAAAATAATAAAATATTGTGAACCATCATTATGCGGATAATTAACCCGGATTAGCTGGACACAAAAATTACATTTGCAAAATATTCAGTACTCTCTCCATCTGTGTCCACAGTGTGAACAGGTGTAGAATTTTGTTTCTGGTTCATCTGCCGATCTTGTCTGTTTAAGAAGATAGTAGGCACCCATTTTATGACATTTAGGACATACCGCATCAGAATCAAGGGGTTCGGCCGACTTTTCTTCCCGGATCATAATGACTTCCTTTCCACCACTTTTATTGACAATTTCGTGGCTCTCAGAGTCTTTCCTGGTAAATTTCTGCTCGTAACCACAACTTCCGCAGACCTGTTTCCCCTTTGATGGTGCCATTAATGAACCGCATTTCGGACAGAACATAGAGTTTTCGTAATGTAACTGGATATTTAAACATGAAGGTCAAACTGCATGATTGCAGATGAGAATGCTACCTCAGTTATTTTGGTTCATATTGTTTCAATCTAACTTTGAAATTGAACACATTTATTTACATAAAACACATCTTAACATATGACATATGACGAAGACAAAATACCGGAAATACTGGATAAGTCGAAAAATATTGCTGTTGTTGGGATTTCTGAAAAGAAAGAAAGGGACAGCTATGGCGTCTCGGAATACCTGAAGAGCAAGGGTTTCAATATCATCCCAATAAATCCAGGTTTGAAGGAGTGGAACGGCATTAAGGCATATCCGGATCTCTCATCGTTGCCAAAAGACATTAAGATTGATATTGTTGATATATTCCGGAAATCCGATGCTGTGCTTCCCATAGTTCGTGAGGCAATTAAATTGAAACCCTCAACTGTATGGATGCAGGAGGGTGTTATAAATGATGAAGCAGCATCCCTGGCTAAGGAAAACGGAATGAATGTCGTTATGGACAGATGCATTATGAAGGAACATCGCAAACTTAAAAGATAATGCAAATTTTCATATTTAGAGTGAAGCTTTCAGAACGGTGTCGGGGTAGCCTAGCCTGGTAAGGCGATAGATTCGAGATCTATTGCTCTTGTAGCTCGGGAGTTCGAATCTCCCCCCCGGCGTTATTACTTTTTTTGGCATTGTTATAGAGAAGTCCCCTGTAGCTGTATATCAAAAATTTATTCCACTGACCTCATCTCCCTGACGTTTAGGCAACTTGGAGTTGAAGAGCAACATTAGAGGAATTGTAATGTAGTGTAATGTAAACATATATATTTTAATTTGCAATATCTTCAGTATGTCAAAAATAGGATTGAAGATAGAAGCCGAAACGTATGAGAGGTTGAAGTGGTTGAAAACGAGGTTTGACTTCGTTTATGAGACCAACATGACTTGGGATGAATTATTCCAGGCAGTTGTAAAGGACAGTTTGCTCATTCTGGCCAGTGACCTTACAAATCTGAGAAATGGAAAAATAAGTGTGGATGAAATTCTGAGCATATTGAGTGGTTCAGACCAGAACATAAAAGAAGAGCTTAAAAGCCAGATGATTAAATCAAGATTGATATCACGCAATGATCTTTCCACATAGTGGGGGGTTTCAATGACAGAACAGGATAAGCCGAAGATTACACTTTCGTTTACAGAAAACAGAAAAAGGGTGAGTTTGAAGCAGTTTAAGAAACTGTCCAAGTTTTACCTTATTGTAGTATTTGTAATAGGGGCATCAGAAGCAATTCTAGATCTTACGGGTAAGATTACATTTGGTTTTTTAGAAGGTTCAGTTGATTTTTTC
>JAKADT010000110.1 GCA_021820245.1 Thermoplasmata archaeon | reverse complement strand
AATGGTTTGTGGAATCAAAACGTTTTATACGGATTTTAAATACTCGAAATGCGCATGGAAAACAAAAAAGTGAATTTCAGTGAGTGGTATAATGAAATTATCGATATAAGTGGCCTCAGCGATAAGCGTTATCCAGTAAAGGGAATGAATGTATGGATGCCATACGGACTTAAGGCAATGCAGCTGATTGACAATCTAACAAGGAAATACGTGGATAGCATGGATTTTCAGGAGGTAAGTTTTCCAGTCCTGATAACTAGAGGACAGCTTATGGTTGAATTTGAGCATGTGAAGGGATTCGAAAACGAGCTCTTCTGGATCACAAAGGGTGGGAGTGACAAACTGGAGGAGGACATGGCCATGAGACCCACAAGTGAGGCGGCAATATACCCCATGTTTTCCCTGTGGGTAAGGTCCCACACGGATCTTCCTCTTAAGGTATACCAGATCGTAAACGTGTACAGGTATGAAACAAAACATACCCGATCATTCATCAGAATACGTGAAATTCACTTTTTTGAGGCTCATACTGCCCATGCAACATATGAAGATGCTGAAAGACAGATGTCGGAATATCTCTCAATCTGGAAAAAACTTACAGACATGCTATGTCTTCCTTATTTGGTGAACCAGAGACCTGACTGGGATAAGTTTCCTGGAGCAAAGTACACACTTGCTTTTGATACAGTTATGCCCAGTGGAAGATCTCTCCAGATAGGGACAATACACCAGTATGGCACAAATTTCTCAAAAAACTACAACATAACATATGCACTGGACGACGGGAGCCACGAATATGTTTCCCAGACGACATTTGGCATGAGTGAACGTCTGCTGGCAGCAGTAATATCCATACACGGTGACGACACTGGACTCATATTTCCCCCGGATATTGCTCCTATCCAGATTATAATAGTGCCCATTCCGTCAAAGAAGATGGATGTGGCCAGCTACGGTGTAGGGATACTGAATAAACTCATGGATATGGGCTACAGGGTGAAGATGGACAACCGGGATGCCTATACTCCGGGATACAAATACAATGACTGGGAGATGAGAGGGGTTCCCATGAGGATAGAAATTGGTGCAAGAGAGGTCGAGAATTCACACATTACTGTTTCGTTGAGGTCAGAAAGTGGTAAAAAAACCATGAAATATGAGGAATTTTTCGAAAATTTAAGTGAGATGATGAATTCAATAAAGGAGACACTGACTCAAAGGGCAGCTTCAACAATGAGAGATCTCACAGTGAATGCAGCTAAAATTGATGATATAAAAGATCTTGAAAAGATCGTAAAAGCAATCTGGTGCGGAAGTGAGGAATGTTCAAGAAAAATAGAGGAACAGACCGAGATGGCATGCCTGGGACTGAACCAGGAAAGTACAGAAACCGGAAAATGCATAGTGTGTGGACGGAATGGTACGACAGGGATATTCGCAAGGACATACTGACCTGCAACGGAGATGAAACAGGGATTGCTGATTGTATTTGACATGGATGGTGTACTTACTGAATACCCGAGCAGCTGGGAGTATGTACACAGAAATATTGGAGTCGACAACAGGGATAATATCTCCCTTTTCAACAGGGGATTGATCACATACGAGGAGTTCATGGAGAAAGATGTATCGCTGTGGATCAGAAAGCTGGGAAAAGTTCCCTTATCCATGATCAAATCCATACTGGCGGGCATAAAATTGAGATCAGATCTGGCGGAAAGTATTGGTAAATTAAAAAGGGAGGGGCACAGGGTAGCCATTGTTTCCGGGGGACTCTCATGGCTTGCTGATGAGATCGATAGAATGGAGAAATTTCATTATGTGTTTGCAAACAGTATAATGACTGACGGAAATGGCATGATACTGCCAACAGGGATAATGAATGTAAACTACAAGAGGAAGGACATCAGCATAATGTATCTCCAGGAACTGCTGGGAATTGACAGAAAAAGCACTGTTTCGGTAGGTGATTCAATGGACGATTCATCCATGTTTTCGGTTTCCGGTTACTCCATAGCATACAATCCAGACAGGAAGGAGCTGTCGCAACTCGCCTCAGTAACTGTGAATTCTTCAAACCTCATGCCGGTTGTAGAACTCATAGGTAAATATACACGTTCTGTGAAAAAACAGTCTCCATGAAGGCATTTAGCCTATTATTTATATGCTGACATGATCACCATGGGTAATGGAAAAAATAGATCCGTCCAGTTCAATGGAAAGACTTCGGTCAGGAGTTGCCTGCATAGATTCAGTGATGGGTGGCGGACTTGAACCAGGAGTAATAACTGAATTTTATGGAGAGGGGGGATCTGGAAAATCCAATCTCGCAATGATCTTCTCAGTTGCTGCAATAAAACTTGGGAAGACTGCAATATACATGGACACAGAAGGTTTCTCGGGAGACAGGTTCATGCAGATATGCGGTTCTGATCACGGACTTGCAGAAAATATGCAACTGTTCAGAATCTCCTCTCTTGACGATCAGGAACTTTCCATAATGAGAATCGGAAAAAATCTGGAGAAGATGAAAAATCCAGGTATACTGGTTGTTGACTCATTCACTGAATTCTTCAGGCTGGAAAAATCAAATGAATACAATTCCAGGATAAACGGCATACAGAGGCAGCTTTCTCTCCTTTCAGGCATAGCGCTCAAATTCTCAATTCCTGTTCTTCTCACAAATCAGATATACATGGATGTTGATTCCAAGAACCTGCAGCCCTTCGGAGGTTTCATAATAGATCATGTCATGAAATCTATTATAAGGCTGGAAAAAGATGGGGAGGGTGTGAGAAAGATTCGAATCATAAAACACAGATCTGTCCCGGAAGGAAAGGAGTCCAGGTTCAGGATAGTGGAATACGGCGTGATATGCGAGGGATAAAATGGGAGTAGACTTAAGTGATATAGTTGTGAAGAGGAAGATCACGATCAAGGATCTTGCCAACATGACGGTTGCAATAGATGCTTACAATATAATTTATCAGTTCCTGAGCAGTATAAGGCAACCCGATGGCACACCGCTCATGGATCGGTCTGGAAATATCACATCCCATCTCTCCGGTATATTCTACAGAACCATAACCATGCTTGAAAACGGGATTAAGCCAGTATATGTATTTGATGGAAAACCCTTCAGGCTCAAGAACAGGACTCTAGAGGAACGCAGAATAGTCAAGGAAAAGAATATAAGTGACCTCCAAAGGGCAAGGGAGGAGGGAGATACTGAAAAGGTAAGATCACTGTCCTCCAGAATAAATTACATCAACGGAGATATGATAAGGGAGATCAAGGAACTTCTGACATACATGGGTATACCTTTTGTTCAGGCACCATCGGAAGGTGAGGCCCAGGCGTCATGGATGAATGGAAAAGATCTCGTGCAGGGAGTCATATCACAGGATTATGACTGCATCCTTTTCGGAGCCAAACAGATCTACAGGAACATAACCACATATGGAAGAAGAAAGGTGAGTGGCAAGAACATCTATATTAACGTGAGCCCGGAAGTTATAGATTCCGCAGAGACGCTGCGCGTTCTCGACATAACCAGGGAGATGATGATTGATGCAGCCATTCTTGTAGGGACCGATTTCAACACAGGTATTGAAAGGGTTGGAGCAAAAACCGCTGTAAAACTTATCAAAAAACATGGTAACATATATGAGGTTCTAAAGGCAAAGGAGAGGGAAATTGAGAATCTTCAGGAAATAAGAGAATTCTTCCTGAATCCACCAGTGGATGAAAATCCAGACACGAACCTCCATGAGATGCAAAAGGATGAAATTTTAAACGCGCTGTGCGGAAGGCACGATTTCTCGAGAGAAAGGGTCTCGCCATATATTGACAACCTTGAAAAGGTACACAGGAAAGCCAGCCAGTTCAACCTGGATTCATTTTTCTGATCCCGGGGAAATTGTCCGAATAACTACAATTGTGTGCAATGATTAATTAATGTAAACAGTTTGCATGGGTTTAAATAGTAAAATGTCTATAAACAACAGGTAAAAATGGGGAAAACACTTATTGATGTCTCACACGTATCAAAAAGAGGGAGTTCACTTCGTATGACTCTACCCAGAAAAGTTGCGGAGAGACTCCAGATTGGACCCAGGGATATACTTGGGTTTTATCTGGATGGCGAATTCGTTTCCCTGGAAAAAATGAAGTAGATATAATCAATGATGAAACTGATTTTATCGACTTC
>JAKADT010000109.1 GCA_021820245.1 Thermoplasmata archaeon | reverse complement strand
ACAACATCATCATATTCCGAAAATTTTAAAACGCTGAATACAGGACCGAAAATCTCTTCCTTTACAATGGAGGAATTTTCATTATCAGTATAGATTACTGCAGGATTCAGGAAGTAACCATTTTCGTGTCCCTTTATAAGTGGTCTGTCACCGCCTGTAAGAAGGTCCCCACCTTCCTCCTGTCCGGCTTTTATATAACGTTCAACCCTGTCTCTGTGTGCCTGGGAAATAAGAGGACCGAAGTCGGTATCCTGATCCATAGGGTTACCTACTCTTACCTTTAGAAGTCTCTTTGTCAATTTTTCCATGAATTTATCAACGATAGACTCGTAAATGTAGTATCTTGTTGAATTTGCACAGTCCTGCCCATTGTTTACAAGTCCCCCTACTATTGCACTCTCTACCGCCGCATCAAGATTTGCATCTCTGAAAACTATGAAAGGCGCCTTCCCACCAAGTTCCAGTGATACTTTTTTAAGATTGCCGGACCCCAGTTCTGACAACCTCTTTCCCACTTCAGTACTACCAGTAAATGCGATCATGTCGAGGTTTCTGCTCTTTGCAAGCTCCTCCCCGACCATATTTCCAGGCCCTGTGATAACATTGAATACTCCTTTCGGTACGCCTGCTTTTTCCATAATTTCACTGAGCTTCATCGTTGAAAGTGGAGTATAGCTTGCGGGCTTGACTACAACAGAGTTACCAACAGCAATTGCAGGAAAGGCTCTCCATATTACCATCATGAGAGGATAGTTCCATGGCGTTATGACACCCACAGTGCCAATAGGTTCTCTCCGGATCGCACTGGTTCCGTCCTGGACATATTCTCCCATGGCCTTCCCCTCGAGTATCCTCGCTGATCCAGCTATGAAGCGTATATTGTCAAGTGTGTATGGTATGTCGTAACCTGACACCTGTTTAATGCTCTTTCCTGCGTTCAATGTCTCCAATTCGACAAATTTTGCCGACTCTTTTTCCAGCAGGTCAGCGACCTTGAACAGAACGCTTGATCTTTCACCTGGAGATAACCTGCTCCATGATCCCGATTCAAATGACGTTCTGGCTGAGTCTATAGCCCGCCCTACATCATCTTTGCTCGCAGATGGGACTCTTGCGATAATTTCCCCGTTAGCCGGATTTCTAACATCTATCTGTTTATGGTCTGATGAATCAACCATTTCTCCATCAATAAACATTTTGAATGTCTCCATTATATCACTTCCTCCCGGAATCATTGTAATTCTCAAACGTACCGTCAAACATGTTTGTAATCAACCTGATGGAGTTTTCCTTAGTAAGTCTCCTCGGGTTGAATCTTGGAAGATCGTACAATTTTTGCCTCGATTCAAAAATATAGTTTGCAAACTTTTCAATATCTCCTTTCGGGAAATTTATATCTTTAAGAGTGGTTGGCATTTCCAAATCTTCCAGGAGAGTGATGATGGCAGACGGAATTTTTGCTGCAACTGTCCTTGGTGATTCTCCTTTGTGCTTAACCCCAAATATTCTGGCAAGAGATGATATTTTGTTATAAGCAGCTGAAATGTTAAAATCAAGTATATATGGAAGGGAGAGACCCACGGCAACACCATGTATAGCACCATATTTTGGTCCAAATGCCTCCCCGAGACAATGTCCCAGAATGGATGGTCCCGCCACCCAGGGATATGTTATAACCATTCCGCCCAGCATGGCTCCCATTGACATCGAAGATCTTGCCTCAATGTTTCCGGGATCATTGTATGCAGTCCTGAGGTTGTTGGATATAAGTGTGGCCGCTTTTGTTGCCATGCCATCTGAAATTGCATTGGCTTCCTTGCTTATGAGACCCTCAATATTATGTGCAAGTGCATCCATTCCACTTGCGGCGGTTGTTCTTGGAGGTGCGCTCAAATTAAGTACCGGATCCACTAATGCAGTGTCGGCAAGGAGGTTACTGCTTGCTGCCCAGGTCTTGTACATAGTATCCTTTTCAATTACAACGGACATATTTGATACTTCGCTTCCTGTCCCTCCGGTGGTGGGTATGAGAATTTTCGGAACACCAGGATTTTTAAATCTATCCTCTACTGGTGTAAGGTAGTCTTTTGGTTCGCCTGGGTTGGTAATCATGCTGGCCACCATTTTGCTTGTATCCAGCACACTTCCGCCTCCTATGCCTAAAACCGAGTCAAATTCACTATTTTCCCTTGCAAATGAAACGGCTTTCACGATATTTTCCATGGTTGGCTCGTTTGAGATATCTTCGTAGATTTCGTACCTGATTCCAGAACTGGAGATTGACTCTACTGCCTCATTCAAAAGACCGAACTTATGCACATTTGGATCCGTCACAATTAGAACATTTTTCTTTTCTATGCCAGATAACTCCTTCCCCACAGTTTTTGACATATTCTTTCCGAAAATAATTCGCTTCACCTGGTCAAACCTGAGATCCATGTCATACCGGTATCTGTATTCCGTGTGATTCATGAGTTAGAAATGTGGAATTGTATTTAATTTTTTATCAGTGACTGCTCAAGAAATGAAGCAGGGGAAATGTTAAGTAAAGAGTGCAATATTTGGTTCAATGAATCATGGAAGGTCGATATAGGATGACGGAAAACAACCCTATTATAAGGGTTAAAAACCTCAACAAGTCCTTTGGCGACAAACTTGTCCTGAAGGGAATAAATTTTGAAGTTTTCAAAGGGGAACTTTTTGTAATTGTGGGTTACAGTGGTTCTGGAAAGTCAACTCTATTGAGAGTATTGGCTGGCCTTGAAGAACTGGATAATGGTGAGATATTTTTCAATGGTGCGGACGTTTCAAAGATTCCTCCCCAGAAGAGGAAGATCGGCATGGTTTTCCAGGATTATGCCGTCTGGCCCCACATGAGTGTCAGGAAGAACATTGAGTTTGTTCTTCAGGATGACCGAACAAATGCCTCCAGGCGTGATGAGTTTATCCTGGATCTTCTCACAAAAGTTGGACTTTCAGAAAAAATTGACAGTACTCCGTCACAGCTCTCCGGAGGACAGTTGCAGAGAGTGGCACTGGCCAGGGCACTTGCAGTTGAGCCTGACATACTTTTAATGGATGAGCCGTTAAGCAACCTTGACAGGCAGGTAAAAAAGGCGCTTCAACTTGAAATACTGAGAATAACAAAAGAAATGGGAGTTACAACGCTATTTGTTACTCATGATCAGGAAGAGGCACAGCTGCTTGCAGACAGGATTGCGGTCATGAATTCCGGTGAAATAGAGCAAATTGGAAATCAGCGCATTTTCTATGAAAATCCGGCAAATCCCGTGGTTGCTTCGTTCATGGATGAGGTGATCCAGTATAGAGGAGTGATAGAAGGTTTAAATCATGAAAAATACAGTATCAGGATCCAGGACAAGATCGTCGAGATGTCCCCAATCAACCAAACTTCACTGAAGAAATCAGATCACTGCGATATTTGCCTTCGAATGACTGATCTAAGGCTCAGGGACGATGGATGGATAGACGGCACTGTAATTTCGGAAAAGTTTTTTTCTGGCAAAAACCACCTCATAATTAATCTGAATAATGATCTTACGGTCAATCTTGAGGTTGATGATGACGTGAACAAGGAGTTTGGAACGAAAGTAAAACTGTCCACTGCGGAGAATAGGGCAATGATATTTTCTCAAGAACCAAAACTGGAGAATAAGACTGTGACGGTTTAAGCCTTATTGGAAAACCGGAAATGGCCTGCTTTCCTTCGCAAGGTATTAGAGATATAGAAAATATATAACAAAGGATTAAGTACCCATTTTTCAATACTTCCCCGATAGTACATGAATAAAAAAACTGGAATTATTGCTGCTATTGTTGTGATAGTAGTTGTAATAGCTGGCGTGGCAATTGGGATTACTTATCTTAATTCCAGCAAGGCACCCTCTAAGGAGGTAGTGATCTATGCGGATTACGGATCAAGCATTGCATCCAATTATTTTGCTAATTTCACCAATGCCACTGGAATTAAAGTTGTGGCAACGTACGGTTCCATGGGAACCCTTGTGGGTAAACTCATAGCTGATCAATCCAGCCCTCAGGCGGATGTGCTCTTTGGTGGCGCACCTTCAGCATATATAAGCGCAGAGAGCCATGGAATATTTCAGAGCTATACACCTTCGGCCATATCGAACCAGAGTGAATACCTCCATGGGGGATTGTGGAGATCTGCCAACTGGACATGGTATCCTTTCACTTATGCGGT
>JAKADT010000108.1 GCA_021820245.1 Thermoplasmata archaeon | reverse complement strand
ACATTGTTTCTCCATTAACGTATTTTACGCAATTTTCCAATTCTGACATACTCTCCTCAGCGAAAGCATTGGAGGTTCTCACTTTTGCTTCGCTTTCGCCTTCGTTCCTCACGGTCTGGACGGTTTTGCGAGAACCCATTACCGAGTTCTAAGGTCGCTGCCGATTTCAACGGTGCCTCTTTGTGGGTATCAGTGCCATGTCTGGCCGGAGCACAGGGACGTTCCCAACCTCTTACAGAGGATTTCATAGAAGCAATCGCCATCATGCCATTTTTCAGGACTTATCCAATGGATTTACTTCTGTTTTCCCATCTCATGAAACAATATAATCGTTTCGCAATTCATCTCCTCTCTAAAGATCGGAGCTTTCTTGCTCAGATGATCGTAAAAAGTATCTATGTTTACCGTGTGACAAACCACAGGGTTAAGGGAACCAAAGATGTGAAACAGGATCCTGTGTATCTTGGGAAGGAGATCACTGTTGACGGAAAGACAGTGATCCAGGAACCTAAGAGGAGAATGAAGGTAAGGAGGATCGTGGAATCTGCACCATACATAATGTACCGTTATGCAGAGAATTTTGGAATAATTGACGATTTCATACCTGCCGTTAAGGGACTCACAGACATGAGGGAAGCGGCAAGAAGGATAGTGGAACTCTCCGCAATGGACATGTTCGGATCAACAGGATCCATGGAACTGCATACCGGTATAAGGGACGGTACTGTGAAGGAGAACCGTGATCTGGTCGATTTCATCGGTTTATAAACATCTTAAAAAGCTCTTAATTTTATTATATGGCTATTAACAATACGGGCACAAAATCTCAATTCTGTTCATTTTTCAATGCATACTTCATACCACTGAACTCTGAACAATTATTCTGAACGGCATATATTCGTGACTGATGTGCATTTGACGTGTATAAACACCGTTTAGTATCACGAACAGTTAAGTAAAATAAAACCTAATAAAGAGTTATGGAAAAAAAATTTACGGAAATAGAGAGACTTGAATGTTCACTCTGTGGAAAAAGTTATGATCCATTCAAGGTCCAGAACATTTGCCAGTGCGGTGGATCGCTTATTGCCAGATATGATCTGGAGGATGCCAAAGAGATTATGGACAGGCGTTCCTTGTCGAAGAGGGTGCTCTCACCCTGGAGATATCATGAACTTCTACCACTGAAGGATCCAGCAAACATAGTCACACTTGGTGAGGGGATGACACCACTTCTCTCAATGGACAGGCTGGGAGAAAAACTGGGACTGAAGGACCTCATGATAAAGGATGAGGGGATGAATCCAACAGGAACATTCAAGGCCCGTGGTGCAACTGCAGGAGTGTCAAAGGCAAAAGAACTTGGAATAGAATCTGTCACAGTTCCCACCAACGGAAATGCCGGTGCTGCGTGGGCCACGTATGCTGCTAGAGCAGGTATGGAATCTTACATAGTAATGCCAAGAAATGGTCCAGCTGTAACCCGGAAAGAGATAACCGCCGCCGGATCACATGCTTATCTCGTTGATGGCAGAATAACAGATGCAAATCTAATGTCCGAACAACTTCAGAATGAATATGGAGTGTTCAATGCAGCCACTCTCAAGGAACCCTACCGACTGGAGGGAAAGAAAACAATGGGTCTTGAGATAATGGAACAGTTAAACTGGGAGGCCCCTGATGTTATAGCATTTCCAACAGGAGGGGGTGTGGGACTCATAGGTATACACAAAGCGATCATGGAACTGAATGAGATGGGGTGGGTTGATGAGATGAAAACCCGAATGGTCTGTGTGCAGGCTGCTGGTTGTGCTCCCATAACAGAAGCCTGGGAAAAGAGAAAAAAGACCAGTGTTATGTGGGAGGAATCGGATACAGTGGCATTTGGAATGAATGTTCCAAAATCAAGGGGCGATTTCATGGTTCTAGAATCCCTGTATTCATCAGGCGGATATGCCACAAGTGTGGAAGATGATGAGATACTGCGGACTAAACAGCTTATAGGCAGGGAAGAAGGACTTTTTGCCTGCCCTGAGGGTTCATCTGCGGTTGCAGGGATTAAGAAGCTTCTTGATCAGGGTTTCATAGACAGGAACGAAAAGGTTATCGTGGTGAATACTGGAAGTGGGCTTAAATATCCACATACTGTTGATGCTTCATTGCCTCTCCTACAGCCAGGGGAGAGAATATCAATAGAAATGGAGGAAAATGTGAAGTGAAAACTGTTCTGTATATAGGTTTTCACCAATCGTGTCCCAGCTTTTGCCGGAATGAATTTATGCATTTTAATTTAAGGTGTTAAAACTTACTGGGTTTTTCAATTTTCAAGCTAGCCCAGGTCATGATTGGGTTGTTTTGGTTTACTTCCATGATTAAGGGTTTATCTGATCCAAAAATCAGGAAACAAAATAATAACATCACCATTCAATGATCATGGGACTATTCAGGCAACAATTCTTCTGACAGGTCTCCAATGAGACGGTGAACCTGAAGAGAAGGGATATACCTGCATAAATATATTTGAAGATTAATTGAAAGCTCGCCCTGATAATGCGGGGAAAAGACCATAATTCGCAATTCCGTCTGTTGAAACAGAAAACTCAAGTCACTTCAGGGAGTATCACAATTTCAATCTAATGATAGAATCTCGCTTTGACGATCATGTATGCCTCCGGTAAGAGGAGAATCCAGAGAACAAATGCCAGATGGAATTCCACCAGGTCAATTGCAGAGGCAACGATCTGTACTATTATTCCGTAAATGTCATGAGTCCTTCCACTTTTAAATCTCCTGACCCACTGATCAAACGGAATACCTGACTGATATCTGTCATTGAACAGGTGAGATATGAGATCTACCAGAACACCGAAACTGGCAAAGGAACCAACCTGGATAACCGTGAAGAAAAACAGGTTTTCACGATTGTAAAGAATCAGAATGGCAAATACAGCAAAGGCTAGAAGTGCCAGATACACTCCCTTTGTCTTACCTGTAATGAAAAAGTGCTTCCACTCCCTGAAATTTACATTTGCGGGCATTCTATTCTCCATGCATTAATTATGTGGGCAGTTTTAATCTTTGCGAACTGGGATTTTTTCAAGATAGCTCACTGAAACGCCATATATTTCAGGAACAGAAGAGAAGGTACATCTGTATATCTCATTTGATTGTCATCAGGAAGTGCGGTTGCAAGATTAATGTCTGAGCCTTTACAATACACCATGATTCTCCTGGGAACGGGATCGCCCTGAAGATGTATTGAAATCAGTGGAACTTGAAGGGTCGCAGTTTGTTCAGGAAGCCTCAATTTCCTATCAGAAAGATTTTCAACCCGTATAGTTCCTGAGTTTTCTTATCCTGAGATCTATGCTTGGATGAGTTCTTGAGGATAGACTCCAGTATTCCCGTGGACGGGCGTTGAGAGCCATCAGGGTTTCAAGCGCCTCTATCATTTCGGAAGCCATTCCAAGAGTTACCCCAACATATCTATCCGCATTGATCTCTGCCATTTTTCTGGTATATGGGAAAATGACCATAATGTCAAAGACCGCGAAAATCATGAACAGGACGGTTAAGACCATGGAGAATAGGGAGGGACTTATCACTGTGTAAAAAAGGAAATCCAGAGAAACGAAGAGAGGCACTGTAAAGATTATCATGGACACCATGGCATCATGATCGACATAATGTCCCATCTCATGACCCAGTATGGCTGAAAGCTCTGAGCTTTCCATGTTCTCAAATAGAAAATCAGTCATGACTATGACTGGCTGGGTTATTCCAACCTGAGACGCGTTTGCGATCCTCAATCCATTCAATTTTCTAACGTAAAGTAAAGGTTTTACGGTGTTAACTGTCTCAAGCCTAAACTTCAGGGGGTCAGGGACTTCCACCATGGTTAGGTTAAATTTGCTGCTGTGACCCCGTGAGATTCCTGACTGCCTCAAAAATGGAAAGATGATCGAAAGGATAAATGCAATGTTGGAGAGAGCGAATAGTACAATCCCAATCTGTTCCATGTCTGTAATAATATGGTTAAAGAACAGGAGATAGGTTGTTGCTATTAACACCGGCGGTGCAAGTCTCTTCCATCCGTGTGCGTAAAAATGTAAGAATCCCGAACCATGACTTTCTCCAGGCGTAATAAGCATGAATGATATCCAGGATCCGGCAGAATATACTGCCAGAATTATGGTCATTGTGAATCCATAACCTGCATATCCGGTTCTTGCCATCAGAAAAGGTTCAACAGATACAGTAAGAATGGTAGTCAGGAATGTGATTCTCACAATCAGTACCGGATTGCTTCCCGTATGAAACTCCTTATTCAATGCGATTTCTC
>JAKADT010000107.1 GCA_021820245.1 Thermoplasmata archaeon | reverse complement strand
GTTCCGAATGAACGGAAACAGATGATGTGAACATTACATCTGCAAACGCTGCCGCCGGAACCATCATGCTCATTACGGCAATCAATAAAATAAGACGACGCCGACTGGCAAGGAACCATTTTTTCAACCAAGGTATTTTTTTAACCATAAAAATTCATGATTATAACTCTAAAGTAATATACAGAATGCCCAATTCAGAGAACAGATATGTATCTCTAATTCGACAGTTGCTATTGAACAATTGAGAATTTCTGAATGATGCAAAGCATTGAAGAATAAAGCCAAAGATCAACCATTGGCCATGGGATGAGTATAGAAATAATAGAACAGATTTATCTATTTTCAAGTGATTGCAGGCGGGTGAATTTTTGAATCTATACGAATACATGGGTAAAGAGATTTTCAGGAAAAATGGGATACCGGTACCGGATGGGTACGTCATTGACAGTGTGAGCCAGCTAAAACCATTTAAGAAACCTTCAGTTGTAAAATCACAGATACTTCTCGGGGGAAGGGGTAAATCAGGCGGTATTAAATTTGCCAGGAGTGACGCTGATCTCAAGGCTGCTGCTACAGATCTGCTTGGTTCAAAAATCCGGAATCTCGCTGTTACAAAGGTGCTTATTGAAGATATGCTGAACATCAAGAAGGAGCTGTATGTGAGCATAGCATTGAGTCGGGCTGACAGAGAACCGGTTCTCATTGCAAGCAATTCTGGTGGAGTGGAAATTGAAGCCGTTCCACAGAATGAAATATTCACAAAGAAAATAGATCCGCTCCTGGGATATTCTGATTTTATCGGCAGGGAGGCATCAGCATTCATGAAACTTGACCCTGATATTGCAAAACAGTTCAGATCGCTACTCGTTAATCTGTACAATGTTTTTGTTAATGAGGACTGTGAGTTAGTTGAAATAAATCCCCTGGTTATAACTGGTGAAGGGAATCTCATAGCAGCAGACGCAAAGGTAATAATGGACTCTGACTCATTTTTCAGGCATAAGGATATTGTCATAACTGACCCTGAAAAAACTCCACTCGAACTGGAGGCACAGGGAAAGGGCTATGCATTTGTGGAACTTGATGGAAAAATAGGTGTCATTGCAAATGGTGCAGGACTCACAATGGCCACTCTCGATGCTCTAACACTGCACAATGGAAAACCAAGAAACTTCCTCGATCTGGGAGGAACGGATAATGTGGACATTGTGGTCGAGGCATTTGACCTGGTATTGAAGGCGAATCCAAGGGCCATACTGGTAAACATTTTTGGCGGGGTTACAAAATGTGACACGGTTGCCAACGGAATAGTCGCTGCAAAGAACAAGTTTGCCATTAAAAAGCCAATGGTGGTCCGGCTAAGTGGAGTTCATGAGGAAGAGGGAAGACAGATTCTGAAAGATAACGGAATAGAATCGTATCCCACAATGATGGAAGCAATTGAGAGAGTGGTAAAAGTTTCGGAGGTGCAGTAAATGTCGGTTTATGTTGATGAGAACACGAAGGTAATAGTCCAGGGAATAACCGGGCATCAGGGGTCATTCCACGCAGGTGAAATGATCAAGTTCGGCACAAAAGTTGTCGCAGGAATATCTCCAGGAAAAGGTGGAACTAAATTCCAGGACAGGGTTCCAATAGTAAACAGCGTTGCAGACGCGATGAGTTTTTCTCCGGATGCAACAATGATATCGGTTGCTGCTCCGTTCGTAAAGGATGCAGCCTATGAAGCCATAGATGCAGGTATAGGTATTGTGTATATCCTTACAGAGCATGTTCCATTCCACGACACCATGGAAATCGTCCACCAGGCCAGGAGGAAAGGTATAACTGTAATGGGGCCAAACGGACCAGGCATAACCATTCCAGGGAAATGCAAGATAGGAATCATGCCCAATCAGATATTCAAGGATGGCGATGTAGCAGTAGCTTCAAGAAGTGGAACCCTGACATATGAAATAGTTGAAGCAATAACAAGAAGTGGATTGGGAGAGAGTGCCGTAATAGGTTTGGGTGGAGACCCTGTGGTAGGACTGACCTTCATAGATGTGCTCAAAAAGTTCAACGATGATCCCAAGACAAATAAAATTGTTCTTGTTGGAGAGATAGGGGGTAACAACGAGGAACTGGCAGCAGCGTATATAAAGGCAAACATCAAGAAGCAGGTTGTTGCATACATTACCGGAAGAAGTGCACCACCTGGAAAGAGGATGGGACATGCCGGTGCCATAATTGAGAAAGGTGTTGGTACGGCAGAATCCAAGATAAAAGCATTCAACGAGGCAGGCGTGAAAGTTGCAGACTACCCAGTGGATGTTCCAAAACTTCTGAGATGATGACCGTGAAAAGAGATATAATTTCAGTGACTGACATGATGGAGGACCTGGAGGATATCGTGGATCTTTCCATCAAACTTAAAAAAGAAAGGTACAGCTCATACGATGTGGCAAGAAACAGGGTTCTGGGCATGATATTCGAGAAACCAAGCACCAGGACCAGGGCATCTCTGGAAACTGGAATGACTCAGCTGGGAGGACATGCCATTTACCTTAACCCCAACGATATGCAGGTCGGTAGAGGAGAAACAGTTGCCGACACAGCAAGAGTGCTGTCAAGGATGGTAGATGTTATATCGTACAGGGCTTTCAAGCATGCCAGTGTGGTTGAACTGGCTAAAAATGCATCTGTGCCAGTTATCAACGCGCTTGACGATCTGGAACACCCTGTACAGATAGTTGCAGATCTGATGACAATAAAGGAGAAGAAGGGCAGACTTGCAGGACTCAAACTGGCATACACCGGAGACGGGAACAACATGGCAAATTCTTTAATGCTGGGATGTGCCATAACAGGGATTGATGTGAGTATAGGTTGTCCGGAGAGGTATAAACCCAACACAGAGATTTTCAACACGGCAAAGGAGATAGCCAAATCAACCGGTTCAAGGGTTGAAGTAGTACACGACCCAAAGAAAGCTGTTGAATCTGCAGATGTGGTATATACCGATGTATGGGTATCAATGGGAGAGGAATCCCAAAAGGCTGAGAAGGAAAAGATATTCGGCCCATACCAGGTCAACGATGAACTGGTTTCACATGCCAGTAAGGATTATCTCTTCATGCACTGCCTACCCGCACACAGAGGGCTTGAGGTAAGCGATTCAGTGATGGGCAGTCTGCACAGTGTTGTTTTTGATGAGGCAGAAAACCGCCTCCATACAGCAAAAGGAATACTCCTGACATTGTTATAGGGCCCTTAAATACCATATTTTTCTTAATAAATTGGATTAATTTCAACTTCAAAAGATTTATTAGCTACCAGATAATCAAATTTTATGCCTTTATCATCAAAGAAAAAGGATGATCTGAACAGATTCATTAGTGAGAGGAGGCATGAGAGTGTCCTTGGCGACATTCCTGCAGTGCTCGTTCCAGTGTGGCAGATCAAGATAAGGGAAAGGTTTGGCATAAGCGTAGATCGGGAAATAGCGGAATATATTGTACTTGCAGCCCACGAAAAGGGTACATGGAAAAAACAGAGAGCTATCAGGAAAATAGAAAAGATTTTTCTCAACAGAGGAGAAACTCCAGAAGATTCAAGAAAAATGGCCAATGCTGTTGTGAATCTTGCAGTTGGGAGCAATTCGCAGTAATGAAATGAGGATAATAAAGGGAAGAAAGGACCTTGCAATATTTCTGCAGAATCTGGAACATTCCTCAACATACAGGAATGATCTGGAACAGTATCCCACGGACGCGGAAACTGCTGCCACGGTGCTTTTCAATGCTTTTATGTCCGGGGATATTGCTGGAAAAAATGTTGTTGATCTAGGTACTGGAAACGGCATCTTCGCAATAGGGGCTCATATTCTCGGTGCTGATTCCGTGCTTGGAATTGATATTGATCAGGATCAAATCAGGGTTGCAAATATTAATGGACAGGGGACGGGTATAAAATTTCTAACCATGGATGTATCAGACGTTTCAGGCCATTTCGACACGGTTATTATGAATCCTCCTTTTGGATCAGTTGTAAAGGCTGCAGACAGGCCATTCATGGAAAAGGCCGTGGAGATTGGTGACAAGATATACGCCATACATAACCTGAAAGGTGTGGAATTTGTTTCGAAGTTTTATGGCAAGAATGCTAAGGTCCTTCATATTGAAAAAATGGGAATCAGGGTACCGAGAATTTATGCACATCATACTTCTGATTATTCCGTCATACCATCTGTGATTTTCGAACTGAAGACCAAGATCCACGCACCGTAAAGCACGAAATAATAATTAAGGTCCTTATAATTTCCATCCGTAAATGGCCGGGGTGGGGTAGTGGGCATCCTTGGGGACTGTGGATCCCCGGACCCGGGTTCAATTCCCGGTCCCGGCCTC
>JAKADT010000106.1 GCA_021820245.1 Thermoplasmata archaeon | reverse complement strand
CTTCATGTAACGGTGGTAACTGGATCGAATGTCCTGTTTGAGACATTCAGGTTCCCAGGAAGCCTGAATTCGAAGGTAAGTTTCATGGTAGAGCCGCCTCTAAGGGAAATGTCGTAGTAGTTGTCTGTATATCCTGAAACAAGGGAGAAATTATGATAAGACCCATCAAAACCAACCTCAGCAGAATAAATGTAAAGCATGAACCTGGAGTAATTGTGAGCGGGAAGATTAATTTCGGCAATGAGCCCTGGCGATGAAATATTGTCCTGGTAAAGATTGGTGGTCACATTTAGGCTGTGATTGGTCCAGGATAATCCATTATATATACCGATCTGTTCAAGCCCCAGTATTACGCCCGTAACGTTATGTATCTCATCGGAATCAATATAGAACTCTATATTGCCTGTTGTGTCTATTTTATGTTCCCTGTAAAGAATAATCCCTGAAGCCGATGTTACCAGTATGATGATCAGAATAATCGACATAGCTTTCAGGGTGAGACGCATGCACAGCTTAATGCAAAATTGACTAATTAACATTTCAAATATGGGTGGAAATGTCCGTATTTTACTACGAAAAGGATTGGAGATGCTCTAAAAATTCTTATATATAGCCATAATCAGTCCTGATGGAAAGTGATTTTGCAGTCTATACGAAGGATCTTGTAAAGGTATACGATGGCGGCAAAGTCGCTGTGGATAAACTGAATCTTGAGATCAAATATAATGAAATTTATGGCCTTCTTGGCAAGAATGGGGCAGGAAAATCAACCACCATTAAGGTACTCACAACACTTATGAATCCAACATCCGGGGATGCATATGTCCTCGGGATGGATGTCAGGAAGAAGGCAAATGCAATAAGGAAACGAATAGGAGTTGTGCAGCAGGATGAATCATTTGATTTCACAACAGTTGAAAACAACCTCAAGGTTTACTCAATGTTATGGGAGGTGGACAGGGAAACATCAAAGACAAGGATAAATGAGATGATGGAACTTTTTGATCTGGAGGAAGTAAGGAAAAAAAGAGCATTTGAAATATCCGGCGGTCAGAAGAAACGACTTCAGGTTGCCAGAGAATTCCTTCACGATATGGATTTAGTCTTTCTTGATGAACCCACCGTTGGTATGGATCCGGAAATGAGAAGGAAAGTTCTGGATTACATAACCAGGAGGGCACATGACGGTCTTACAGTTCTCTTTACAACACAGATACTGGAAGAGGCTGATTATATCTGTGACAGGATAGGTATAATGGTAGATGGAAATATCCGGGCGGAAGGGACATCTAAATTTCTGAAGGACAAATTTGGAAAGCTCAAGGAGATACAGGTTAGACTGTCTGATGACAGCAACGCAGAAGAGAAATCCAGAGTGGTTGATGAAATATCCTCGATTGAAGGTATAGAGGAAGCCAGGCTGGACGGTAACTCCGTTTTCATACTTGGATACGAGATATCCAGGAAAATCGGAAAGATAGCCATGGTTTTTGAGAAACATGATATTGGCATCGAGTCCATGGAGAGTTCGGAACCCTCACTGGATGAGGTCTTCCTCAAGGTGGTGAATTCCTGATGAAAACACCATCATTTATAAGGCTGGCTGTTAGGAATATAGTGGTAAACACTGATCCAGGCACAATATTCTTCATGCTTGGACTCCCGGCATTCTATTTTCTGGTACTTGGAACAATGTTCCAGAGCATAGTGCCTGGAGTCTCGGTGAACGGAAGTGTTGTAAGCTACACCAAGTTCCTGGCACCAGGAATAATAGGGATGCAGGCACTTACTGCAGGAAATATAGGAGGTAGTATGCTGTGGTCAGATAGAAGATGGCACATGTTCGAGCAGTTGATGGTTGGTCCATTCAGGAGGCTTGACTATCTTCTGGGAATACTTGTTATATCAACGGTATTCACTTTTGGAGGAAGTGCCATTATGTTGATTCTTGCGCATTTCGTATCAGGTGCATTCATTCTCACAGCTTCCTCTCTTGCATTCACATTTCTTGCCCTTATACTGGGTTCTTTTCTGTTTACTTCAGTATTTCTCATAATAGCAATTCTCGTAAGGACATTGCAGACTTATAATGTGTTAACCATACTCATTTACTTCTTCCTTGACTTTGCAAGCACTGCTTTCTACCCAATAACCAACGCCACCCCACTGGTTTTGAGAGATATTTCAATGGTAAATCCGCTCAGCTACATAACCAATATAATACGTTCGTCCATAGATTCCGGCTATGTAAGTTCCGTGATGACAGAATCGCTGGTACTCCTGGTAACAACAGTTGTCATAATGTTCATATCTCTCAGGATGTACAGCAGACTGAAAACAGTGGCCTGATCTAACATAAATGTAAAAGTACGATCTTTCCATATCCATATCATGAAATATGAAACAAATATGGATTTTGTAAAGAGTGTGAAAAAACTTGAAGAGGCAATAGCAGAAAGCGACCTGAAAATAATATCAAGGATAAATGCACAGGAGAATCTCAAGAAAATCGGGTTTGAAATAGGAGGAAACCAGATATTTGAACTCTTCCATCCCAGGCTGGCGAAGAAAGTGTTTGATACGAACCTGGAGGCAGGGATAATTCCCCCGGTAAGGATCTACATATACCAGGATGGGGGATCAGCAAGATGCATATACGAGCTATCAGAACCGTTATTTTCAAAGTACGGGCTATCTGACACTGGCAGAGAGGTGGATAATGCCATAAAATCCATTCTGGAAAAGGCATTTCCCAACCGGCTTCTCAAATGACATAAAAGTACAGGCCAACACAGTTGAAACTCTTCTCTTCTACAACGTAGTTGGGAAATCAATCAACAAACTGTCTGTTTCCATCTTCCCGATCTTTCAGAAAACCACTTATTATCTCTTCAATTATTTTTAGCTGACCCTGCATATTTTCAAATCTGAACTGTACGGAATCATTTATTTTTGCAGCGGAACCAGTAAATCGTGTTGTTAAACATAATAACAGTCTCGAAAATTTTAAAAATAATGGAGCATTCTATTCAGATGGACAGCCATAATACTGATGAAAATAGGGTTCGTTCTGTTATAGCAAGAATGCAGAGGTTTGAAAAATGGCCTCTTCCTCCATCATTTCTGGCGATCATAGGTGTTGGATATTTTTTTACCTTTTATGATATATCCGACATTGGCTTCGCCATGCCAGCCATTGGCCCCCAGTTCAACCTTACTGGTTCTGAAAGTCTGTTTCTCGCACTCTCCATAGGCCTTATAGGTTATGTTTTTGGATCGTATATAATAGGTTTTTTTGCAGATAAGTACGGAAGATACCCAATGTTACTCATAACTATGCTCCTCATGGCCGGTGGTTCTTTCGGTGATGCGGCTTCCCTGAATCTGTATATGCTCGTAATTTTCAGGTTTATCACCGGTCTTGGCCTGGGTGCAGACTTGAACTTAATGCCAGCCTACATAGGAGAATTCTCACCAGCAAAGAGAAGAGGACGTATGGGAGAAGTTACATTTCTTCTTGGAATTTTGGGACAGGCTGTAACTCCTTTTGTGGCTCTTGCGCTTGTAACACCCTCGGATGCCGCAGGTTGGCGCTGGTTATTCTTCATAGGAGGACTTATAGCGGTTATAGCAGTAATTCTAAGATCTGAACTCCCAAGGTCTCCAAGGTGGCTTTCAACACATGGAAGGATCGAAAAGGCTGAAAGAATTGTGGACAATCTGGAAAAATCAGCACTCGCCAAAGGTGTTATCCTGAAAAATGTAACCGAGGCAGACGTATCCAATGTCGAAATAGCAAGCAAAAGGTTGCCATTCTCCTATCTCTGGAAACCACCTTACAGAAAGAGAATGTTGATATTCGGTTTGTGGTGGGGTCTCTGGTACATAGGGAATTATGCATTTCTGGGAGATGCAACCACTCTTCTCTCAGATACTGGAATTACTGTTGGTTCATCCATCCTCTATATTGCTATAGGTGCAATCGGATACCCAATTGGTGCACTTCTAGCTTATAGCATTGCAGACAGGTTTGACAGGAAATATATCATCCTTCTCGGCTCATCCATATGGTTCATAGGGATGATTCTTTTTGGAACAAAGTACGATTCTGTAGTGATAGCAACTGGAAGTTTCCTTGCATCCTATGCTCTTGCATTTACTCTGGGGATTGCATATATGTATACCTCTGAAAGTTATCCAACAAATGGAAGGACTTCAGGATTTGCCATGGGAGACGGGCTCGGTCATATTGGCGGAGCCATAGGCGCTTTATTGTTACCAATTCTTGTTGTAGAATGGTCTTTCTTCAACGGTTTTCTGTTCATAGGGATTACAACAATAATTGCCGGATTGATTCTTTTCATATGGGGTGATTCTGCTGTGAACAAACAGCTTGAAAATGTGTGATATCAACAGATATTTTTTCAATT
>JAKADT010000105.1 GCA_021820245.1 Thermoplasmata archaeon | reverse complement strand
TCTCTGGATTATGAGGTGTTGTGGGTACCTTTAATTTTGTTATGATCCTGTTCCCCTGTAAAATAACAAGGTCCGTAAAAGTACCGCCAATATCGGCTGAAACTGTTGTTTTTACCATTCAATACACCCCTATATCCTTAAAATTCAAGCGTAGGTTATATTGTTATGCTTCAGCCGATGGAACTTCCAGAGATCTGTTCTTTGTCTCCTTCATTGATATCACAGTAGCAAATGCAATTATTATGAATACAGGTGTAAATAGTGGATAGAGAAGGTATGAATATAGTCAAGTATTTTACTAAAGCGTTAACAACAATTTCCAATGATGTTAACGTTCAACGCACAGTGGGTGAAGACGGAATCTTTATATTTGTTGAAATTCTGGATTTTTGCGGACTTTTCTGCATAACTGCATGAGTCCATTGGACAAGGGTGCAGGTAAACGCTGAACAAAGATAAGATCTCTCCCGCAAGGAGTATTCTGATATGTGTATGGGGCTGGCGACCTGCCGTAAAACACGGGCAAAACAGGTCATGATTGTTCGGGATCGGCTGAAAAGTGATCGTAGAATTGGAAAACGCTATCCCTGAACCGGAAGGAAACGGGATATAGGCTTCAGGGTTAAAGCCATGGAGTTCAAGCATCGGACGGATATAAATTCCAAAGGTGGATGTTAGCATGGTTAACGGAAATCATAACCTTATCTCTCATGGTGTGTTCATTTTTTCCCTGGATTGAACAACATGCATTATTTTTGATTTTACTGTTGCATCATGGCATTGATAAAATTCATTAAGCATGTTCATGTATTGACTCTATGAAAACAGTTATCAGGGGAAAGTATCTCTTCGATGGAGAAAAACTTCTTGAGCACAATGAAGTAATGATCGAAGATGGAAGAATCATGGGGACTGGCAGCAGTCTCAGAGGAGATAGATTGATCGATCTTGAGGATTCCTTCATAATGCCCGGAATGACAGATGCACATATCCACATGAGCGGTGTGGAATCTGGTAATCTTGTTATGGAATATTTTACAGTTGCTGAAAGAGACCGCCTCATGCGAACAATACCATGGCTTCATAAGCTGCTTGACTCAGGATTCACTTCTGTCAGGGACTGCGGTGAGGGAAACTCAATATACCTCAGAAATGCTGTAAAAAATGGAATAATCAATGGACCAGACATCTCTGCGGCTGGAATTCCGTTAAGCCAGACCTTTGGACATGGAGAGTTTTCACACACTGTTCCGGTGGATCTGAGTGAACACATGGGTATCTCGGAAATATGTGATGGTGTTGACGAATGCATAAAATCCGCAAGAAAAGTTCTCAGAGACGGATCCGACTTCATAAAGATATTCTCAACTGGAGGGGTCCTTTCCCAGAGAGACAGACCTGATCACGAACAGTTTACCCTGGAAGAGATAAGAAGTATAGTGAGGGAAGCTGAGAAAGCAGGGACCTATGTGGCAGCCCATGCACATGGTGACAGGGGAGCCAGAAATGCAGTGGAGGGTGGCGTTAAGACCCTGGAACATGGGACACTGGTTACAGGTGATACCCTGAAGATCATGGCGAAGCAGGGAGTCTCCATGACACCCACCCTTGCAATACAGGAACTCATAGTCAGGTATGGAAAAGATCTGGGAATAAATGAGTGGGGACTTGAAAAGATAAAAGAGGTCAGGGATGGGATAGCGAAAGTTGTTCCTGAAGCAATGAAACTGGGAGTTAACCTCCTCTGTGGTACAGACCTTGGCTTTTTTACAGGGAAGGATATTGATATGGGAAAAAACTGGATGGAGATGGTGCTTATGACTGAAATCTGTGGCCTCACAAATGAAGAAGCCTTGAGAACATCAACCGGAAATATCCAGAAGATAGGACTCAAGCAGGGAAGAATAATGAAAGGTTTTCCTGCAAACATCGTCTCCATAGATGGGAACCCTCTGGAGAATATCAGGGATCTTGGCCGAGTGAATCATGTATTCAAAAAAGGTGTACAGATAAGGTGACATAGGTGAATGACGAAATGAGAACACAGCTGGACAGATATGTTGAATTTCTAAAAATGCCTTCAGTATCTGCGCAGCACAGGCACATAAGGGAAACTGCAAAATTCCTATCTGATCTGCTCAATAAGAATGGAATAGAATCACAGATTCTTGAAACAGATGGTCATCCAGTGGTGTTTGGAGAATACGATGCGGGAAAACAGAAAACGTTACTGGTATACAACCATTACGATGTCCAGCCGGTTGATCCCCTAGATGAATGGGAAAATGATCCATTTTCTGCAGAGATTAAGGGAAACAGAATATATGCCAGAGGTTCCTCGGACAACAAGGGTACATTAATGGCGAGAATATTCGGCATAGTCAGATCCATACAGATGAACGAACTGAATGTGAATCTGAAGTTTCTATATGAAGGTGAGGAGGAAATAGGCAGCCCTTCACTGGAGAATTTTGTGGAAAGTCACCGTGAACTTATGAAAAGTGATTCAGTCATAATGGAAGGCAGTACGGTAGGTGTTGATGGGAGACCTGTCGTATCACTTGGTGTTAAGGGCCTTGTTTATGCAGAATTGAAGGACGAGGTGTCATCATCTGATATGCATTCCTCCAATGCTGCAATTGCCCCGAATTCGGCATGGAATTTGATCCTGGCGCTGGGAAAGCTATATGACGGTTCAACTGTCAGAATACCTGGATTTTATGATAGAGTCAGGCCTTTAACTGAGAAAGAGAAGAGAATTCTTTCTGAATATCCTTTCAGTATGGAGGGATACATGGAATCTTTCGGACTTAAATATCTCAGATATGATAACAGGGAGGATTTGGTAAAGGCCCTATTCGGGAATCCCACTTTTAATCTTGACGGCATGATCTCAGGTTATACAGGAGAAGGCAGTAAAACAGTGACTCCCAGGAAAGCAATGGCTAAAGTGGACTTCCGGCTGGTACCGGATCAGGATCCGAAGGAAATTTTCAAACTTTTTGAGAAATCTGTCAGGGAATCAGGGTTCAAAGGAGAAGTTATTCCAATGGGGCTTGAATACCCTGTCAGAACTTCACCGGAATCACCTCTCGCCAGATCAATGATAGATTCGGCAAAAAAGGTTTACGGAAAAGATCCAATCGTCATGATCAACAGCCCCGGAACCCAGCCCATGGCACTATTTACCAGAAATCTTGGAATTAGAGAAGCTGTGAGCGCCATAGGTGTTGGAGACCAGCAGTCAAGAGCCCATGCACCAAATGAAAGCGTTGACATAGACAATTTCTTCAAGGCTGTGGAACATACTTACAGTTTCCTGAAAGAATTCAGGTGACAGGTGCCAGATTACCCTTAAATTTTTAAAGCGGGTAAAACTGAAAACGTTAAATCACAACATTATATGCTAACAGGGTTAATTATGGGGAAAAGAGTAAACAATGTTGATCTTGAATTATTAAAAACAAGTGCAGCAAAAGCCCTGGAAAAAGATGGACACTTTGAGATTGAAAAACGGATTGATGGCGAATTTCACATGACAGGGAGTCCAATGTTCACAGCGGAGCTTATGTCTGAGAATGCCAAATTCACAACTGGGGCAGACGAACCCACAGTTCTTGGAGGAATGGGCATCCATGCGACGCCTCTTAACTACCTAATGTTTGGAGTCATGTCGTGTTTTGCATCAACGGTTGCAATGCAGGCTGCAAGAAAGGGCGTTGTAATGGAGAGATTGAAAGTGAAAGGCCACCTGTATTATGACATTGGTCCAGTTGTATGCGATTCCGACTATCCAATAATAAAAGCACTTAAATTAGAAATTGATTCGGACAAGGACCTCACAGAGATAATCAGACTGGCAGTAAAGGTATGTCCCGCTCTTAATGCCATAGCCAATCCCATTAAGACAGAAGTTGAACAGATATGATCTGATAAATTTTTAAAAAAATTCTGCTTAAACCGCTTTTTTTATATCCTAACAGGTCGAGTATTTCCAATGTATTCCAGTGCCATGCGTGTCCGCTGGAAGACAGTAGAGAAATTGACCAGAGTTGCATATTACTCCATCCACGCCTATGTG
Source organism: Thermoplasmata archaeon (assembly GCA_021820245.1). Classification (GTDB taxonomy): domain Archaea; phylum Thermoplasmatota; class Thermoplasmata; order Thermoplasmatales; family Thermoplasmataceae; genus Oxyplasma. The sequence goes on along the minus strand of JAKADT010000105.1, from coordinate 374 downwards.
CGTGAAGTGGAAGGTTTAACCTGAGGGGAAGAGCATATTCAAGCCTGTGTAGATTCTGCAAGCAACCTTTGGATTGGATGGCAACTTCGTGAGATGGGACAGAAGATCACTGGCGACAAATTATGCATGATTAGATTTTCCCAACATTCTTTAAAATGCTATAAATAGAATAAAAATAAATAATTGGTATTTAGGAAATGTCCATTTTAAATTCTGATTTTTTTATTAGAGTACTGGTTCCTCCTTCGGGGCATTCGCTATGAGAGCTTCCATGTCACCGACTGGCGTCTTTGGAGCCATAATCTGTGATATGAACCAGAATACAACTCCGTAGACAATGACAACAAATACATCCACCGGGAAATGAAGTATGC
>JAKADT010000104.1 GCA_021820245.1 Thermoplasmata archaeon | reverse complement strand
GACCCAAACTACCATACAGGTTTCGACAGAAACAAGAGAGAAACTAAAGAAACTTGGAAGGAAAGGGCAAACTTATGAAGAAGTTATAGAGAACCTCATAGAGATCAGCAAGAAGGCTATGTTTTTCAGCGAACTTGACAGAATAGCCGACACAGAGGAATTTACCCCTCTTGACGACCTATAAAATTCTAGTTTCAAGTTCTGCTTCCAAAGAATTCAAAGATCTGCAGAAGAAGGAGCAGGGGAGAATAAGGGAGAAGCTGAAAGAGCTAGCAGAAGATCCTAACAACAAATCTAACAGGCTCGATACAAAGAAACTTTCTGGGGATAGACACTCATATTTCAGAATAAGGGTTGGAAATTACAGAGTTATCTATTACCTCGAAGAAGAAACGATAAAAGTTGTAAGAATTGCAATAAGATCTGATGCATATTCATGGTTGGATTGACATTCGGAAAATTGAATCATCATTAGTATTCCCTTAAAACATTAATCAAATCCTGACTGGCCCTTTCCTTGATCCAAAAATAGCGTTTTATCAATTTATCAGTTAGAAATTAATCATAAGCATTTTTCCTGTGACCTATTTTTATCACCAGAATGAGTAACTCTGAGTTTTTTATCTCGTATATTGCCCTATAATTTCCGTTCCTTAGACTCCGCAGTCCGGCCAAGACAGCAGTGAGTGGTTTCCCTGCCTCTGGATCGTTGCTTAGAGTTGTTAGTCTCTTAACGATCCTGTCTCTTACTGATTTGTCACATTTCTTTAGAAACGTTTCAGCTTCAGAGGTAAGGTACACCTCATATGTCAAGCTTATTGCAGCTCCTTCCTTACTTCACTAAGTGGTCTTATCTTCCCTGCTTCAATGTCCTGGATTCCTCTTTCTATTCCTTTCAGAAACTCAGAGTCCGAAAGTATCTCAAGTGTTTCAATCAATGTCTCGCGGCTCACGTTCTCTGGGGATGAAAAATTTATCAATCTTGAAATAAGTTCATTATATGACTCTCTGCGGTGAATCTTTAGAGTGTCAAGTTTGGCTTTCACCTTTTCATCTATTTGTATGGTCGTTACCATAGTTAGCAATAGTTATAGATATATATTAAACTTTTAGCCACTTTTATAGAAATTATGTGAGCGTAGAACACTATTCTAAGGAAAGCGTGTTGGAACTGGCATCAAGTATGGTATTCCCTTAAAAATTTAAGCAAATCCCGTCCGGTCCATAAGTATCCAAACCCATAAGAGAAGTTATAGGTATGAACAAGCTGGTACCTTTCTCTCAGCTCGTTGATCTTGTTGAAATAACTCTATTAACGTGCATTTAGGATCAATTTGCGTCGTGTCAAATAGGTTTGGAATTCTCCTGTTTACTCGACAAAAAAGAAGCGTAATTCTACGCTATTTCGCTAGTATTTTTGATACCAGTGAGTGTGGAAAACGTTATTCTCGCTAAGGTATAATTGTTATTGAACTGAGAGAAAACATTAAATTATCCACACACATATGTGTGTGTGAAAACAAATGGGAAGCAGGAATATTTCAATATCTGATGAGGCCTACCATAAACTTAGGGACCTTAAGATGAAAAATGAGAGCTTTACAGATGTAATCAACAGGTTAGCCAATAAGACAAGTATACTTGAACTGAAGGGACTTCTCTCTAGTAGCGAGGCAGATTCAATTCTTAATAGCATTAAGGAATCAAGGAAAATAAGCAGGAAAAGACTGGGATCAGTTGCAAGCGAGTTCAATAAAAAATGATAGCTGACACCTCGTTTATTATTGATTTAATGAGATCCGACCAGGGGGCAATTCAAAAGGCTCAGATCTTGACACAAGAAAACATACCGATCTCTGTTAGTGCTGTTACCATTTTTGAGATATATGTCGGCATTTCCCTCAGCATAAGGCAAGGCGAGGAAAAAAGAAGAGTTATCAATGTGATTGAGGGACTTCCTATAATCCCTCTTGAAATGGAATCTTCAGAAGAAGCGGGGAAGATATACGCCGAAAGACGCAGATCCGGAATAACAATGGATCCAGAGGATGCCATGATTGCGGGCATTTGCAAATTTAAGAAGGAACCTGTACTCACCAGGAACACCAAACATTTTTCTGGCATAGACGGTGTAGAAGTCGAAAACTATTGATAAACTTGGTTCTGCATTAATACATCAACTGCAGCTTATGGTATACAAAGGTTGTGTCCAATAATAGCGCGCTGAAGAGGCGGCCAGACTGTGGTATTCCCTTAAAACAGTAATGAAACCTCAATCACTTGTAAATGTTTTTTCTATGCCCCAGTGATCTAACAATTATGACCCTTCTATTCTCTTCAATATCTACAATTACACTGTAGTCGCCAACCCGGAGCTTGAATTCTGTTCTTCCAACAAGTCTCACAAAAAATCTGTGCGGTTCACTTCTTGTGATTTCTATCTTCTGTATTATCCTTTTAGCTACAGGAGTGTCCAGACCTCTAAGCTGGTATATTGCCTCATCTGAGAATTCAACTTTAAAATCTGTCACTGAATTCCCAACTGCTTCTTTACCTCTTCTATGGGTTGGGTCTTCTTCTCCTTAACATCGATAAGGCTCCTAAGTAAGGAGGCTCTGAAATCATCATTATAAACTCCCTCCTCGTCTCCCTCGGGAATCAGTGAAATAAGTGCATTTAACAACTCGTCATAGGTCATTCTCTTATACGCCCTGAGACCGTTCAGTTTCTCTCTGGTTGCTCGACTTATTTGTATAGTGGTATAGTCCATGTATATCTCTAGTATAATCAATGTATAGATAATATATAATGTTATGTATCAACCATTGACAGACAGATCTTCCACGATCTAAGGACAGGTATAAAGGGTCCGTTCTAAAATCAACCAGATGTTCTGTCAGAGAAAATTGAATGTGCTCAGATTGGCCTCTATGATAGGATAGCGTTTCATCTAAGTTGGCGCCTGTGTAGAAAGTATTCCCTTAGAACATTAAGCAAATCCCGACCGGTCCATTCTGAATTTTTGCTGCTAGGCATTCAAAATGAATGATGTATTTTCTCTCCAAACTTCTAGGCAGGAGTTCATTAACTTTGAAAGATTTGGCCCATAACCTCTGGCACTGTCCAGAAGCTCACTATCGATGAATAAACTCACTCTCTTTTTTTATGTCATTATGCGCATAGATACACACTAAAGTCTTTCCCTTATATCTTGAACTGAAGAGGGACTGTGAAATCAAGTTAAGATTTTCTTTTCAACATCGTAATGTAAAGGACTTCATGACGGTTCGGTATATGACAGTTATAAAACGGGTTATAATGGAATATTTGTACCAGGAATTGTGGCCACAATTTTATGGACCACAAATTGACATTAAACCATCAGGAAAAAACCTTATACGTTTGTTATACATTATTCCATGATGAAATATACCGTTATCCTTGAACCTGACGATGAGGGGAAAGGATTCACTGTCGAGGTTCCTGCATTGCCTGGGTGTATAACTGAAGGAGATAACATCGAGGACGCCCTGTCCAATGCAAAGGAGGCAATAGAACTGTTTATAGAAACGCTAAAGGAGCTTGGAAAGCCTATACCTGAGGATGTACCAGTATCAGATATCAGGACAGTTGAAATCAGTGCCTAAACTGCCTGTTGTGTCAGGAAATGACGTGATAAAGGCATTGTCGCATTCTGGATTTCGACAGTTGCGCCAGAAGGGGAGTCATGTGACTCTTTATGGTGCCAATATGGATCGAACTGTCACGGTACCGTTGCACAGTGAACTTAAGCCAAAGACCTTGAAGTCCATTTTAAACAGGGCCGGTCTAACAGTGGAAGAATTCCTGAAGCTCCTCTGAACTGAACACAAATACCATTGGGAATATCCCAATGGAAAGTATTGGAATCGTAAAAATGGCAGGTAATATAATACTATAAAGCCCTGAAATAAGGGCTTAAATCAAATTACGAGAGGTCTGGATAAAAATAAATGAACCAATTCAGGCCTTCAATGTCCTTACAGCAACGTTTCTCAGGATGAGTCTTTTCTTGATGGTAGTGGGTGATATCCTGTACTCTGAAGCAAGAGACTTTATTGTTTCTCCGTTCCTGTATCTCTGGATTATGGCCTTCTCTGGCAAATCTTTCAATGGTCCATGCATTGGCTTTCCTGACCTGGTGCCATGAAGCATTGCTCTCACCCTTCCCTCCTGGGTGCGTTCCACAATGAGGTTGCGTTCAAATTCAGCAACCGAACCGAGTATCTGAAAAAGCATCTTTCCCATAGGTGAGCTCAGGTCTATGTTCTGGTCCAGGAATACCATGCTCACATGATGTGATTCCAGGAAGTTCATGGTTTCTATGAGATCCTTCAGGGATCTTCCCCATCGATCCAGCTTTGTGCATATTACCAGGTCTATTTTGCCCTGTTCTGCCAGCTTCATTATCTTTGTCCT
>JAKADT010000103.1 GCA_021820245.1 Thermoplasmata archaeon | reverse complement strand
ACCTACATGATCCAGGGAAAAGCATATCATGAAGACAGTGAAGGCAACAGGGGAGTGATCTATCCCAATGATCTTCAGTGGATGACCGCAGGAAGTGGAATATTCCACCAGGAAATGCCGAAGCCCATAAATATGAACCATCCGGAAGAAAGCGTTAGGGTTGTGGGCAACCCAAACAGTCTGAAAGGCTTCCAGCTATGGATTAACCTGCCGGCAAAAAGCAAGATGACTGATCCAACATACAGGGGAATTGTGGAAAAGGATACTCCAGTGGTGGAAAATGGGGAGGGATCAACTGTGAAGATAATAGCCGGAAAATACCTAGGGACAGATGGGCCCTTTCAGGGAGGTTACGGGATAAATCCGTCATATTTTGATGTTAGAATGGAACCCGAAGCAGAATTCAGTTATGAACCGGAAAAGGGTCACACCTCAATCATATTTGCCATTGAGGGATCAGCACTAACCGGAGGGAACCAGAAGGTCCAGTTGAAGGAAGGTATGGCAGCGGTTATGTCAAGGGATGAGGGAAGGATATCAATAATCACAGGGGAGAACAAATTCAGGTTTCTCATCATAACAGGCAAACCTCTTAAGGAGGATATATACTGGTATGGTCCTATTGTCATGAACACAGAGGATCAGATAAGGGAAGCCATGTCCGATCTACAGAGCAACAGGTTTGTAAGACAGAAGAATCCACTATTTCAGTAATCACATAAATAATCAGAAAAGAGTTCTGTTGGTATCGAGATTCTGGAAGAACCATTCATCGCTCTCCATGTTGCACTTCACATTCTTCTTTGCGCATTCTTCCATAAATCTCCTTGAAAACCTGATCCACCATTCATTCTGTAAACTTCTCTTCACATTTATTCCATCTCTCTCAAGAAGTTTATCGGGGGTCGAGTAGCTGTTGTAGCGGTCTATAATGATCCTGGTTCCTGTGGCAGCTGCAAGCTCAATTATTGATCCTGCGTTTTCCTCGCTGTCGTTAAATCCCCTGATTATGGGTCCATAGAAAATCCATCTTCTGATATTTTCACTGTCCGCAGTTTCAATGATCTTCATCCTGGCCTTTGGGCCCGGGGTGAGCGGCTCAATCTTTCTGGACATACTTCTGTCCGTTGTGGTGATTGTTGTACCCACATCTGCAGCATCACGGTGCAGGGATATGATATCAAAATCACGAAGTACGAGAGATGATTTTGTCTGCACGGTTACCCTGAAACCATGTGAAAGAAGAATCTTAAGTGTTTCCCTTGCCAGTCTGTACCTGGTGTCAACAGGCTGGTATGCATCCGTTATGGTGGACATGCCCACAAGTCCTCTTCTGTATTTCTTTACCTCACCGTTCAGCACATCTATGAAATTCCGTTTCACATATACCGTCTTTCCCCACTGAGTATCTCCAGGTCGAACCGGTGTCATGTCCATGGCATAACAGTAGAGACATCCATGTGTGCAGCCACTGTAGGGATTTACTGCATACTTAAGCTCCTTCATGGAAGAGGGTGATAGTGCTGTTCTGGTTCTTATCTCCTTCACTGTGTATGGGTTCAGTGAGATCACCCGAAGCTGTAGAGGTTGCTCTTCATCAGTGCATAGGACGGGGACTTTTCAATCCACTTCTTAACGTCCACCTTGAAATGGGGGTTTAGATACCTCAGGGCTTCCTGGAAATTGTCGAATTTTGCAGGGGCCGTCCTGAACATTTCCCTGAGATTCTCCCTGACATACCACACTCCGATAGGTAGGTTGAAATTTGGGTATATCTCTCTCCAGAGTATTGCTGAACCACTTCTTCCCATGCCTGTGAACTTCTCTGTAACCGCAAGCCTGCTGGCGTAATAGCATCCACCAATTCCAGGATAGGTGGTACGTCCACCATAACCCTCAGAATCTATCTCAACCTGGGCAATATTCCCAAATGCATTCCATGTACTTCCTGGAAACCAGGCCTCTCCCCATTCGAATCTCCAGCTGGTGGGGCAGAGGATTGCTGTAAAAAGGTTACCATCCGTGGATCTTCTGAAAACCTGGAATTCATCAATTTGAGGCAGGTATTTAACCCTGGAAACAAGACTGTCTGAAACGTTTTTGTCAACTGCAGTTATTGACCACCTTGTTGGCACAAGTTTTCGATTTGTCTTCTCTCCCACAACTCCCATGCTAAGAACCTTGGAGATAGCCTGGACATCCACATTCTTATTGTACATGTCAAGAATGGCGCCATTTGCCTTGAGATCAGTGTCATAATATGCCTTTTCTGCGGCCATATTTGGCTTACCAGGTTCTATCTTCATTCTTTTCACTGGGGACCATGGTCCCATGGGAGTGGTGTTATCATCAAGCTCAAAGCTGCTGGAATTAATGGGTTTCTGAAATTCAATGTAAGTCTCTGCAGGTGTTTCGCTCAGGGACATCACCTGAAGATCCTGAAGAGTTCGATCCGGATCAGATGCATTCCCTGCTTTTATGGTCATTCCTCCCCTTATGAGGGAAAGACGCATGGAAAGAAAATTTTCCATCTTCATGTTAAGCCATTCACCAGGTTTTTCATATGATGTTGTGTCCCCCCTGACAGGAGGAGCTGAGGGGTATACCCGGACCGATGGATAGCCGTATCTTCCCACAAATATTGCAGGAGGGCTGTCTCCAACCAGTTCAGTGCCCTTGAAATCCGTAATAAGAGTTTTTGCCATCTTCCCGACCTCTATGGGGCAGTACGTGAGGCCGCAAAGCATCTTTGTACCTCTGCATCTTATGCAGAGTGAAGGTGGTATCTTGACAAGTCTGGACATTATTACATGTGTAACCAGAGGTGAATAATTAAGATGACTGTGCGCTATGAAAATGAGTGAAACGAGTTCTCCATAAAAACTTAAATTTTCATGGGTTATGAACATGAGGTGGGACTAAAGGCTTAAGTGTTTAGTTTTAATTCAAGACACGATTACAATTGGAAATCGATGAAAATTCCCTCTATGACCTGATGTCGGAGTTTCACACTATTGGTGATAGCGATTACGGAGGACTGGGTTCCAGAGAAGAAGCAACCCTTGTGGGTTATATTTATGGGGTATTTACACACAGCAGCAACAGTAAGATGGAGATAGACAAGGAAGGAAGAAAGGTCTTCAGGTTCGGCAGGTTTTACTACGTGGTATGGTTCGACGATTTCTCAGAGGAAGATGATGAGGATGAGGAAATGGAGGATCAGGAAAGTGATACCTATGATGTGGAAGTTGAAAGCATTTATGATGAAAACGATTACGAGGATGATGATGAAGATGTGCCCACAGATGAGGATGAACTGGAAGAGGATCCACTTCTTCCCGTGGCCATAGATGGACCATTTACCATTGACGAAATAAGGAACATGGTAAAAAAGGGGATAATATAAGCCATACTGGAGAGTCATAAACCACTGCAAAAAACTATCTTATGCGACACAACGGTTGAGAGAATGTTATTTTATCTGTAAAACACAATAGATACTGTTCCAATAAAATGCATTCCAAAAATACATAAATCCATGAGACGTATACAGTATTGTGGAAAGGGAGGAATTCAGGGAAATTCTTTTGCAGTCCCTTGGAGGAATAAGAGGAGGCAAACCGGTCAGGTTAACTCTTGTGAAACCAAGAAATGAACTTCTTCTGAAGAAACTTAAGGAAATGCAGTATATAGATACAAGATCAGTTCCTTTCCAGAGTGGTTACCGGTTCATAGTGAGTTCATTCACCCATGAGCAGTATTCTAAATTCAGGTCCGACTACTGGGACGACATGGATTTTCTCTCGGTTCCATATGATGATTTTACCAGCATAACCCAGATATCCGGAGAACATGGCTTCGAACTTCAGGGTTTTTCTGCAACTGGAAAGGGAAGAATCCATGAGGATTTCCCAAAAGCTGAGGCTGGAATCGCACTGAAAAATCTGAATCATTACCTTTCAATGGGCTATCAGCCATACCTGCTGAAATTCAGGAAGAATGGCGTTTCAATCCAGATCAGGAAGGATTTCAACTTTTTTTTCAGGAGGGTGGACGGAGACTCCATTGACCTGATCTACGACACCGTAAATGGCATACTTTCAAGGAGAGAAAAGTTCTTTGAGGATCTGGTCAAACTCAGCCTCACCACAGACATAAGGGGGAAGCAGGTTGATTTCATTCCCACTGACGTTTTCAGAAGAATACCTGGAATTCATGATGATACCATAATTGAGATCGCAAAGTCTGCTTCCGGTACGGTTTCAGTATCAGGTTCCGGAACAGGATATGTCATTCATTACTCTGTGGGTGAAAGCGAAAAATCTGAGGGAAAAATTCTGGTGGATCCTGAAAACATAACATTCATCCCTCACTGGAACTCCAGGATAGAAAGTGCACTCAAGCTTCTGGAATCATTAAGGCTGGGTGGTGCCGTAACATGGTGACCAGGAAGGATATGAGATCCAGA
>JAKADT010000021.1 GCA_021820245.1 Thermoplasmata archaeon | reverse complement strand
TGTTCAGTATTTTATAAACATCCTCTTCGCTGTAATCATACCGCTTGTTAGGCATCACAGTGTACCTGATCCTGCCATCATGTGCATAGACATGAAGCGTCTTTCTGGATATCTGTAACAGGTTCAGGACTTCTTCAGCTTTCATTGTTAATAATATATATATTATGTGTATATAATGCTATCGTTATCATAGACTATATGGAATTACAATTTGGTTCATAATAATACTATTTGTTTAGTCAGGCAATTATTCTGATGCCGCGGAGTATCGGGTTGAAACTTATCTCCTTCAAATGTCGGAATTTCTTGTTCATTCATTTCAAGTATTCCCCGATATCTGAAATAAAAGGTGATCCAATATAGGGTGAAATCAAAAAAAATTTGAGATAGAGTATATCTCAGGTAAATTCATTATTGTCTATTATCCCCTCATCCTTTACCTTGCCCATTGCCATGAATACCAGCATTATGACGCCCGTTACAATGAGATTGACAACAAGGGCGAATATACCAACATATATGAAATCAAGGTTCTTGTAGAGAGATGTACCAAACCCAAGCTGATACAGCATCGCTATTGCAGTGGTCATTCCTGCAAACCAACCCAGTCCAGCCGCATACTTGTTTACTTTTCTTGTATATAGGGAGATGTATACGGCCGGCAAGGTTTGTAATATAAAGGCCCCTCCCATTGTCTGCAGGTAAACTATCTCGGTAGATGCTGCCGGTACGAGGGAGAATGCAAGCGCCGCAATAATAACAACCACGACCAATGTTCTGGACAGCCATGTTTGGGTTCCAGATGATGCATTGGGGTTAATATATTCCAGATATACATTTCTCGTGAGAAGGTTTGCTGATGCTATTGCCATTATGGAGGCAGGCACTATACTACCCACAACAACTGCCGCAAAGACAAATGCGGTGAATGTACTGGGCATTTCGGCAATTATCAGATCAGGGAAAGCCAGTGAACTGTTTGCCGGCGTATATAGATGTCCCGCCTGGACCACTGCAGCAATTCCCAGTATTGCAACAAATAACAGGAGTACGTTATAAAGTGGCAAAAGAGACGCGTTTCTTTTTATTGTTCTTGAATCTTTTGACCCAAGAGTCCCCGATACTGCGTGAGGATAGAGGAAAAGTGCCAGAGCCGATCCAAGAGCAAGGGTAACATATCCAAGTTGCAGTACAGGTGGCAGGGATATGGTCTTTGGTGATATTGCACCCGCAGCAGCGAACATGTGGGTAAAGCCTCCAAGCTTTATTGGAATATATATAATCACCACAAGTACTGATAACCATATTATTGCGTCTTTTGCAATTGCAGTTAGGGCTGGTCCTCTCAACCCGCTCAGGAATGTAAAACCTGCAACTAAAAGGAAAGCAATTATAAGGGCAATGGTGACAGGTATAAGAAGGGCACTCAAAACGTACTTTATGCCAACGATCTGAAGGGCGATATATGGCAATTCAGCCAGAACACCTGTAAGGGCAATCAGAAGAGCAAAAAATTTGCTCGAAAATCTGTCCTTTACGAAATCAGATGCGGTTATATACCCCCTTTTTTTGGATACTGTCCATAACCTTGGCATAGTGGCGTATACTATTGGGTAGATCATTATCCCATATGTCACAGCGAACATTCCCAGAGTCCCACTGCTTGATGCCAGGCCCGGCACTGCTATGAGAGTGTATGCAGTATAAAGATCACCACCGAGCAGGAACCACATGACAACAGTACCGAATCTTCTCCCTCCTATACCCCATTCGGCGATGTCATCCATTGTCTTTGGCTTTCTCCAAAAATATGCGAGAAATCCTATTGCCAGAACAATAATAACGACACCAAAGAATATCGCATATTGCGCAAGTGAAACAGCCATCAGCTACCACTTCCTTTGGCCTGCTCGACTTTTTCAACGTAATATACAGTCATCGTTATGGCAGCAGCAATAAATATCCAGAGAAGTTGATACCAATAAAAGAACGGCCAACCTCCTACTTCCGGATTAACACGGTTATAGATCCCTATACCAAGTACCATGAAAAAATACGGTATGGCTAGGAGAATAAATTTCAGAAATTTATTCATGAAAAGAGCAATGATCTAAAGTCTATTTTAATATTTCCTTTGAAGTAAATTTTTTAACATATCGAGCTGGAATTCTCCTTTCGCAAAATATGGGATAAAACGAGGGAAAACACAATATTGTTGTCAGGATATTGTTCAGTCCACTGACCGACAGGAGTGAAAGAGGAGAGATAACATATTGCTTCATGCGTGCCTGTGCACGCAAAGTGGATGGCTTAGAAAGAAGGACGGCGTACCTTCGGGTCGAAGGGAATCCAAGCCCATGGAGATTCCGCCAGCAACCTTCGAATTAGGAAGCTCACTGCGGGATCTGGGAGAGGAGATCACTGTTATTTGCCAAATAATAGCCTGGTTGAAATCAGTCATAGCCACAGCCGCACTGTATGGCATCTATTTCCCTCTCATGTTCCACTCCGCACATTGAACATTCATACTTTCCTTTTTCCAGAAGCTTCACCCCCATCATTACAAAATGAACCATGGGATGCATATAAAATTTACGATTCAAATATTCGTCAATTGACTTAATTTTTGGGAGATTTAACATACGCAGGGGCTATTTTGAATGCTGGAAGAATTTTTGTACCGCTCTGTTAAACTACCTGTAAATTTCCCTTCATATTTTATAGGTAGATTACATAAACAGGCATGGAAGTAAAGGTTATTGAAGAAGAAATCAACGTTGCCGGTTCACAGATATTTCAAAGAAAATACCATAACAGTGAAAATAAGAAGAATATGCTTCTTCTCCACGGGTGGGCGTTTACCTCTAAAAACTGGGAAGATATAGGAGTTTTCGATCATTTTTCCAGACTGGGTTTTAATGTATATGCAATAGACTATCCCGGCTTTGGGAAGTCACCATCATCGGAAAAATACGGGATTGATAGAGGAAAAATAACTAATGGATCAAAACTGGTAAATGATTACTTGGCGGCATCCGGACTGGATCATGCATTTCTTTTGGGTGCTTCAATGGGAGGTGGCATTGTTATGCGTTCAATCCTTGACTTCCCCCAGAAAGTGGATGGAGTTATTGCAGTTGCTCCTGCCTGGGTTGAAAATGAAGAGAATAGAATGAAAAAAATTGAAAAACCTGTTCTTTTTATCTGGGGGTCAGAAGACAGTGTTATCTCTCCTGATCTCGGAAAAATATATTCAAAGGCAGTAAATGGATCTGAACTTGAAATAATCAAAGGAGCCGGGCATCCTGCATATCTTCATAACCCAGAAGAGTTTTTCTCTCTTTCGGAAAAATTCCTGAAGAAATTCAGTTGAATATGCCCATTTTTCGGGCTGTTTAGAGCAGTCTTCTGGACTTACCACCTTAAGACGCAAATATACGAACTTTAGAGAAGAGATCTGTTATGGATACTAAGAATAATAACAGATGATGGTAGAATTGTAACCTGGACAGCATAAAAATGAAAAAAAATTTGCAGCAGTATTAATACACGGGACATAACTGCCCTTTGCTGAGTGCAATATTTGTATTACCAATTGGTATTACATGTTATGGAGATTATAACCGCCAGGATTGATAAGGAAACAAAAGAAAAAATGAAAAAAATTTTCTTGTATCAACTGGAGCGATGTGAACAGAGAATCTGTAATCAGGCGAATAACGGAGGAGGAGTCTAAAAGACTTACAATTAACAGAAACGAGATAGCGGAGGGTATTGCAATAGCCGCAAAGGTCCGCAAGTCATCACGAGGATGGAATTCCACAGAGGAAATAAGGAAATGGAGAGACCAGGGAACATAGTACCTGATGCCTCAGTCGTGGTAAAATGGTTCGTTGATGAGGAACACCGACATATCTTTACAATTACTTGAGGATTATCTGAATGGCAAAGTAACGCTCTATTCTGTTCAGCTGATGCCTTATGAGGTCATTAATGCCCTTAGATATAATAGGCTACAGATGAGAGACGCCTCAAAATATATATGAAAGAGCTTATCGTGTAGGTACTTTGAGTACATGCGTTTAAGCCAGTGCATTTGAATTACCGACACTTTCGCAGAGACCGCAGTTCATGCACCTTTCAGTTTCTGATTCAATTCTGTCCATCAGTTGTCCTGATTCGGGGTCATCTTTTCCCATAATGGGTCAGTATGATAAACCGTGAAATGATGGTTTTAAAACTATTTCATCCTGAAAGTTCCTGAGACCTGTAACCTCCTTTAAATGATCAGGGTTGCCTGAAACCATCATCTTCAATCAAAGTACCATCAGAGAACGGATCATACACACTCCTTACCCTTATGCTCACCATCTCCTTTCTTGCCTGAGATACTGCAAGGGGATGCACAATTTTTGCACCTCCCAGGGATATCTTTTCAGCCTGATCGTACGATAAGTTCCTCAGGACCCTGCAAGCAACCTGGTCTTTCGGATCACCGGTCATTATTCCATCCACATCTTTCCACAGGGTAAGATTCATGGAACCCACGCATGATGCAACAACAGATGCGGTATAGTCGCTTCCATCCCTGCCTAGAAGGGTTGTTTCTCCCTTCGTGTTTCTTCCTATATAGCCTGTAATTACTGGTATTTTACCGTACATCACGTCCTTTATCAGGGTATCCCTGATATTCAGGGCAGTTTTTTCAATGGAAACAATCCCGTTGAGGTAATCTCCCTCAGTTATTACACCAAGATCGTCAGCCTGATACCCCACTGCTGATTTTCCAGCCTGCCTTAGAGCTGCAACTGTGAGATCCACTGAAAGTCTTTCTCCGAAACTCTGAAGAAATGCCGATATTCTCTCCGGTTTTTCCGCATTACCTGACATGATCAGTTCAAGTTTCTCCATTCTCTCCAGTGATGATTTCAGATCTCTGCGGTAATTGTTGAGAAAAACACCCTTAAGTGCCAATTCCGCTATCTCCATATGCCTCTTGAAGAGAAAGTCTGAAAGGCCACTCATGTCTATTTTTCCCGGGGACTGACTCATATACCCGATTATTGAGCTGGTTACACCCTTCAGAGCGCTCATAACAATAATGCAGTCACTATCATCTGATATGATCTCAACAACCCTTGAAAATCCATCTGCATCAGCAAGGCATGACCCCCCGAATTTCATCACCTTGATTTTTTTTGGTTCCATTCAGATCCACCCCATTTTAAACATTAACTCCGCATTCAGAACTGACCCCCCAGCCGCTCCCCTTATGGTGTTGTGTGAAAGGGTGACATACCGTAATCTACTGTCGGAAAGCTTTACCCTTCCCACTGTTGCGGACATCCCTCTTGATCTTTCAGAGGAACCGGCCATGGAATCGAGGGATGGCTGTGGCCTGTTCTCCTCAGATCTCAATATTACAGGATTTTCCGGAGCAGAAGGTAGCTTCATCTCCTGAGGCAGTGACCTGAAATTCCTGAAGGATTCAAGTACTTCATACTCCTCAACATCCTGGCCCAGAGTTGCCTGTACAACCTCAAGATGTGAATCCCTAACGGGTACCCGGACACATGTCGGAAATACCTTTATTTCTGAATTCCTGATGTGGCCGGATTCATACGTGCCAAACATCTTCGGTATCTCCTGTGATATTTTTTCCTCCTCCTGTGAAATGTATGGTACCAGATTGTCCATTATGTCCAGCGATGGTACACCCGGGTAACCTGCACCACTTGCTGCCTGGAATGTGGTAACGTTTACCTCACTTATGCCGAACTTCATGACAGGCTTCAGGGACAGGGCCAGTCCTATGGAACTGCAGTTTCCGTTTGCAACAATGAAACCATGTTTTCCCCTGACAGTTTCCAGGCATTCATGATTCACCTCCGGAACCACAAGAGGAACACTCTCCATCATCCTGTTGGCAGAGGCATTTGTAAAGACCTTGAAATTCAGGGACGCAAGTTCCATTTCTATTTCTCTGGCCAGATCGTTTGGGAGAGCACTAAAAACAATATCTGGATCGAGTTTGCTTATCGCGTCCACATCGAGATGGTCTATCCTTTTCCGGAGAAGTTCTGGATCGGAAATGGAGTGTTCCGGTATTTTCAGCACGTCTACGAGTCTTTTTCCGTCGCTTGTAGAACCGCCAAAAAGTCCCGTGATATTGAAAAAAGGGTGATTTGACAGCATCTGACAGAATCTCTGCCCCACAAGTCCACTTGCACCCAGTATAACTGCATTCCTCTTTTCCATCATATCATCTCCCAATTTACTGGACCTGCAGAATCGTAATACCTTAAACTCCAATGGCGCTGTGAAACTTTATCTGATAGCATGTGACGTGCTTCCCATTGGGTTCTGTTATTTTAGAATTCACTGTTATGATATTCCCAGCAGTAATTTTATCCCGAAAAAAGGTAACAATTCAGATTTCAAGTGCTCTGTAAAGCACAATATACCCGGACAGGGAAATTATATTTATTGCAAGGAGAAGAGCTGCAAGCCCGGATCCAAAATGAAGAGAAAGTGAATAGTATATGATTATCGCAATGACTCCCTGCGTCATGAGAATTGAGCTGAAGGCTATGATGTTGCTGAATGAACCTGCCCTGAACTTTAAGTAACTTTTTACGTAAGAGACGAGAATTAAGGCGAATATCATTACAGAAACCGACATTATTACAAGATTTGCTATCCAGAACGGACCCATTGTTAAATCTCCCCCTCTATCCCTGCAGCTATAAATATTTCTTGAAGTATTTTAATGTTGTTGATCAGGACAGGACCTGGAAAGTATACCTTGCCGTAACCATCGCCCTGAACCATGACTAAGTTGTTTGAAAGTAATACCTTCATGTGATGTTCAACTGTACGGTAATTAACGCCGAGACTGGAACTCAACCTGTTAGCGTTTTTAGGACCTTCAATCAGTGATCTTATTATCTTGATTCTCATCTCTCCTCCTCTTGTTGATATGAATATCCACCATAACAGACGCTTGAATGAGCTCTGAAAATCCGTGACTGACAAATTCCCCGATAAATTAAATGGAATGAAATAAATGTTGTTGTGGATTCCATTCATAGTTTATTTACTGTATTGCTGCCCGTTATATGGAACACTTCATTGTAGATCATGTACTGTGGCATTCCGCTTTTAGCAGAAAATCCGTTGTTGAAATACATGATGTCGTATGAGACATTGATATACTTGAACTGTGAAGTGTTTGCTGCATTCTGAACTATGAACTGTACCGTCGCATTGACATTCGCCGTGTTTCCACTGATGGTTATAACCGGTGGGGATTCAGCATAGAACCAGACAGCTGACCAGAGACCAAAGAACCTGTTCCAGGTTGTATTTATCTCTGAGAGACCAGAATAAGTTCCATTTAATGGACCGCCTACCCAGTGAAGGGTCGCATTGGGTTCATACTCCTGCATCACAGTTGTGTTGTTTTCAATTGCTATGTTGTTCCAGTGGCTGAATGCAAGGCTTTCAATATAATTGCTGTTTACAAACTGCTCCGAGGCTGATACGAAACCAGCACCAACAATATGCCATGTTTCAGAATATATTGACCAGTTACCTCCATTGACCATATAGTCAAGAGTGTAGCTTATGTTCAGGTACTGTGTCTGTGTCTGATTGGCCACCGGGGTGAGAATGAACTGGTTGCTTGATATTACCGTTGCTGTATTTCCATTGACTGTTACAGCTGGTGGCGTGACTGTATAATACCATACTGCTGACCAGAGACCAAAGAATTTATTCCATGTGGATGTTATGTTGTTTACACCTGTGTAAGTTCCAGTCAATGGGCCGCCTATCCAGTGAAGAGTTGCGTTATCTGTATACTGAGTCTGCAGGAGGGATGAGTTCTCAATCGCTATGTAATTCCAGTGTGCATATGCATTCTTCAGAATAACAGATCCCTGCTGTGTATCATAACTGGTTTGTAGTCCATTATAGCTGGTTCTTTCACTGTTGAGGCCAGAGTATTCAAATACAAAAAGTCCAGCCATGACTATTGTCAGGGCTATGAATACTGCCGATATTACCTTTAGAGCTTTCAGATCCATGTGCTGCCATTTCGATCTGTATCATCATTTTTTTTCAAATTATGTTACAGATCATATGCAGATCATGTGCAATTCAGATCTAAACTAATCTTCTCCGAGATCTTCAGAAATGGTATCAGGGAGTCCATTATCTTTTTTCCATTCCGCGTCAGGGAATAGACAACACCTTCATCGCTTTCCACCCGGATTAGAAGCCCCATATTCTCCAGTTCTTTCAAACGTTTAGATATTATGGTTGAACTTGAATGGGGAATGCTCCTGAGTATTTCATTGAAATTCTTCTTTATTCCATCATGTTCAAGAATTGCCAGAATGAGCATGGTATACTTTTTGCCAATCTGGGAAAATAACGGGAGTGATGGATCAACGCATATGGTCTCGTTTCCGGTCCTGATCATGCATATATCGTTTCTCTTTCTTGTCCTTTCTCTCTCCTTATCCTCATTATTCATGTGCATTATTTCAACAATCATCATCCAGTTATATTCTTTTTCACATCCTTTGTGATAAGTTGATTTTCAGGTTTTAAACCTTTCCAGAATTAAGATAAACTTTTCTTTACGTTCTGCCATATATACGATTTCATGATTGAGAACTGTGGCATCAAAGAAAGTAACTATGCGCGTATTTGGGATGACATGCGATGATTGCGTGAGAACAGTAAGCGAGGGGCTTAAGGAAGGGGGAGCCAGTGAAATATTTGTTTCACTGAAGAACGGGACTGCTTCAGCTGTTGTTGATGACAGCATGATAAAGCCTGATGATCTTTCGAGGCTCCCGGTTTTTAGTGAAAAGTCACACTACAGGGCTCAGGTAAGAAAGGTGGAGTGATCTTGAAAAATGAATATGATCTGGTTATTCTTGGAAGGGGTGCCGCAGCCTTCTCAGCCGCAATAAAAGCCAGCGAGATAACCGCGGGACAGGCTACAATAGCAATGATTGGATTCGGACCCCTTGGAGGTACCTGTGTGAATGTGGGTTGCGTCCCGTCCAAGTACCTCATAGAAGCTGCCAAGGTGGCACACACACAATCAAGTCCAAGGTATCCTGGGATTGAACCGGGGCTTCTTTCTATAAATTTTGGAGAACTTATGGAATCCCTCCGTAGAACGGTAAAAGAGGAGCGAAAAGAAAGGTATGAGAACGTCATTAAGTCTTATGAAAATATTGATGTCTATGATGGTAAAGCTCAGTTCGTGGACAGAGATGCCATAATTGTCAAAAACAATTCTAATCCTAAAAAATTGAAAGGATATAACTTCATAATTGCAACAGGTTCTTCCACAAAAATACCAAAAATAGAAGGTCTGAATGAAACCGGGTATATAACAAGCAATACAGTTTGGGATCTTAACAGTCTTCCCAGAACTCTGACAATACTGGGTGGAGGTTTTATAGGACTCGAAATAGGACAGTCGCTGGAGAGGCTTGGTACCAAAGTTACCATCATAAAAGAACATAATACAGTTGCACCAGGAATTGAGGAAGAGATAGGAAAGACACTCATGGAAATACTCACATCGGAGGGCATTGACTTCAGGAACGGAAAGAAGATTCTGAGAGTCTATTCCCGCAATGGAAAAAAAGTAGTTGAAATGCAATCCAATTTGGGAAAAGAAGAGGTAGAGGCGGATGAAATACTCGTTTCATCTGGAAGAATGCCCAATGTGGCAGATCTTGATCTTGAAAAGGCTGGGGTTAAGTACTCTGAAAATGGTATATCTGTGGATGAAACAATGAAAACATCAAACCCACTTATCTATGCGGCAGGAGATGTTGTCGATCAGAAATACAGGCTCGAGACTCTTGCAGCCAGTGAAGGTTCAATAGCTGCTTCAAACATATACGAAAGCAATGAAAAGAGAATAAACCTGCAACTGGTTCCATGGGCTGTTTTCACAGAACCCCAGTTCGCATCTGTGGGATTAACGGAATCCCAGTACAATGCAACGGGAAGAAAGAGCACCACGAGAGTTGTTCCGCTCGAACTTGTACCAAAGGCAAGAATACTGAAGGAATACCATGGCTCTTTCAAGATAGTTGTTGATTCTGAAACTGAAAAGATTGTTGGCGTGCACGCCCTTTCACCCTATGCCGCTGAATTCATAATTGAAGGTGTTTATGCCATAAAATATGGTCTTACATTCAGGGACCTTATTGAGAACAGCCACATATTTCCAACAGTAGCTGAAGGAATAAAACTTACATCCCAGTCATTCACCAGGGATCTGTCCAGGATGAGCTGCTGCATGGAGTGAAAATAATTATCTTGAAGAGGTTTCTTGTCCGGTACAGTCATGAGATCAGTTTCATTTCATGAATCATTGACATGTATGTTTCAGACTCTTTGGACGTTCTAACATGTATCTCAAACGGATGCTCGAAACCTTTTTCAGTTAATGAAAATAACATCTCTCCATATGGTACGTCTGTTACTACAAGGATATCGATATCGCTGGCCATGTTGTGCCTTCCAGTAAGGGCAGAACCGAAAAGATAAACCTTTGCATCTTTATCTGTGCTTTTGACGACTTTGACAAGCCTGTTGATCTCCGATTGAAGATTTTCCCATATCTTTCTTTTCCTCACGGTTTCATTTACACGCATGCCTGAGTTCATCCGTTATAACCCCCGTTATTTCATAGAGTTTTTTTACGTCATCTTCGTCAAATGATTTCTGAAAGTATCTCGAAGTTGCATAAGCGTCCTCCAGCATATTCAGCTGGAATGAGTACTGATTCAGAAGAAAATATGCTTTTTCCCCGCAATTTCCTCCAGAAGATTCGAATGCAAGCTTAAGAAGGTCCCTCAAACTGTGAGATCGTGGATAATCACCTGCACTGCTTAACAGTATTGATTTCAACGTTAATTCCAGTGACTGTTGCAAACTGAATGTAGCCAGATCATAGAATTCTTCATCGATTTGCAATTTTGCAGTTATCAGGAATCTGTCTGCTTTCTGTGCAAGGAACTGGACAAAGTCTTCAGATGACATACTGTATGTATTATATTCAAAACATATATAACCGTCACCTTTTCCGAATTTATGATCAAGAAAGCTCCGAACTTCAGAAAGGAGACATATCGCGAAATATTGTTTTCACCGCTGTCGTTATCCTTATTTACATATATCCTCACAAGGAATGGATTTAATTCAACTGGCGTTGACAGTCTCATCCTGAACACATATACACCGTCTGTATCTGTTATGCCTGCAGAATCCTTTGCCAGTGATTAGCTGCCTATTTCGCGTATAAATGATCCCACGGACAGGTGCCTGTTGCTAACAGGCATTGATGCCAGATCTTTGAGAATATGGCCTGTCAGAACGCATGCAATCCTGTCGGTTCGATCGATTGTGCCCTCTTCAACCAGTTTCCTGATTCCGGCCACGGAGGCGGCCGAAGCAGGTTCACAGCCTATGCCAGATCTATCTATCACCCGTTTTGCATCCATTATTTCATCGTCGCTTACCTTTGTTACAATGCCATCAGTATATTTTATAGAGATCAGTGCTTTTTCCCAGTTCACAGGATTGCCAATCCTTATTGCACTTGCTATGGTTTTTGCCTTCACTGGAACCAGATGATTGTCCCTGCCTGACCACAGGTTGTAAAATGGACTGGCCCCCTCGGCCTGGACTGACACTATTCTGGGAACGTGACTGATGATTCCCCAGTTCTTGAGTTCCTTCAACGCTTTTCCTGCCGCAGAAGTATTCCCAAGATTTCCGGCAGGCAGAGATATGAAATCACAGTCTCCTAACTTTTCCACAATCTCAAAAGTTATTGTTTTCTGTCCTTCCAGTCTCCATGGGTTCACAGAATTCATTATGTAGTATTTCTGGTTTTTCTCTGCCAGATTTGATATATAAGACATTGCAGCGTCAAAATCACCTGGAACATCAATGATATTTGCTCCATACGAGACTGCCTGGGCCATCTTTGATTCGGATATATTGCCCGATGGGATGAGAACATAACTTTCCATGTCTGCAATTGCGCTGTATGAGGCAGCAGAAGCTGAAGTATTACCAGTTGACGCGCAGATTGTACTTTTCCGCCCAAGCCGTTTAGCCTCTGAGATTGCAACAGTCATTCCCCTGTCCTTGAAGCTCCCCGTGGGATTTTCCCCCTCCTGTTTCATCCACAGTGACTTTATCCCGGACCACTGTGACACCCTTTCACTTTTGTAAATTTGTGTGTTGCCTTCTCCTCTGGTGACTATCATCTCTTGTGGAATGGATGGGTGGATTAATGGCCTGTACTTCCAGACACCACGTGAATCTGTATCAAGTGAATACTCTTCAGTTCTATGAACAACCTCGAAGAGACCACCGCACTTAGGGCAGACATAATTACTTCTGGATATGTTGAATACTGATCCGCAATGAACGCATTTGAGCGATGATAAATCCTGATGATCCATTAATAACAGTGCGTTATAAGATGCTCGGATAAAAAATGTTACTGGATGTATCAGACGTTTCTAGGTGACAGCTTCTCATGTCCCCCCATAAATTCATCGGATTACTGATATGCAGGGTAAACAGCCAGGAGTTATTGAAACAGGTTCTACATCCGGGAGACTTAGTATTTCACCTGTTTCTGGATGCCTATTTGGGATGCGTTATATATCAATGATTCCTAATATGTCAGGCAGTCACTTATTATTCTTCATTTTGATAAATGATAGGATTAGTATGAAAGAAAAAATGTCTCTTTTGCTGGTATCTGGGACTGCAGATAAACTCATGGCTGGGGCGATTATAGCATCCGGTGCAATAGCCAATGATATGGAAGTCGACATATTTGTAAGCTTCTGGGGTTTAATGGAGTTCAAGAAGGGAGCGAGTAAAAAAGTAAACCTGAGCTATGATGGAATTGAGATCAAAGATGAGGTATTAAAGAAGATGGAACAGAAGAAGATTCCGTCGTGGATGGATATGATCAAACAGGCCAAGGAGGTTGGAGACGTGAAGATATACGCATGTGCCATGTTCGCCGATCTTATGGACTTAAAGAAGGATGATCTGGATCCAGTTGTTGACGAGATAATTGGAGTATCACAGTTTGTGTCCATGGCCAAAGAGGCTAAAATGACATTGTTTATTTAAAGGTGGTAGAAATGAGCGAAGAAATTAAACCTACAAAGATTATAGATGCCAGAGGAAGCTATTGTCCCGGTCCTTTGATGGAACTCATAAAGGCTTATAAGCAGGCGAAAATCGGGGACATTATTTCCGTCTATTCAGGGGATAGCGGAACAAAAATTGATGCTCCTGCATGGGTTAAGAAAAGTGGAAATGAACTGTTGGGGGTATTCGACAGGGATGGCTATTTTGAGATTGTGGTTAAGAAAACCAGGTAAGTAAGTTGCATGTCTAACATTAAAAGAGCGCTTATACTTGGAGATGGAGCTGCTGGTACCATAATATCAAACAAACTCCGTCTTCTGACAGATAAAAAAGATCTTGAGATAGTGGTTATAGGTAACTCACCGAGTCATTACTTTAAGCCGGATGGGGTCCAGATACCTTTTGGACTGAAACAATACAGAAAAAGTGTCAAACCCACTGAATTTCTGTTCAATTCGGGAGTTAATTACGTAAGAGATGAAGCCACAGGCATAGACGTACAGAAAAGAGTGGTCACACTTAAATCTGGAAAGTCCTACAATTACGATTATCTCATTATAGCTACTGGCGATAGATTCACTCCGGAAGATGTTCCTGGGTATGAAGGTGAGGCGAAACATTTCTACAGTCTTAAAAATGCCCTTGAGTTAAAGACTGAACTTGAACATTTCAATGGGGGAGACATTGTTGTAGGGCAGGCAAGCATCCCCATACAGTGTCCGCCTGCACCCTACGAGTTCACATTTTTATTGGATCAGTATCTTAAAAATCGTGGAATAAGACAGAAGACAAACATACATTACATATATCCTCTAAATCGTGTATTCACAATACAGAATGTTTCCACATATATTGAGAAACTGTTTGAAGAGAGAGACATAATAGTCCACACCATGTTCAATGTTGATTCTATAGACAACAAAAGCAAAAAAGTACAGTCCCTGGAAGGAGAATCTGTGAACTACGATCTTTTGGTGCTGGTACCACCGCACAGGGGACAGAAATTCATAACAAATTCCGGACTGGCGAATGAATCCGGTTATGTCGACATCGATAAACACCACCTGAATTATGGAACATACGATGATGTATTTGTCATAGGGGATGCAACTAACCTTCCCATATCAAAAGCAGGTGCCACTGCTCATTTTCAATCGGAATACCTTTCCCATAGCATAGCACACGATGTGGGAGGAAGCGTCTATGAGAATGAATACAAAGGAGATGTTGCATGTACCACGATTACTGGAGGGGAAAAGGCAATTACTCTCTACTTCAACTATGAAAAACCACCAAGAACAAGTTTTCAGAGCAAAACTGACTTCCTTCTGAAATGGACATCCTCTGATACTTATTTCTCCGGGATGTTGAGAGGCATAATGTAAGGTGATATGATGGAAAATGATATGGATAAACTGGAACCGGTGCTCAGGGAATTATTGGATGATAGAGATTTCCTGGAATCACTTGTTAACATAATAAGACACATGAAGGGAGCAGGGATAGTGGATCTTGTAAACAACATCTCAACGGACTACCTTCCAACCGATATAGAGTTTCTTGGGAAGTTTTTTTCGTCCAAGGAATTTGTCTATGGAAGCCTTAAAACAGCAATTTCTCTGGTAAGCGTTCTTTATGCGTTTTCTGATGAGAAAACATCCGACCTCTTTAAAGCGATCATGTACAACCTGCCTTCAGCTACGGAAGAGATAATAACGAGTTCAAAACAAACTGGAAGGATGTCGGTTCGAAAACTGCTATCCAGGATGAAGGACCCGGAGATCGGCGCTGGAATGGAAATTGCGTTCACTTTGTTGAAGTTCATTGGCAGCGCATCAAAAAAGGTTGAAGAAAAGTAGTTTTTCCACTACTCTTCAGAGACCCATCTATTATTATCCAATTTAAGTTTAGATTTTTTGATATTGTACATGAATTGCTGTAATTTCGAAAAAAATCCCTGAGAGAAACGGGAAGACCTCAACATAACAGTATGAGAAGGTGACCATGAACTATTATCAATAAACTGCATCACAGTTCAGGTGGGTGCAGTGAAATACAGCCAGATCCCTGGACCAGGAGAGATCGGATCAAAACTCATCAGTGCACTTTCAGTAACACTACCAGAGGCCATATAATGCAGTGACATAAAGATATCCACGAGGAAAAACTGGAACTTAAACAAAAAAGTATGAAAACACGCTCTTTACAAAAGATTCTTTGCTTTAATTTTCATGGAACTTCCGTTTCAATATAGGTTTTAACGTAAATTTAGGTTTAGTGGTACCTTCACCTTCTTTTGGGTCTCTGATACTCAGCATCCCCTTCTGCTTTATCCGCATGGACGACATATCCTCGTTTCCTGACTGCGCTTATAATGCGCTCCCTGGAGATACCATGCTTTATTATTGCTGCATTTTCAGTGATCCTCTTCCCAAAATACTTTGAAAGTTCTTTGTTATTTGCTAGATCATTTATGATAGAGCTATCCTTTGCAAATAGGATATACTGGCTGGAGAGCAAAGAGACTTCATTCTCCTTTTCCCCGACATCGGTTATAAGGGTCACTATGTTTTGAGGCAGGGGTGTTCCACAGAGTTTTTCCAGTCTGGGCATAATGTCAGCACTGTTTCCGAAGGTGTTTAGGTATCTTACCAGTGACGCTTTGGTTATCCTTGTGACTATTACCTGATCTATCGATATCAATTCAGATAGTTCAGCAATGTACATTATGTCATCAATGGGAAGATGCGAATCGATCAACATTTCATAGTTTGGAAGCAGGGAAACCTTACCGCCAGTTTTCCTTCCGGCTGCTTGAAGAATGGGTTTAGTATTCTCCGGGCTGACATCTGAATTTTCGCTTCCCTGGATACACGTGTCCAGAGTTATCTCCTCTGATGACGTATTGATCTTTCCTGCAATATAGAGGGCCTGGAGATGCTCTAATATTGCTGTTTTGTAGACAGAATAGAAATAGTCTCGCGGAGACTTCAGTATCTCCCTCCTATAGTCGATGCTCGAATGATGCCATGATTCCCTGCTTATCTCGAAAACCAGTTTCCTGCACTCCTCAAAAACCGTGGTATTTTGAAGGACCAGATCGATTATTTCTGATACTTTGTACCTTTGTTTTTTTTCTAATAGGCCGATAATAATAGAATGGAATCTGCTAAACGTGATTCGTAATTTTGTGCTGTACCCAGTATCTTCCTCGATCTCGTGCGCATTTTGAAGTGCGTTCAAAAATTTTGTTTTTGAACTTTCGCTCCAATCCAGAATAGTTTTCCCGCTTTCGGTTAAGCCATAACGTGTTCTCGGTCCTTCTACCCAGAGCATGATGTGAGCTACAGTAAGGACGATCTCTATCGTTTGCCTTGAAATATGTGTCACTTGTGCTATCTTGGTTGCATCATGTTTCTTTCCTCCTCTCTCGAGGAATTCAGTGGCTAAAAGTATCGATACTACTTTCTCGTATGGTTGCTGGAACCCCTGGAGAGGTGCTTTGCCATCCTTGCTTGTAAGCTTCACTTCCAGGCCTAGATTTTCTCTGATCTTCCTGATGAATTCCGGTGATAGTATGACTGTACCTGTGGAGGTGCCGCGCTTATTGCACACAAGACATGTAATACCCTTTTCTATCAACGATACCTGGTCGGTCTGCCCGCCGTTCTTCAGCCGATCTAGGAAAGTTAAGGCAGGGATCCCGGCGTACCTGTCTTGAGAATCTATCAAGTTGATATATGAAAGAACGCCAAATTTGTTGTAAAGTTTACTTAACAAACTGCGTTCAGAATTTGAGAGCGATGAAAGCATGGCTTCAAAATTATTAGCTATTGTTGCATAGAGACCCGAGATGCCTTGCAAATCTTTTGTGGCGTTCCTGTATCCAATGGTACTCGCAATAGAATCGAGCAAGTTCTGATCATAGTTATTAAGGCAAGAAGGAAGATCGTCGGGTTCGTGATCATAAGGATAAGTTGCATTTCTTTGACTGACAAGTATGGTATATTCTGCTGGTATGGCATAAAATACGGGTGATTCGGGTGAAGGAATAGCAAATAACAGGTTCTTGCTCAAATATTTATGGACATTTTCCCTGAAGTCTGAAATATCTAACATAATTGCCGCTTCTACGGTGCCTCCGAGAAATGTTACAAACCTGAATATTGACCGATCTACGGAATAAGTATCGAAGACACTCGTGAAAAAGTAATCAGGTTGGGTGATCTTGTTGAAGATCCGTTGCAAGCGATATTCAGTAATCACATTATCAATGTTCTTCTTATTCCATGGAGGCTTCAAAACTGTTTTCTCTATATCGAGAAAATAAACGTCGTTGAGAGCGCCTAGAATTTCTGTGAGTGTATAAAACTTTCCGGCTTTGAACGTTACTTTGTCCATTTAGTCTCTTCCCGATCTTTTGACAATGTGTGTCATGCAAGAATTTTGTTTGGCTGTAGTTTGATCACCCCACCATCTATTAATCTTTGCACCGATTCTTATTCTAACCTCTGGACGTTTTTATAATGGATTGGATCGTTCCAACATTTCCGTTATATAGATCATGTTATGCAGCAAGTTCAATTAAAAACCTGTCTGCTTTCTGTGCAAGGAACTGGACAAAGTCTTCAGATGACATTTTGGATACACCATATTCAAAATATATATAACCATAATCTTTTATACTATGGCAGTCGTCAGTGGATTGATACACATTAACATGCCTAATTTTTTGGTTTCTGTAGATTAAGTGTTTCTCTGCTTTTATACAACTCAATAGTCTAATAAGGTAACTCCTCATAAAACATTAATTACTACATACATAATGGATTCGTTAGAATCCGGTATTTTCAATAAGAAATGATGTGAAAAATAATTATCTGATAATAAGCATATAATTCCCATATAGTTCATAACAATATTTTTATACTATAGTTAGTTGGATGTTTATGTTGGATGTGAGTGTTGTCGAGTACAATATGTTCCAATATGTGCAAGGATTTTCTTCGAACAGAGAAAACAGGGTGTTAAGGAAACACCACAGAGAGAGTTATAAGAAAGCGACCAAAGCTATTTTTTTGGCAGCATTGGTCTGCACTGTGGCTGGAGTTAGTTACGTGGCAATTGCAGGAGTGCCTGTTCTTCAGGACCTGGGTCATATGCTACCAGGTTCTTTAAGTGCAATGGGTTCTTCGAACGGGGTCTTCCTTTGGTATTATTTTTCCCATGGATTCACATTCCCCAATTTTGGAGCCTGGTTTGATTGGTTGACTGTAAGCCTTGGACTTTCCTACCCTATAGCAAAGATCATTGCCAGTGCTCTGGTAGCTGCTGGTTGGATAGATGAAGCAACCGCTGCTGGCATCCTTACCGCCACTGGATACGTTGGTATTGTCGCAGCTGCAGCAATAGCCGCGTTCTAGGTAGACAAAACTCTTATGGACAATTTTAAAAAACACTTGGTAATTGGCTCTCTGTATCCAATACCACTCATTTTATTTTTGCCAATCCTTTATATTTTTCATTTTAATAACATATTCTGGGGAATAATGCTGGCTTTCTCCGAACTCGTATCTGTGTTTTTTGTTTTTATGACTTACATTATAGACAAAAATGAAAAGCAGCTTAATTCTGCGTTTTTACATTACTTAAAGTCAAATAGCTTTGGCCCTTTATTTGTCCTTTGCCTCTTCCTTAGTGAGTACATGCTCTACTATCTCTTCTTTCACATATCCTTTATGAATATTATTATCATGAACTTGTTTCTAATCTCACTATTGTCATTGTTATTACTTAACCCGCTATCCAATAGAAAATATGACAAAATACCTTCTACTGAAAATGACCCAAAGATTGTAACGGCTGATCTGCTTGATGTGTTCCACAATTTCGGAATCGCTCCCCATCTGAAAATCATACGCACTGATAACCTTAAGGTTGCGAATGCTTATCAATCTAAAAAACATTATATATATGTTACAAGCTATCTGGCATCTAAGCTGACACATGAAGAACTGAAGGGAGTTGTTGCGCATGAAATAGCTCACTCAGTGATGAGAGACAACCTGAAACTATTGTTCTTTAACTGGCTGGTACTATCATTTGGTATCAATGGTTTGTTGTTGCCGTTTGTACTCAAGAGATACTATTTTATGGTGGTGGCATCCTTCATTCTCTTGTGGTTATTCTCCATGGTTTTGATCCCTATGGTTCAGAGAAGGTTCGAGATAAGGGCTGATTTGCTTGCGTGTAAGGTTGTAGGAAAAGAAGCTGTTATTTCAGCTTTGTGCAAAATAGACTCCTTCAACTTGATCCCTAATAAGTTCAGTTCTCTTTGGAACATGAATCATCCCTCCACATACATTCGAAAGAAAAAGATTGTTGAATGGAATGATGGATCTGAATAGGAAAAAATCACCAGAAGTAAAGATAGCCACTTTTCATCAAAGAATTCTTGCATATATTATTGATATTTCTGTTCTGATCTGCATATCGTCCTTTATTCTATTCCCGTTACATAAATCATTTGGTCTTTTCGATATACTGGAGACCTACTCATATGGTTTGAGTGGCATCAGTGCATCATACATAACAAATCTGCTGATTTCTGTGATTATTTTTATAGCAATCTCTTACGTATATTTCTTCTTTGAGATTTACGGAAATTTATCTGTGGGGAATAAGCTTTCACGCATAAGGACAGTATTATTAAAGACTGATAAAAATAGTTACCTGATTCCCGTTCTGATAAGGTCTGCAGTGAAAGCGTTTCCCATCTCAAATCTTGCAGATTCACTATGGTTACTTAGAAAGAAATCTAAACCGCAAAAGTTGACTGAACAACATTTTGGGGTTTACCTCATAAACACGGGTAAAAATCATCTATCAGATTACCTGATAATGTCGTTGATTTTGTACTACCTCCCTCTCATGACAGTTTTCATAATAACAATACTATCGGGAGACCATATTTCTACTGTAACCTCCCAAAGTCTGAATTCGTCTCAAAATATGGATTTCCATCAGTTAAGTGCCATAATAGCTAACAACAATTTCTCATTTGACCTTCAACTGGAGCTTGGAGGAATATTCTTGCTGATACCAACTTTCTTCATAATTTATACCTCTTCATTGTTGGAGGGGTCTGTAATGGGACTGGCGTATCTATCTAGCAAGGTCACATTAGAACATAAAGTGCTTCCGCAGTTCTTCCCGGAGACTATGGCGTATGTCTTTGGAATAACTTTCGCGATCTGCCTGACTATTATACTTGCAAGCTTTATTGAAAGCTACATAAGAGGAGTCGAATATGCTGTTTTCGAAAGAATATGGAAACAGCAACTAATACGAATGGTCTTTTTGTTCTCTATTTCTTTAATTCTCATATTAATTGCAGCTTCAATTGAGTCAGCTATTCTGACCTGAATATACAATTCCTCAATCACAACTGACCACTCATTCATATCCTCCCTCAGGAGAGAGACTCTTACCTTGATGCTCTTGAGTCCGCCCATCGCAATGGCATGGAAAAATTAGCAGGGTTCCTTGTATATAGCGAACATCTAAAACCAAAGAATGAGCCTATCCCCAATATCAGTAACTTGTCACTTGCTGGAGTTGGAACAACACCCGACAACGCATCTTACATGCTGAATTTTAGCAGTCCATTCAGCATTAATCCCCATTGGATAAAATTATCCGCATTTTCTGGAAGTTATGCGTCCTTATTGACTTATAGTGGCCATTTATCTAGCGGATTCGAATACACAGATATTTCAGGGTTTCATAATGCTGTATCCATTACGAACTGGAATGGTAGCTCAAGCGGAATATTTTCAAATGTGACTATAAAGATTGATTCTTGGAGTGTACCAGGTCACTCATTCACCAAATATGGTTCTTCTCTTGAAATCACTTACAATAACAACACTATCTTATCAAAAGAAAATACCCAAAGCCGGACATTTCGGAAGAGGATCTGAAAGAACTCAAGAAGATCGAGACTGTGTGAATATTATTAAACCCTTCATTTCACGGCTTTCAGAGGCGATAGGTTTATTCATGAAGCCGTATTATACTATGTGATGAGTGGATCATACATCTCAGGAACAGGCAGAAGACAGCTCTTACTACTTCCGGACATGATTGAAAACTACATTGAAGAGGATAATCCAGCCAGATTCATGGACTCCTTTGTTGACAGTATGGATCTGGGGAAATTTGGATTTAAATTCTCAACACTGAAAGATGGTGCAGGAAGGCCGTCGTATGACCCTAAAGATATTCTCAAACTTTACTTATGGGGATATTTCAACGGTATAAGATCGTCAAGGAAGCTGGAGAAACAATGCCACATGAACATGGAGGTCATGTGGTTACTGTGCAGGTTGACACCGGACTTCAAGACAATAGCAGACTTCAGGAAGGACAACATCGACTGCATGAAAAAGGTATTCATGGCATTCAACAGGATGTGTATGGAACAGGATCTTTTTGGAAGAAAGACCGTCGCAA
>JAKADT010000020.1 GCA_021820245.1 Thermoplasmata archaeon | reverse complement strand
ACAGCCCTTAGATTCAGGTCTATATCCTCTGCTGTGACCATTGACTCATCAAACCCACCCAGTTCCATGAAAAGGCTCTTTCTGTAACCAAGGTTGGCAGAGGGTGCAGTTATCTCCTTTCCATCCATCAGGAGTTCTACCCGTCTAAGCTTTGAATAGACCTTCGACCCTTCCTGAACTGTTTTACCTGCAACAACATCATATTTTAAAAGTGCCTCAAGCATATGGCATGCCCATTGATCCCCTGCAACGGCATCTCCGTCCGTAAATGCCACATATTCGAACTTTGCATTTCTTACACCAGTGTTCCTTCCTCCACCTCTAGTTGATTTTTCTTTTATATAAACAATTGAAGGGAATCTATTACGGAACAGACTTATAACACCTTCCGTTCCATCAGTGCTTTCGGAATCTACAATGACTACCTCAAAAATGCAATCCTGTCCGAGAAGGCTTTCCAGAAGCTTTCCAATGTGCTTCTCTTCATTCTTTACAGTAATAATAATTGAGATTCCCGGTTCAGTTTCTGACATAACTTTCGGCTGGTCAGACCCAGTCCATCCGGTCAACTTCTCTGTCCTGCTTGGTCTTTTTCTTGTACTCTTTGTAGTGGACTTTGCAGAGATGAACCTTTGTTTTGCTGTCATCAAACGTGAAGGCTTTCTTCGCAAGGTTTGAAGGTACTGTTTTGAAGCTCAGATCCTGGCACCCCTTTACATCGCAGTATTTATCTGACATGAAAGATGGTAGGTTTTTCTTAAATATAAAGTTCACAGCATTTAGGATTTCTCTTGTTTGTATCATAAACCAATCGATTAATATAACAAGTTTTAATGATCATACAATGAATAATCTGATCAGATCAGGTGGTACCAAATCAACTATCATCCTTGAACTCAAAAAGGAACAGGAGCTTTCTCTTGACGATCTGAGCAAAAGGCTTGGCATTTCAAAGGTTGCGACACTTAAGCATATGATAGGACTGGAGGAAGACGGCCTTGCCAAAAGACGATATCTCTCCATGCAGAGGGGAAGGCCCAGGTGCATTTTCTCACTTACAGAGAACGGCATAGATCTTCTTCCAAAGAAATACTCCGAAATAGCTGTTGAGGCATTAAACTACATAGAAAAGGAGCTTGGAAGGGAACATGTTGTAAACCTGTTGCGCCTCAGGACCGGGAAGATGGTTATACCTTACAGAAAGAATCTGGAGGGCCTTGATCCTGAAGAGAAGGTCATAAGGCTCAGCAAGCTGCGTGACGAGGACGGTTATCTTTCCAACTGGAAGAAGGTGGATGAAAACACATATGAGCTTGTGGAGTTCAACTGTCCAATACTGGGGATTTCAGTGCACTACAGTGAGGCATGCAGGGCTGAAAGCGATATGTTCCGTTCCACAACAGATGCAGAAATAGATGCAACACACAGGGTTATTGACGGATCTAAAGCCTGCAGATTCCTTATAAAATTCTAAATAAATTGAAAAGTGGGGAATGCCCGGAATAAGCCCCTTTCTGTTCACCCTTACGGGCTGGCAACATTCGACTGAATGGCTGTAAGCCTTCGTCTTACCTGACCCTCACAGTGGTCTCATTGGGTCTGTTTAGACTTTCTCCACCCGGGGAGAGTTCCCATCGGTACTCCGGGAAATGTCAAATTTTCTTATCATACTTAACCCGAAACCGTGTATTTCTTTTCTCTTTACCATCCCTCTTGGAATGTCGGCTTGCACCGACCGGGACCCACCGTGGAGAGGGGACTTTCCTCACTCCATAGGAGCGTCAGTTGCCCTCGGGCTTTCCCCGTCACAGGATTGATAATTCATTCATTATGTTTGCTCATTATCCATGCAGCAAAGGTACTCTGGGAACCTCATCCAGTATTAAATGAGAATGGCGGATAGTATTCTGAAAAATCCATGAAATCCTGTCTTTTTCCGGATTTTCTTAACTTTGCTGAACATTTGTACCAAAAATAAGTTATCGTTGCTTAATGATTATGAACGGATGATAAGCAAAATAGTGATCGTGGGATTGCTGTCAGTACTTGTATTGAGCAGCGTTTCCGTGGCCATGGCCGGTCAGCCAGTTAACACGACCGGTGAGGCAATGGGAAACTACTCTTTCAATCTGGCAGGAAGTTCCACCATAAAGGATCTGGCATACAGTAGTGACGGGACAGCCACAATGCTTGCAAACAACATATCCGTGAGTGGGGTAAACTATGTCAATCTCCCAAGCACAATGAACCTGAACAAGATTTCGACTTCAAACATGACAGTTGTCTCCATGAAAGAGATGCACACATTCCTTGTGTCAACATCAAGCAGTACAGGCCACAAAGCAAGCATTACAGTGAACCTGACAACTCAGCCTGTTGAGGTCAGGAACAAAATGAAAATCGATTTCCAATCTCAGGTGGGCACTTTCTTCAGTTCCAATCTCAATATCCAGAGTTCCACAGACATGAACATTTATGAAATTTCAAATGGAAGTTTCATGGGATATCTGTTCACAAACGGTAACACAACACTTTCCAACAATAACATGACCGTTACGTCAGCACAGACATCTTTACTGTCCGGGAAACTGGTTGTTGGTTTTGTGTCCAATGGGAACTTCAGGGGAATGATCAAGAACTATTTCCAGAGCCATAAGAATGAGCAGAAGTTCAGTTATAACGCCACAACAGGTCTACTCTCCGGGAATTTCGTGAATCTTACGTTCAACAGCAGTACAGGAGTTATATCTAACTTCACATCTCGCATTGGAAACAATACTGTTGTATTCAACAACATAAGTG
This sequence comes from Thermoplasmata archaeon, assembly GCA_021820245.1. Classification (GTDB taxonomy): domain Archaea; phylum Thermoplasmatota; class Thermoplasmata; order Thermoplasmatales; family Thermoplasmataceae; genus Oxyplasma. The sequence goes on along the minus strand of JAKADT010000020.1, from coordinate 18,966 downwards.
CAAGAGGAAACGGAACAATCGGAGCTTCATCCCAGGTACCACCGTTCAGGATCGGTGAACCCATCGAATACGGTAGCATATTCTTCTATGCAAACAATTCCTATGCCTATGCAGTACACGACAATCCTGCAATAGAATCTAACTTCTTCGTCAGCAATGGTACCATGACCTTTAACGTGTCCTCAAAACTGGCCATATCAGAACATAATATGACTTACGGTTCAGATGCGGCAGTTAACGCTTCAGTGGCATTCGAAAACGGCAGCATGGCAGCAAATGCAACTCTTGGCCTCAATCATTCCTACAGCACATCCAGGACAGCTGTCATGATAACTGGAAACGGTTACTTCGGCCTCATGTCGGTAAATGGCGGAAAGGTGTCCATATCTGGTTCAACTGTTTCAGTGACAACAAGCGGTCTCGCAAGGATATCAATGGTGTCCCCTCCGGGATTGCAGAACGTAAACAGATCTCTGGAAAGCAGATTCCAGAATTCAATAGTAACAGGAAAAATAGCGGGACAGGTAACCATAAACAGTGATAACAGCAGTTCGTCCAACATGACAATCTTTTACAACAACTCACTCAAAATGAGTGTGACCTCAGTCCAGAACGGTAAGGTAACGATTGAAGTTGGATCAGACAGGCACACAGGAACCACCATTGCAATATACGTATCGGACAGATTTGTATCCAACAACGGTAAAATATACGTGTCATTCGACGGAAGATCCGCAACTCTCAGTTCATTCAACGGAACACTGTATGCAAACTCCACAACCTCAGCTTACTATACAACCGTGCATGAAAGTTCAGGTACAGTTGTGTTGATTCACATACCTCATTTCTCAAACCACACTATTGAGATATCAAGTACACCATCAGTATCCTCATCGCCTTCTGGCCTGAGTCTACTGGACTATGAGGTTGTTGGCGGACTTGGAGCAGTTGTAATACTCGGCGCGGTAATCGGGTTTGTACTGAGGAAAAAGCATTGAAAAATGCTCTAAACCCTATTTTTTTATATCTGTTTTTACAGCAGCATTCCTGCTTATAAGAATCTCTGCAAATTTTTTAGGAAGATATACAAGATCATTGTCATGCAGGTAGTAATTCTTCTCCGACTGTGCAATGGGTGGTTGATCCCCTGTTATTCTGACAAGTATGTATGAATCCTCCTCCTTTTCAAGACCCTTTGCCTCACTCAGACCACCTTCAACCTCAACAGCATGATCAGGTGGCTGGCTCAATTCTTCTGGCTTGTCTGGTTTTTTCTCTTTCCTTTTCAGAAGCAGGTGATCATACTCATCCTGCATTGCATTATGCAACCTTGTAATGAACTCTTTCTCTTCTGGTGTCAGGGAATTCATGAGGTCTGTCTCAAGGTCATAGATGGAGTATGTTGCAATCTTCTCGAATCTTCTCTGGAAGAAAGCCTTAAAGTCCTTTTCAATCTCGGAGATTCTTTCCTTTGTCTGAATATACCCTGTAATATTCTGGTTTGAAAGATGATCTTCTGCATCGGAGTTCAGTGATTCCAGTGCATTGACTATTACCTTGTAAAAATTTGACTCAATCTTCTTTATCTTCTTCGATTTGACCTCAACCCTGAGCACAGACTTAAGTTCCTCACTTATCTTGTCAATCTGTGCAGGGGTTAAGCTCATGGTTTGACATAGATAAAGGGAATATAAAAATCATTTCTTGGACAAATGGGCAAATCCCAGTTTTGATCACCTCCGGGTTAAACTCTTTCCAAAAACCTTCTCAGGCGTCGTAATGAATATATTTTCAAGTATTGAATCACTGTCATCATATTCGCCCATGATGAGTTTAGCCCTCATGGGTACCGAGTTGACCGGTATGACCTTTCCCGGTTTCTCTCTGTCGTCAACATAATCAGTCTCAATCATGAAGTTTTTTTCTGAAGATATGGCATGTCTCACATTTGGCCGTGTTGCGAGTATGGATCTGGAGAGTACAGATTTAAATGAGAGATCATGTGGATATGCATGATGCTTGACCACCCTTGATGGGTCCATGCCGGATTTAACAGCCATTTTCTCCAGAAAGATATAATCATTCTCTCCCAGGTCCTCAGTATGAAGGATAACAGGGCACATCAGATCTTTCGCAAATTCAAAGGATTGCACAAGAAGTGCATTGGAAGATTCCAGCACATCATTGTCACATGGAAAATGTGGGCGTCCGATCTCACCAATGGCATCCGCTCTTCCATCTCTGATAAGCCGTGCAGCCATTTCAAGTCCATTTTTCATATGTTCAACAGGATCAAGCCCAGCATCCCTGAAAAAGAAGAAGTCCAGAGGGTATGGTCCCAGCGTAACAAGAACCTTAATGTCAGTTTCCCTCTCTATCTTTTCCCTAATCCTGAGGGTTCTGCGGTATATTTCCTCATAATATCCCACCGGTGGTATTCTATAATCAAGTATATTGACAAGATTGAATGAAGTGCCTCCAGACCTGGCAAATTCCCTGACCGCTTCCATGAAGTAACCATCCTCCCTGAGATGCATGTGGTTGTCAAACACCACTGGAAATTTTTTTTCCGACATAGACTTCCCTCCATTACCATAACCGAATGGGTAAATAATATTGTTCAGAAACATACCGATATCAGAAGGTGAAATGATGGTATTCAGATCATTTAGAGATAGATCTGTAAACAGGATCTTCTTTCATATCCCGGCACTGGAAATATTCTGTTTTTATGATAAGATCCGGAAAATGAATCGTGGTGAACGGGGTCCTCATCAAAACGCTTAAAGCTGAGAAAACTTTTATTATTTAAAAGACCTAAGGAATGAAGGTGAATTAAATGCAACAAGGTCAAATGGCTTACGATCGAGCTATCACTGTTTTTTCTCCAGACGGGAGACTATTTCAGGTTGAGTATGCAAGAGAAGCAGTAAAGAAAGGGTCTACCGCTATGGGTATAAGATTCAAGAATGGGGTTGTTTTACTATCTGACAAGAGGGTTAGAAGCAGGCTTGTGGAACAGAACTCCCTTGAGAAAATACAGCTTATTGACGATAATGTGGCAACAGTTACTTCAGGACTGGTGGCTGATGCGAGAGTTCTCATAGATTTTGCAAGAATTGGAGCTCAGCAGGAAAAGATAACGTACGGTTCTCTGGTCAACATTGAGAATCTCGTGAAGAGGATTGCGGATCAGATGCAGCAATATACACAGTATGGGGGTGTCAGACCATACGGTGTCTCCATGATCATAGCAGGAACAGATTCCCTTGGGGCAAGACTCTTTGACTGCGATCCTGCAGGAACAATAAATGAATACAAAGCCGCCGCCATAGGCATAGGCAAAGATGCCGTAACTGCATTCCTGGAAAAAGAGTACAAGGATGACATGTCCGAATCCCAGGCAGTATCGCTTGGCATAAAGGCTCTGAAGTCATCAGTGGAAGATCCTGCAGAGTTTAAAGCCCCGGAAGTCGCAACCATCACTTCAGGCAACAAGATTAAAATATTTACAAAGGAAGAGGTCGAAAAATACCTCCCATAATTTTTCAGCGTTAAAGGAAATAATTTTAATTCCATCCAGAGATTATGTAACCATGGTTAAGCTTGAGGATTCTATAGTGGCCAGGTTTGAATCCCATGGGCATAAGTTTGAGATTTTAGTTGATCCTGATGCAACAGATCGGATAAAAGAGGGGAAAATTGACCTGGAAAACGATCTTGCCCTGGATGAAATATTCAAGGATGCCAACAAAGGCGAAAAGGCTGGAGAGGAGACATTAAAGGAGGTTTTCAAGACCACAGATGTAGCACAGGTGGCCATGGAGATCATAAGGAAAGGACAGATACAGCTCACAACAGAACAGAGACATGAGATGCTGGAGAAGAAGAGAAAGCAGATCATAGACATCATATCCAGGGAATCCATAAATCCACAGACAAACACACCGCATCCACCTGCAAGAATCTCGCAGGCAATCGACGAGGCCAAGATTCATATTGACCCTTTCAAAAGTGCAGGTGACCAGATTCAAACTGTGCTCAAGGGAATCAGGGTTCTTCTTCCAATCAGGTTTGAAAAGACCAGGATCGCTATAAAACTCACGGGAGACGCCTACGGTAAGGTATATGGCGATATAGTCAGGACCGGATATCTCGTAAAGGAGGAGTGGGGAAAAGACGGATCCTGGGTTGGGATGATAGAAGTTCCATCAGGAATCCAGGGCGACATAATCAGCACGCTTACCAGAAAGGCCCGTGACAATATTGAAGTAAAGATAATAAAAGGAAAATAGTACTCTGTGCAAAGTGAAACAACCCTGAGATTCTTATGCAACCATAGCTGGCCACGGTACTGGCGGTTAAGCCACTTTCAGGATATTTCCGGATTCCGGTAACACTGGAGATGTTTACACCGCCGGACATTCTGAAAAAAATAATATACGAACTCAATATAGGGTTACTGTCAGGTGATGATAAGGGATTGAGTAATGGTGCTTTTGAGCAGATTCATTTAAATTTTATGATAAAGGTTTATATGTGGTCTTAAACAGTAAGTTTTAAAATTTATCTGCTTGAACCGTCCATGAATAATTAAGAGGTGAAATATGGCAGAAATTAAGCAAATAGTTATGCCCGGGGATCTCATCAGTGAGGAACTGGGAAAACCTAGGAATGGCGTTTATAAAAATAGTGATGGCAAATACTGTTCTTCCTACTTTGGCATTATACAGAAGAATGAACAGGGTGTGGATATAGTTCCCTTCTCTGGAAGGTATGTGCCCAGAAGGGGCGACAAGGTCATAGGAAAGGTTCTCGAGGTTGGTCCTTCAATGTGGCCAATAGACATAAACTCGACATACAACACTCTTCTGCACATGAACGACACACCATGGAGAACTACATCAGGAGATATCAAGAGATTTCTTGGCGTTGGTGACTACGTATACGCCAAGGTAATGACCCTGAATGAGATAAAAGAAAGCTGGATAACGCTGAAGGACGTTGGCCTGAGGAAGCTGGAAGGCGGGCACATCACATCAATTCCGGCGCCAAAGGTACCAAGAATCATAGGTAAGGGAGGGTCAATGGTCAATATGATAAAGGATGCTACCAATACCAGGATAGTTGTGGGGCAGAACGGTCTCATATGGATTGACGGCACTCCAGAAGATGTGATTGAGGCAATAGCCGCAATAAGTATAGTGGAACAGGAAGCACATACTGTTGGGCTTACAGACAGAATGGAAAAATACCTGAAAGAAAGGTCGGTGAAATAATGGGATCAGAAAGTAACATTAAATTATTGGATGAAAATGGAATAAGACTGGATGGACGGACACCTGAACAGCTCAGGCCCATAAAAATTGAAACAAATGTACTGGAAAGAGCTGATGGATCAGCCTACATAGAGTGGGGCGGCAACAAGATAATGGTGGCAGTTTACGGCCCAAGGGAGGGTTATCCCAAACACACACAGGATATAGAGAAAGCAGTTGTGAAGGCAAGATATAACATGGCCGCCTTCAGTGTGGATGAAAGGAAAAGACCGGGACCGGACAGAAGATCAGTTGAAATATCAAAGGTCGTATCAGAAGCACTTAGCTCTGCCATAATGGTGGAGCAGTTCCCCCGGGCACAGATAGATGTGTTTATTGAGGTAATGCAGGCCGATGCAGGTACAAGAATTGCAGGTCTTACGGCAGCTTCAGTGGCAGTAGCATCGGCAGGCATTCCCATGAGGGATATGGTTGTTGGATGCACAGCTGGAAAAGTGGAGGGGAAGGTCGTTCTTGACCTCTCCAAGGAAGAGGACAATTTCGGGCAGGCTGATCTTCCAATGGCAGTTCTATCCAGTAGCAAGAAGATAGTCCTGATACAGATGGATGGAGACTTGAGTCTGGAGGAGTTCGATCAGGCTTCAGAAATGATCCTGAAGGCAACTGACAATATAGCTGAAATTCAGCGTAATGCGCTGACATCGAGATACTCGGTAGAAAGCATAGGAGATGGTGAATAAATGCCAAGAGATGCACTGGGAGTGCTATCAGAAATCAAGAGGAGTTTTATAACAAAACAGTTAAAGGAGGGCAAGAGAGGAGATGGACGAGGAGTTCTCGATTTCAGGGAAGCATCCATAACAACCAATTACGTTCCAAGGGCTGCAGGTTCTGCCATGGTGCAACTGGGAAAAACAAGGGTTCTTGCAGGTGTAAAGATTGAATCAGGAGAACCATTTCCGGACACTCCAAACTCCGGAGTTCTGACGACAAATGTTGAGCTGCTGCCAATGGCGTTTCCAACATTCGAGGCGGGTCCACCAAACGAGACATCAATAGAAATTGCCAGGGTCGTTGACAGGGGAATAAGAGAAAGCAAGATGATAGATACCCAGAAGCTGGTAATAGAACCCGGAAAGAAAGTGTGGATTGTATTTGTTGACATAAACATCATGGATTTCGACGGCAATCTCATTGACGCCTGCACACTTGCTGCTGTTTCAGCATTGAGGACTGCCTACATTCCAGCTTCAAAGGAGGGTGGAAAGGACATGCCATTGCCTGTAGACCAGATTCCAGTATCCGTAACGATGGTGAAAATTGGAGACGAGATCGTTTGTGATCCTGACCTGGAGGAAGAACAGCTTGGTTCTGCAAGATTAACAGTTACAACAACAGAGGACGGACATATCAGGGCCATGCAGAAAGGAGACTCTGGAAGCTTTACACTGGACGAGATAAAAAAAGCTATAAAGATATCAAGTGATACAGGTGCTGCATTAAGGAAGAAATATTTCTCGTGATGTAAAATGTCAAGACGAACTATAAAGGTAGGAGCAGCAGGACGATTCGGTCCAAGATACGGGGTTACTGTAAGGAAATCGTGGAACGAGATATACAAGCAGAAGATACTTCTTTACACATGCCCATCCTGCAAGAAGAAGAAAGTGGAAAGGGTCGCATCAGGCATCTGGCAGTGCAGAAGCTGCAAATATAAGTTTGCAGGTGGATCATACAATCCTGAATACAGCCAGAAGATTGTTACGGAGATAAGCCAGAATGTATAAATGCATAAGATGCGGAAGGCCTCTTGAAAAATCTTTCGGAACCGCAGAAATAGAATGTGAATGCGGATCCCGAGTATTCATCAAGGAGAGGCCAGGCATCGAAAAGACAATTGTAGCAAGATAATAACTTGAATCCATCAAGTACTTTTTTCAATATATGTACAAGATGCCTTGGAAGGGCATTTGCCATGGAGGGTCATGGGATCACCAATATACAGAGGGGCGATGAGTTTCTCAGATCCCATGAAAATCAAACTCCAGTAAACGTCAGAATAGTTGACGAGAAGGATTGTGTGATATGTCATGGCATCTTCCTAAATCTGGAAAAATATTCGGAGATGTGCATCCAGGAATCCTCCAGTTTCGAATTCTCAACTTTTCTTGTTGGATCAGTTTTCCCCCCGGAAGATATTGAATGTGAAAAGGAGTTTCAGTCTCTTTTTGGTGAACAAGGGGAATCAATCAAGAAGGAATTCAACAGGGAATTTGGGAAGTTTCTTTCGGCCAGGATTCAAAAAGAGGTCTCTTTCAAGGACCCTGAAGTTACATTTCTCTTGAACACAAAATACGATAGTGTGACTATACAGGTTAAAAGTGTTTTCATCGGCGGGATATACAGAAAATACAGAAGAGATATACCACAGACAAGGTGGATACACAAGACCGGAAATGGGGAATCCATAGAATCAATTATTGGTAGCAAACTGGCGGACCTCACAGGATGCACAAACTACTATCTGCATGGTGCCGGCAGGGAGGATGTTGATGTAAGGATGCTTGGAAATGGCAGGGAATTTGTAATTGAAGCTGAGAGGCCACGGAGAAGAAAGATCGACCCATATCTCATGGAGGAGATGGTTAACAGCTCCCAAAATGGTGTAAAAATTGAAAAATTGGCATTTTCAGATATAAGCGAAGTCAGGAGAATCAAGGATGAAAAATATTCAAAAACCTATCACGTCAAAGTTGGCTGCAATGAACCAATAGATTGCGAAAAGCTGGAGAATTCAATAAAAGGGATGATTGGAAAAGTTATATATCAAAGGACACCATTAAGAGTATCCGGTAGCAGGTCTGACCTGGTAAGGAAAAGGACAGTTCTGGATATGATACTTGATACCTGTAACGAGTCCTCCGGGGAACTGGAAGTGACAGCAGAATCAGGGACATACATCAAGGAACTGATACACGGCGACAATGGAAGAACCGTTCCATCTCTTTCATCGGTTTACGGATCTGATCTTAGGGTAATAGAACTGGATGTGGTAAGGATTAACAGGAGTGATGAATAAATGACAAAGATGTCTCACGGCTCAAGGGCCGGTTCCAGGATGAAACTGACGAAGAAACTGAAAGACAAAGGCATGCCTAACGTGAACAGGATGCTCAATAAATTTGAAATAGGGGAACTTGCAGCAGTAAAGATAGAACCTTCCATCCACAAGGGTATGCCGTATCACGGCTTCCATGGACTTACAGGCAGAATAGTGGGAAAGCAGGGTGAATGCTATCTACTGGCTGTTCGAATTGGTGGAGTAGAGAAAAAGGCTCTGTCAGCTCCGGTGCACCTGAAGAAAATCGAAGGTTAATTTTTCATGAAAAGAAAATATGTTTCCATACCGGAAGCGTTGGAAATACTTTCAAAGAAAGATAGTCTCAGTGAATCAGAAAAGGATGCACTTCAGTACATTGAGGGATTTTCAAAAATAGATGAAAAAGTAGCCAGGAAAGCTGTTCCTGAAATTAAGAAACTTGTTGAATTGCCAGATAAGGTGATTATAAAACTCATCGATCTTAAACCAACAAACAAAGAAGAAATAACCACAGTTGTATCATCATACGGAGTAATAATCTCGGAAAAAGATTTAAATACACTTGTAGACTATTTTAATTCTCTATAGAGACCGAGGTAATGGCTTTGGAAGAATATGCATATATTTTAGATTATTTACCGCAAGGTAGAAGCGAAGACAAAAGTTATCACAAAACCCCGTTAGCCTTGGCTGTAGGCGAATCAGAGCTCAAACTTCTTGAACTCATACCAAAGCCAAATGCACTGATAGCTGTTGGGGAAAGGGTCTACATAGGCAAAGAACCTGAAAAACGTGAGAAGATTCTTTCTGTCAGGAGGCGTATTTCCTATTCCGATCTGACAAGTGCAGGAGTGAACGAACTTCCATATACTCTGGAATCAATTATAAACCAGAAGGAGCAGCTTTTTCTCAAGTTCTTCAACGAATCACAACCAATAAACACCAGGAAGCATACTCTCGAACTTCTCCCCGGGCTTGGGAATAAGACCATGTGGAGTATACTTGAAGAGAGAAAGAAACAGCCGTTCACGTCCTTTTCGGATCTTACAGAAAGGGTGAAGACACTTCACAATCCGCAGAAGATGATAGCGAGCAGGATAATAGAGGAACTGGAAGAAAGATATGAAAAATACAAGCTGTTCGTAGCAAAATGAGTCCCGCAAATCTCTATCCAAAAAAATACGGCCAGGTTCTTCTAAAAAACAGGAGTATTGCCCTTCAGGAAGTTGTCATGCTTGGTGATATTTCCGGGAGGTCCGTCCTCGAAATAGGTCCGGGGCCAGGCACAATAACAGAGATACTTCTTGAAAGGGGTGGACTGGTCACTGCAGTTGAATCTGATCACCGCTTCTGTGAGGCTCTCCATATGAAGTTTGACAGTTATGTCAGAAACGGTTCCCTTAAGATCGTCAAAAGCGATTTTCTGGAGATAACCGGGGGGAACTATGATTTCATAATTGGAAACATTCCTTATCATATATCATCACCCATACTTTTCAGCCTTGAAAAGTTCAGCTTCACAAAATCAGTCATCATGGTGCAGCTGGAGTTTGCAAGACGGATGGTTGCCAAACCTGGTACAAAAGAATATTCAAGGCTATCAATCTCCACGGCTTTGAGGTACAGCGCAAAGATCGAGAAGATAGTAAAAAGAGGAAGTTTCTATCCCGTTCCGGCGGTTGATTCGGCAATTGTTTCAATAGAACCCAGTAAAGTAAAATGGGAATATCCCGAAGACCTCACAAACAGAATACTTACCGACATTTTTTCGCAGAGAAGGAAGAAGCTTAAAAATATAATAAAAAACCTGCCAGATGATCTTATGGATAAAAGGGCAGACATCTTAACGATTGAGGATCTGAAAAAAATAATGGAGATTAGCTAGAATCTGTATTTCCAGCTGTCTTCTTCAGAGTATCAGCTATTCCCATGTTGGTCATAGGAGCCAGTCCTGCCGCTGGTGTGTTCATAGGAACCATCATAAGAGTACCCTTTCCTTCAAGACCTATTTCGTAAAGTATGTTCAACCACCTGAGCTGGAATGCGGTAGGATTATCAGTATACTGGTTTGCAGCCTCAACCATTTTCTGTGCAGCCTCAACTTCAGCCAGGGCAAGTGTAACTCTTGATCTTCTCTCCCTCTCGGCAGATGCCTGTCTTGACATGGCCTCCTGAAGGGCCTGTGGAACAATAACATCTCTTATCTCAACAGATGATACCTTTATTCCCCAGTGTTCAGTTTTCTCATCAATTATTTCTCTTGCGGCTTCTCCTATTTTCTCTCTCTCAGAGAGTATTTCATCGAAGAGTGATTTTCCAAGCACCTCTCTCAGTGTCGTCTGTGCCGAGAAATTTGTCGCTGTAGCATAGTTTTCAACATTCAATGCTGCTTTCTGGGGGTCTATGATCTGGAAATACATTATTGCGTCAACATTAAGAGGAACGTTATCTCTGGTAAAAGTTGACTCTGTCTTGAATGACACGGCCTGAATCCTTGTGGACATAACCACTGTCATTCTACTGATTATTGGAGTCACGTATATTATTCCGGGACCTTTAAGTCCAGTGAATCTACCCAGAGTTAGAACAACACCTCTTTCCCATTCCTTCAGGATGTGTAAGCCTGAAAGGAGGATTATTACTACTATAAACAGTATAATAATCAAAAATATTTCAATGCCTGATATACTTGCCATATGAGTCATGGTATTGAAAAAAGGCTATATAAGAATTTTTTTATTTTATATTAAGTATATACAAATAAAAGAATAATTTCTAAAAGTTGATATACCTGGCTTACAGATGCAAAGCACATTTTCCTGGCATTGAGATCAGAGTGCCCTCTGGCAGCAGTGAATTCAGTCCAATGTAGATTTTGGAAGTGTCAGATCAGAGTGGGAGTTCTTCATGTGATCCCGGGGAGGATGTCACAACGTTCTAAATTCATTCATGTGTTATGGCATTCTCATCAGCCGCATAACTGGTTCCAGATCACTTTTTCACAATGACATTAAGGTAAAGCAGCTGGTTTCAGGCATTTTCACATTTATGCTGCAGAAACACAGTTTCATGGTCTGTTGTAACCTGCTGCATCGGTGAATCCACCAATTAAGGCCAATGATACAATTAAATATCAGTACAGCATAATAATATATATGAAAGATTCAAAAAGGGGAAAGGATGGGCAACGGCGGACCATCTGGTATTCATCAGGGAGAAGCAGCTTTGGGATCATCCTTGTAACTTTCACAGAACGCGGTATCTGTGGTGTTTCCACACTTGCTCCAGCAGATTCAATTCCAGAGTATCTTAAAAAAGAATATCCAGATAAGAATGTAGAGAAGGGAGAGATCTCTGATCAATATATAGACGGAATCATAAAGACTCTGGACGGTTCAAAGGGTAATTTCAACATTGATGTTGAGGGAACGGATTTCCAGAAAAAGGTCTGGGGGGCAATCAGTTCAATTCCCTACGGTTCCACAGCCACATACAGCCAGATTGCTGAACAAATAGGCAGACCATCCGCAGTAAGGGCGGTGGCAAATGCCTGTGGGAAGAATCCTGTTCCTTTAATAATACCATGCCACAGAGTAATAAGAAAAAACGGTGGGCTAGGTGGTTATGGACTTGGTATTGACCGGAAGAAGAGACTCCTAGAGCATGAAAAATCATTCAAGGAAATGCGGGAAGGAAATCAAAGATCTTCCTGAAAACCCAATTCAATCTGACCCTGTGGCACTCTGGAGTATTTCTGGAAAATTGTCGGTCATTATTTCACATCCTTTGTCCGTGAAATAATATTTAAGGGAATGTCACAATACAAGTAAGGTAATAATTCATGCAGTTCAGAGCTAAACTGGTGTCGTGGTCAGAGATCGAGATGTGGTGCAGGAACATTGGAAAACAGGCTATAAAGTCAGGTTTCACTCCGGAGGCAATAATCGGGCTTTCAAGAGGGGGGCTTGTCCCTGCAAGAATGCTTTCGGACAGGATGTGGATTAAGGACCTGTACGCCGTTAAAACCGAGCACTGGGGATTCACTGCGTCCAGGGATGGTAAAGCCGTATTGAAAAAACAGGGCGATCCTGACATTAAGGGCAAAAGGGTGCTTATTGTTGACGATATAACGGATACTGGCGAAAGCATGAAACTGGCATATGATTATGTGAAGTCCCTCTCACCATCAGAGATCAGGACTTCAGCAATGCTCCACATTACCAGATCAAACTTCAAACCTGACTTTTATTCAGAAGAGGTCAATGAGGAGAAGTGGGCATGGTTTATTTTTCCGTGGAATGTTTATGAGGATCTTGACAACCTCATAGGAAGATCCATGATGGTACCATCGTCATCTTCTGAAATGGAAAAGTTACTTGTGGATGACTATGGCCTTTCTTTCCAGGGAATAGATCTGGAACTGGTACTGAAGGACCTCGTGGAAATGAGAAGATTAAAAATGGAAAAAGGTAAGTACTCAAAATAGGCGTTATGGAGGAACAATGATGGTTCCGGAATGGTCATGGAACGCTTTTCCAGAATTCTCAATGGAAGTTATTATTGATTTTTTTCCACCTTTCCTGACAAATTCCATTGCAGCCTTTATTTTTGGCCCCATACTTCCGGATGCAAAATAACCCATGTCATAGAGTCTCTGGAGTTCATCAAGGCTGATTTTTCCTATCTTCTCCTGATCTTTGGTTCCGTAGTGTGTATAGGCATATGGCACATCAGTGAGTATCATGAAGCGATCTGCCTCTATGATTGTGGCCAGGAGAGAAGATGCCAGATCCTTGTCAATAACTGCATCAACTCCAATGAATTTTCCCTTTCGTCTTACTATGGGTATTCCCCCTCCCCCCACTGCTATGGGCTGGAAACCGTCGGCAAGAAGCCTTATGATCGAATTTCTCTCCATTATATCCATTGGTGCAGGTGATGGCACCAGTCTTCTCCAGCCTCTTCCAGAGTCCTCTTTCATGGACCAGTTACGGTCCTGTACGAAGGTGTCAGCTTCCTGTTTCGTGTAAAAAGGGCCTATGGGTTTTGATGGATTTAAAAATGCAGGATCATCTTCGGAGACGAGTGTTCTTGTGATGATAACTATGGGCTCCCTTGAAAATCCCCTCTGCAATCTCACATTGTCGTATGCCAGGGACATTATGTGGCCGATGAAGCCCATTGACATGGCGCCGCAGCCATGAAGCGGCATGGATGGTGTTATACTCCTGGAAAATTCATTCTGTAAAAGTATGTTACCAACCTGTGGTCCATTGCCATGCGTTATGACCACCCTGTTATCCTCCAGTATCTCCCATATGCCGTTGAAAGCATCCACGGACCTGGAATATTGGGATTCGAAGGAAGGTACATCCCCATTCCTGAGAAGTGCATTTCCTCCAAATGCTATTACTAACTTTTCCATACATTCACCTGAAAATATGTTATCACGGTCATATATAAAAATAGGTACTGTCTTTTACAGGGGATTTTTAATCTACTCACAACCGTGGCATCAATGAGTTGGAGGTATCCAAAGAACATATTTCAATGATAAAAGCATATCACCTCATGGAACTGACAATAGCACATACTCCGGATCCCGATGACTCATTCATGTTTTATGGGATGCTTGAGAATAAACTGAAATGCAATCACCAGTACAAACAGGTTGTAAAAGATATAGAAACACTCAACAACGAAGCACCCAGAGGGCTTTACGATATAACAGCCATTTCGGCAAATGGATACGCGCTTGTGAATGATAAATATGCCCTGACAACTTCAGGTGCGAGTTTCGGTCTGAGCTATGGACCGACAGTTGTGGCCAGGAAGGATGTGGATCTGAAAAATGCAGTTGTTGCAAGCCCTGGAAAGTTAACATCTTCTTACCTGCTGTACAGAATGTTCGCTCCAGTTCCAAAAAAATTCATAGAGGTCAGGTTTGATAAAATAAGCGAGGCAGTGCTTAACGGTGATGCTGACGCCGGTATCCTGATTCATGATGAGCAGCTGACATATCAGGACAAGGGACTGAAAAAGGTGTACGATGTTTACAGTGCTTGGAAGGAGTATGCTGGAGATCTGCCCATACCTCTAGGATTCAACGCCATAAAGAAATCCATTGGTTCCGAAGCAATAAAAGGTTTCAAGGAGGATTTTGAAAACTCAATAAAATATGGTATGGAAAACGAGGACGATGCAGTGAGGTATTCACTTCAGTATGCCAGGTACAATGACATGGATCTGGAGAGAAAGTTTATCAAAATGTACGTCAATAAACTAACAGTTGATTTTGGTGAGAAGGGGCGAAAGGCTCTTGATCTTTATTATAGAAGGGCCTTTGAAATGAATCTTCTGAAGCCATTCAAGCTTGAGATTGTGTGATTTTTCACAATCCCACTAAATACCAGCATAGATTATTATTCCCGTAACTATCAATATGAGTCCAATAAGGTAATCCGTATATCTCCCCGGAATCTGTTTCAGCTTGTCCGTACCTGGGATATTTGATGTTACCCATACAACGGCAGTAAGTGTCACAGTGGTGACTGCTATGAACACAAGGACTATGTAAGTTAAATGGTCTGTACCAGTTCCAAATGCCGCAATAAATATTGGCAGAAAGGCAAGATCAGGAAATGCGCTTACTGCAAGTGCAGATTTGGCCATTATATCGTCACTGCTTTCATTTGCCTCTCTTAATCCATTAATTATGAAATATGCAGCAATGACAAACATAAGGAGTATGGAAATGTCAGTAAGAATGTGTATAGACGATTTCAGAATCTCAATTCCAACAAAAAGAACGGCAATAGCAACCAGCACAGATGATCCGGAATGGCCAAGACCAAGTAGGACCGCCGTGACATATTTTGTTTTTGCTGTATATTTTCTTGTTTTTGAAATTATCAGGAGAGGAATCCAGTGATCAGGGGCTATCATGTGAAAGAATGCCACCAGTACTACGGTGGAGATGAGGACAATAAAGAGTGCCACTGATGGAAAATGTAAAGTAATATAAAAACAGTAGGAAAATGGACCTGTTTCTAAAGGGGAAGAGATTAAGATCAGCAAAATTAACTGACTGAACTTTAATAGACAAGACCCAAGAAAGTTTAAATGTCATTTATATTTATCAGCGTGTTATAACACCCATAATGCCTACAGATTCAGGATATATCCCAGTGAAGATCAGAAGATCCTCATTGGGAAGCATATTGGATCATGCAGGTTTGTATGGAATCACTTTCTTGATACGCGTAATAGGGGTTCAATGAAACACAAAAAGGCATGAAATACAGGGAGGTGGTGTTGCCAGATTATTTGGAAGAAAGATCCAATCATTCAGAGAGTAGGTGAATTGCGAAAATTCTAATGAGGACCATGAAGTAAATTTTTGATTACTCACATACAGCGTGGAATATAAGTCCGTTGAAAATATTCTGTTACAACCAGAATGCATGAAGGTGGAAATGGTCGATAAAAAACTCCGATCTTTCATGGGGGAGAGTATTTCAGGTATGACCGGCATGTTCTTTAGGCAAATTTAAAATACCGGCATATGAATAGCCTGTGAATCTCATTTGAACGGCAGTATTTATGAAAGGGAACTTGCAAACCTTCTTGCAGGGAAGGCGAACAACATAGAAAAATTTTCAAAGAGACTTTCTCCACCTGAAAACGAATCCCTTAAATCTCTTCTGGAAAGCCCATTTTACGTCACAAGAGCTGCGGGTTCACTTGGGGCCGATCTGATTGCCGTAAGGCATGATGTTTCTCTAATAATAGAGGTAAAGTCATCCCAGTATGACGTAATCCATTTTGCTGAGTCTTCTGGAAAGAGGCAGGAGCAGGCCGATAGACTCATAGAAAAATGCAGGCAGTCCGGACTTTTCATAACATATGCTTACAGGTTGAAAAATGCAGAGGGTGATTCATGGCGGTTATTCTCTTTGCCGGGAGAGCCTGCTGGTAGAATGAAATATGTCTATAATATACTCCCAAGGGCTGATGAGACTAAAAAAGGAAGTTATATGCTGAAATGGGAGAAGGGCATACCACTCAGCAAATTTGTTGGATATATTAATTTCAAGATAGAATAAGGATTAAAGAGATTGTTTGATAGACTTTTCCAAAGCTTCTATTCCCATGTCAATCTCACCCTGTTTTATGTTCAGCGGCGGGATGAGTCTTACAGCGCTGGTTCCGGTTGAAAGCGTAATGAGACCGTTTTCGAAAGCCTTGTATTCCACGTTGTTCCTGAGCTTAACATCAGGTTCCCTTGTTTTCTGATCCTTTACGAAATCTATGGCAACCATGAGACCCATGCCCCTTACATCGCCTATGCACCTGTATTTTTCCATGAGTTCCAGAAGCCTCTTCTTGAAATATGCCCCCTGCTTCACAACATTGTCCAGTATGTTCTCCTTTTTCATCGTTTCAATTGTTGCTGTTGCTGCCACACTGGCAAGGACATTTCCACCAAAGGTGTTGCTGTGGAGCCCAGATTCAGGAAAATCAAGTCTGGAATTAATAACAACTGCACCCATTGGTATGCCCGATGCAACCGCTTTGGCAATGGTTATTACTTCCGGTTCCACACCGAAATGTTCAGATGCGAAATATTTCCCGGTTCTACCCATTCCACTCTGGACTTCGTCCATTATTACGAGCATATTGTTTTCGTCAGCAAGTTTCCTCAGTTCTTTATGGAAGTTCATTGGTGGTATGATGTATCCACCCTCGCCCTGGATAGGTTCAACCAGGAAAGCCGCCAGATTTTCAGGTGGTGCATATGTTTTCAGGACATATTTCTCTATGAAATCCATGGTCCTGTTTATCAGTTCATCAGGATGTTCATAACCATCAATGCCAAAGGCGTTTCTGAATGGATTCGGATATGGGACATGTTCCACACCCGGCATACTTGGGAAGAAACCTTTCTGCTGAATAGCCTTAGAGGCAGTCATGGAGAGGGCACCCTGTGTTCTCCCATGGAATCCACCTATGAAACTTATGAACTGCTGCTTTTTTGTGAATATTTTGGCGATTTTTATTGCTGCTTCGATACTTTCGGCCCCGCTGTTTGAAAAGAAAACTTTCTTCTTGAAAGTTCCGGGTGTGATTGACGATATGGATCTTGCAGCGTCCACCTGTTCCTTATAATAAAAGTCTGTGCCTGCAAAGTGCCAGAGTTTATGTAATTGTTCCTGAACTTTTTCCGTTACATATGGGTGTATGTGTCCAAGGTTTGTCACACTGATACCGCTGGCGAAGTCAAGAAAAACGTTTCCATCCATGTCCTCCACGAATGATCCCATGGCTCTTTTTGCTGCAAGTGGAAGTGATTTAGTACTGGTAACGAGAAATTCACTGTCCGAATCAATAACCTTCCTGGTCTCCGGACCCGGTGGAGTTACTCTTATTTTTATACTGTCAAGATTCTGTTCTTTACTCTTTGAATATTTTTCCTCCATCATAACTATCATCTACAAATATGCCCCTGAAATATATATCTTATTGAATGCAACACGAACCGTTATTACGTTTTTCGTATAACTAAAAATGATAGTGTTTTATACGGTTTTGTCAATTCGGATTTGACATGACAGAATCTCCCAATACCCAGGATCAAATTGGCTTCTACAGGAATGAACTCACAGATATGCTGTTTTATGATAAACTTTCAAGAAGAGTCAGGGACGATGAATTCAGGAAATCCCTTGTACGTCTTTCAGAAACAGAAAAGAATCACGCAAATTTCTGGAAACTGCGCCTGGTAAATTCGGGTGTAAGGGTGGATGAAATAAGGCCCAGTTTCGGAAGAATAAAAGGTCTTCTGTTATTAAGAAAGGTTTTGGGGAATTATCTTTCCATAAAGCTTCTGGAACACAGCGAAATAGATTCAATACTTCAGTACAATGAATTTCTAGAAGAAAACAGAAGCAACCCGGAGATATCTAACCAGCTGCAGAAAATAATCATGGACGAGATAGAGCACGAGGAGGTGTTCTCAAAAAAAGCTGGTGATGAGGACATAATTATCCAGAAAAACAGGGATCTCATATACGGAATGAGTGACGGCCTCGTTGAGGTACTTGCAGCACTGGCAGGACTATCCGCAATAATATCCAATCACTTTTACATTGCACTTGGAGGAACTGTGGTTGGAATAGGTGGTGCAATCAGTATGGCACTTGGTGCATATCTTTCACAGAAATCAGAATCGGAATATAAAATAAACGAGCTCACAAAGAAATCAATATTGGAGAGAAAAATAAGATATGGAAAAAAGATGGATCAGTACAAAGGGGAATCAAAAAGATCAGCTCTTAACGTGGGAATGTCATACGTAATGGGTGCAGTGATACCAATAGTTCCTTTTGTGTTTCTTCCAAGGGTAGAGGGACTGATTACAGCAGTTATACTTGTGGCTGCCAGCCAGGGCATAACCAACATGATAGTAGCTCTTACTATGGGATTGAAGATTCTCAGGACATCAGTTCAGGCAATGTTTCTATCACTGATGGCTGCTGCAGCAACATTCACTGTTGGTTATCTATTCCATATATTCTTCAATATAAC
>JAKADT010000019.1:17936-22040 GCA_021820245.1 Thermoplasmata archaeon | reverse complement strand
CAATCGGGGAGCTTCATTGAGGCTGAGAGGACGAAAGGTCGACCCGTAGAACCTGAACCAGATAATACTGGCGGAGGGAATTGTAATGACAGTAGTGTTAATAGATTGTAAACGGAAAAACAAAAAAGAATCAGCCAGCAAAAAATATTTTTTGAAAGAACATTCTGAGGTGGTTCTGTAATGTACTCCTCGAGTCAGAAGTCATTGATTCTGTCCAGTACATCCAGTTTCTTCCTGTGGGGTATAATTGCAACAATAGGGCCCCTTTCTCTTTCATTCCCTTTTCTTTCAAATGTATCGGTTACAACAAGAACTATAATTCTATCTGCGGGTCCCGTTTTTGTCCTGGTGGGTAATCTGTCGATGGGGTTTCTTGCAGATCGCATAGGTAGGAAAACTGTTTTCATAGCAACCATGATCGCCTATTCAGTTGGTGTCATTGCGATCACATTTGCCAACAACCTCCCTATCCTTCTTGTTGGACTTGTGCTATCCCAGTTCGGGGTGGGAGGCGAAGAACCCTCTTCCTTAGCACTTATAGCAGAAGACTTCGACGCAAAGAGGCGTGCATCGATGCTGACACTTGTAGCAAATTTCAGCAACATAGGGAGCTTTTTCATATCAGGAATTTTCATTGTCGCCGCATCTGCAACCACCTCTCTCACTCCTCTTTTTTCATTGATTTTTCCATCAAATTTCGCACTGAGTGACGATCTGTTCAGATTGGTTCTCCTTCTTTCATCCATTGTTCTTGTGGGCATCATGGTCTATTCCAGAATCAGGATCCCTGAATCATTCAGATGGCTCAACTACAAGGGGAGAAAGGGAGAGGGTAAAGCGGTGGAAGAAGGACTCTATCTCCATGGCACAGAGGATTATGTTTCAGTGAAACCAGGATTTGTAAGCTTATTTTTCCTCGTATCAATGGCCATTTCTCAATATCTAACATTCGGGCTAATGGCTTATATCATAGGTCCAACAGAATTCGCAGGTGAGAGTTCCATACTTATCTTTTATGCCCTTCTTGGTGCCTCGGTTGCGGGTTTTATTGCAATGCCTCTTGTATCAAGGAACAGGAAATCATATACATTCTATGCCTACATGGGTGGATTCTTTTCAATGGTGGTTATATTTGTACTGGTAAATTACCTGTCCAACCTTCTGATATTCATTCCTCTCCTCATAGTTAATATGGCATTCAGTGAATTTGCATGGGCTTCCAGGACAACACTTGAACCTGAGTTGCTTGCCACAAGGTACAGATCATTCGGAATTGGCATTATAAGGATGTTTCCCATGGTACTCTATATAGTGTCAATCTCGCTTACCGCAAATTTCGGGATTTACGATTTCATACTGTACAATCTGGGGCTGTGGGCTCTCGGGGCAACAGGTGCCATTATATGGAGGTTTTATGGAACTGAGACAAAGAATATCAGTCTCGACTACTAAATTGCATGTGTCAGAAAAATGGAAAACTCCGGAAAAATTCCAAGAATCAGGAAAGATGCATAGAAAAGCATCCTGAAAAGTTCACCGGTGAATCCCAGAATGTCTCCATTTATCCCTCCAAACCGTGATGAAATATTATGGGAAATGAAAAGGAGAATCAATACTGAAACTATATATGCCAGAATCAGGAATACATTCAGGAACAGGGCAATAATGAGGAAAGGGACAATATTCACAGCAAGAGCAAGTTTCTTATGTTTGAGTAGACCTTCCTGGAAGAAATAGGCAAAACCCGTTCCAAAGGATTTTGTTGTGGACATATAGATTATATACCATGATTTAGAAAATATCTCACCGAAGATAAGTGCAAGGACCGCCTCGCAGAATCCAAACTGAAGGAACGATGCAAGAGAAATTGTATAAATAACTATTGTCCATCCAATTGCCCCTGCACCAGTGTAGTGATCCTTCAGTATTTCCCTTCTTCTTTCTATACTGCCCCTGAACATAAGGGCATCTCCGGTGTCCATAAGGCCATCAAGATGGGTGAAACCATACAGGGCAAGTATGCAGGCAAAACCGACGACGTACCCTTCATATCTGAAACCGACAAAATAGAATACAGAGAGAATGGCCGCACTCAATGACCCGACGATCCCGCCAGTTATGCTGAAGAAGTATATGGATGACTCTTCCAGATCGCTACTTCCGGAAGGAATTACGGTAAAGAAACTGATGGCATTTCTCAGGGACGGCATGAACTTTTCCACATGCCTGTTCCTTTAATATTTATTTCATTTCTTCTGATATCATGGAATTGTCTGCCTGGAACGGTAAACTGGAGATATATTAATGACCTGTGCACAATTCAGGGCATCAATGAGGGGAGAAAAACCAGTTTCCGCAGATCATGGTGGGAGCATCATTTCTCTGGCAGCCAGATATGGAAAGAGTCCGGAGGAGTATATTGATTTCAGTTCCAGCGTCAACGAGTTCATTGACACCGGTAAAATCCAGGATGAATTTAATCTCAACAATGATGATATTGGGAGATATTATCCAGAAAATGATCTCACTGATCTTGAAGAAAAATTCGCAGGATTTAATGGAGTATATGGAAAAAATATAACGCTGGGTGCTGGACTTACACCCCTTATTTACCGTTCACTTGGTGTCTGGGACTTCTCCAGGGCAGTAGTTTTATATCCAGCATTTTCGGAATACGAAAGGGCCATCAGATCCAGGAGGATGGGCATCACTCCAATTCCTTCCTGCATTGTAAGGCATAACCCGGATGTCCTCTTATCTTATTCGTATGATTTCCTTTTTATTGCGAATCCAGACAACCCGACCGGAACTCTGACCGATAAAGAAACTATTGGAAAGATTGCGAAAATTTCTCTCAAAAAAAATGCAGTTGTATTCATGGATGAAGCATTCATGGATTTCTGCGATAACGATAATTCCTCTTCAAAAATGATCCACAGTTACCCAAATTTGATCGTTGGACGCACACTGACAAAAATAACCGGATTTCCTGGAATAAGGGTCGGTTATACAATTTCATCAACAGGTATGGCAGAGAAGCTTAAATCCGGTATGGAAAGCTGGCCGTTGAGCCAGCAGGCCATTAATTTTGCAAGGAAACTGGATATGAGTTACCTTAAAGAATCCATAAAAGATCTTGGTGCAGAAAGAGAATATATGAAACAGAGGCTGGAAAGCATGGGATTGAAGATTATCGGAACTCCCGCTGCTAATTACATATCCTTCAGATGTACCGGAAAGAGGGATGATGAATCCCTCCCTGAATTTCTTGCCAGGAGGAATGTGATCATAAGGGAGCTGAAAAAATACCGCGGGCTTGACGATCTTTCCTTCAGGGTATCAATAAAAAGGAGAGAGAAAAACAAAATTTTGCTGGATGCACTGGAAGAATACATGGTTCATTGATCTATGTCACTCTCCTGAACATCTCAATATTTCTTCAATTCCACTGTGAACTGCAATTGATACCTGTTTCCCTATGTCCGTCAATCTCCCACCGTAATTGTTTTCACCATCTCTATGTGTTAACAACACTGAGGTAGTATCAGTGGATGTTCCAGGTGATGGCATTCCAGTGTTTCTGTCTCTTATGCCAAAGTCATTGAAAGCCTGACTCTTTGCCTCCACTATTGACTGGAAAAGGTTCAATCCACCAGCAATTGATAGACTGTGATCCGTAAACACCGTTATGTTAACAGTACCCGGCATCTTCAGTCCAGATCCGCCTATTGAAAGTGCGTTGGAAAAACATGCAGTCATCGAAAGCAGAAAGAAAAAATCATCCATGAAAAATTCATTGATGAAAGCATTTTCCAGATCGCATGCCGTTATTGTAACCAGGGACCCTTCTCTGGGAAATCCCCTTTCAACAAGGAAATTGGCAATCTCTTTAACGGGATCATGATTGTAATCAATGGGAACCTGCCTGTTCATGTACATTTTCACCAGATTCACTCCACCATTGAATGGAGCTGAAGAAATCGATATAACGGGTTCTTTGAAGATCAGGGAATAAAAATCCAGATCCTTAATCAGAGTACAGTATCCGTTGGTCAGGTGTTTCATGATGCGTGACATCCTCTTCTAATTTTTGCAGGAATCTTC
>JAKADT010000019.1:0-17836 GCA_021820245.1 Thermoplasmata archaeon | reverse complement strand
TGTTGAAGTATATTCAATCTCGCTTTTGAAAAAATTCAGCAGGCGTTTTAGGTTATTTCCATTGCAATATTTATACCGGCCGGGATCATTATGCGCTGTTGTACCTTATTTACCTCTCAGAACCGGTGATAATACTTTTTCTCTCCGTTCTTCTGGACCAGGTTTTTGGGGAACCCGAAAACCGGCACCATCCTGTTGCATTTATTGGGACATTCATAGACAGGATGGATCAATACTTCAGGAGGTTATCAACGGGCAGACTGGGAGGAACAGTGTTTGTAATAGTGGTTACTTTCATCGTGCTATCAATAATCCTGATTGTTCAATATGCATCCTCTATTTTCCTGGCACTCTATATTATAGTGTCTGCGATTATTCTAAAATTCAGTTTTTCACTGAGATCAATGAAGGATCACGTTCTTCCTGTGATTGAGTCTATTGAAAGAGGCGATCTTGTAACTGCAAGGTTAAAGACTTCAATGATAGTGAGAAGGGATACTACGGCTCTTGATACAGATCTCATATGTTCAGCCGCCATTGAAACCATAGCAGAGGGTTTTGTTGATGGAGTCACGGGACCCCTTTTCTACTTTCCATTTTTTGGTGTCGCAGGAGCATTTTTTCAAAGAACAGTTAACACTTTTGACTCCATGATTGGCTACAGGGATTTGAGGAATGCCAGATTTGGATGGTTTGCTGCCAGGTTAGACACAGTTTTGAATTTTATTCCAGCAAGGCTTGGGGCGTTATGCATCTGGTTGGCGTCACGGTTCAGGGGGAATGAATCTGATTTCCGGGGCATTGTCTCTGAATCATCCAAAACGGAGAGCAGAAATGGAGGATGGCCCATGGGTTCTATGGCGATTGCACTGGGAATAAAACTGGAAAAAAAAGGGTACTACGTGCTGGGAGAAAATTCAAGAACTCCAGGTCCACAGGATGTGCGTGAGGCTCTTGCCATATATATGCTGTCGTTCTGGATATTCTTGTTACTGTTCGTCATCCCGTTTTCGATCCTGGTTTTCCTTCTCGTCAATCTATCCATTTCCTAGGAAATTGTCAGTGCATCCTTTGCCTGCCATGCATAGATGTTATTGAGGTTTCATTAACTATATTGACTCCACCGAAACAGCTAATAATCTGACCCGTATCTATTTGTATGTCCATTATGCGGCGGTGTTATCATCGTTAACAAAGACGTCATAAATCAGGATGACCTTTCGGATACACTGTTTGTGCTGCTTGCAGGCAGCACGGAAGTTTCAAAAATTCCGGGAATTACTTCTGCGGGTGCCTCCCCTGAACTAACAATGATTACTCCCGTTGTGGACTCTGAAATAATTGTGGCTGACAGACCAATAAGCACAGGCGAACCTCCAATGACCCCAGACGGAATACCTACACCCGCAATCGTAACAAAGGCATGCCTGGACCTGGCTGGAGTAAAATGCCTGGTGGTGAATGCAGGATATGCTGCAACTCCAAAGATTCCATTTTTTCAGACAAATCTTGGACCCGCTAAAAACCCGGCTGAAGAAAAGTCACTTCCGGATTTCAGGCATGCTTTTGAAATGGGCATCTATCTGGGGAAACTTATTGATGGAAGATTTGCACGCATATTACTTGCAGAATCAATACCTGGTGGCACAACAACGTCCCAGGCCGTTCTTTCATCCATGGGTCTGAACCTGAACACCAGCAGTACAATGCCCTCTGATCCCGTTGATATAAAAAGAGAAGTTGTTCGGAAAGCCATAGATAGGGCGGGATATTACCCTGAAAATCCGGAGATGGCAGTGGAACAGTATGGTGACTACATGATGGCAATAGCTCTTGGTGTATCCAAGTCCGTAAGGGATTCTGCCCTTGTTTTCTCCGGAGGGACCCAGATGTCATCACTTTTCTACATAAACAATAAGATAAACAAAAACTCCAGTAAAAGATTCCAGGTTACAACGAGATGGGTGATGAATCATAGGAGAGAGACAATAGAGACTCTTGTACCGCCACAGAATCTCATAGTTTCTGATATATCGTTTTCCGGAATGAGGGAAAAAGGGTTAAGGTTATACGAAGAGGGGAATGTCAGGGAAGGGGCCGGAATGGGTGGCGCTTTCTGGCTTGCATCGCTGAAAGAAAAAAACATGGAAAAAATATACGCGAACATAGAACAATTCTACAGAAGACTGAGGCAATAGATCACTTCATTCGTTGAAATTGTCTATGATAACTGATTTATTCATCGTTTCCAGTTTATTTACAATGTCTGGGAATTTAATCTTCAGTCTGTAGACATATTTGTATTTCCTGCTTGTCAGTATATTCCTTATCTCCATCCTCTGGACAATTCCTTCAGCCATCAAATGCTTGAGTGTTGAACTCACTCTGTTCGAAACCATTCCGAGAAGGTATGACATTTGCGCAGCATCACTGTATTCGACCTGATCCAGAAAGGCTATGATCTTTGAGGGATTCTTGTTCATTCCAAGCCCTCTCAGCGTATCGAAAACATGATCTGCCCTCTCTCTATCCATTACTATTAATCATGCGATCAGATATATATTAACATTGTGCTTAAACTCTCCACTAAAAAAACATGGTAATAACAAATATACCCATGGAGGCTATTTATAATATAACGCTAATATTAAGAATACGCCTACACAATCCTTTTTTTGCGAAAATTTTCATGCAGAACTGCAACTTCTGAATCAAACAAATTTTATATTTGAAAGCATCGGGTTTCAAAATGCTGTGTGTGGAATTTTTCAAAGGTATACCCGGTGAATTGCACATTTGTGAATCTTTCTATATCACTTCCATGTGTAGAGATAATGCACCATAAATCCAATGCTTTGCCACAACAGATAAATTTTGAAATTTATACCCTTCCCGAAGGAGGATCTTCTCTATACATGAAACTGTAATCTCAAGTTCAATATACCAAATAGCCATATAAGTCCAATGAAAGTGGATCGCATAAAGGGGTTCAGGGATCAGTATCCCGAAGATATGGAACCACGGAAAAAAATGTTTTCAAAAGCAGAAACAACAGCAGAACTCTTCGGATTTGGCAAAATAGATTATCCAAGCCTGGAGTATCTGGATCTATATCGCATAAAATCCGGCGATGAACTGCTCAGCCAGACATTTTCGTTTACAGACAGAGGAGGAAGGGAGGTAACAATGCTTCCTGAAGCAACACCTTCTACTGTAAGGCTTCTCACTGCTCGCAAAGATATACCAAGACCAGTGAGGTGGTATTCCCTCCCGAAGATTTGGAGATACGAGGAGCCACAATCAGGAAGGCTCAGGGAGCATTTCCAGTTTAACGCAGACATATTTGGCGTGGATACTCCAGAGGCCGATGCAGAGATAATAAATCTTGCTGGAAGTATACTCTCTAACCTGGGATTAAAATCCGCTTTTGAGATTCATATTAATGATAGGGTGATGATGGATGGAATCCTGAAAATTCTGGAAATAGAGAACACAGAACGTGTTTTTACAATTATTGACCGTTTCCGTAAAACATCACGAGAAGAGTTTCTGACCCTGCTCAAAGAAAACGGGGTATCAGGAAAGGGTGCGGATATTCTACTTAAAATAGTGGACTCTCCATTTGAAATCCAGGATCTTAAATCAAAGATCTCAGAAATAAATGGAAAATCAGGAGTTCTTAACGATAGAATAGAAAGACTCTCAAAAACATGTGAAATCGTCAGATCCTATGGAAGTGCCAGAATTGTGGTAGATTTCTCGGTAATAAGGGGAATATCCTACTACACGGGAATCGTTTTTGAAGCTTTTGATTCTATGGGTCAGTTCAGGTCTATACTCGGTGGCGGGAGATATGATAACCTTGCCAGGCTGATGTCCAACCAGGATATACCTGCTGTGGGTTTCGGAATGGGTGATGTTGTTCTGGAGCTTCTAATGAAGAGAGAACAGGTATGGGCAGACAACAGAAAGGAATCTTCCTATGCCATCTGTTCAATGGGTAATACAGGGAAATATTCAACCGAAGTGGCCAGGAAACTGAGGGAAAACGGCATCGTATGCATTGATGAACTGTCTTCCAGAGGTCTTTCACAGCAGATAAGGTCGGCAGAATCGCAGGGCTACAGGTATGTATTGATAATCGGTGAGAGGGAAAAGGAGAGAGGAACTGTAACACTGCGAGACCTGCAAGAGAGCTCCCAGAGTGAAAAAGATCTGGATGATCTTATACGGAATGCCAAGAAGTATCAGGAATTCTGAGAAAAATTTATAAGTGCTGAAAATCTATACATATTGGTGTTAAATTGTCCATAGCGTTTGTACTGGTTAGTACTGTTCCCGGAAAGGAGCACGAGGTCTACAACAAAATTTCAAAAGTAAAGTATGTGGTGGAAATCCATCCTCTCTTTGGTGAATACGACTTGATAGTCAAAATAGATGCTAAGGACTACAGTGAACTTGGGAAAACCGTGATAGAACATATCAGGACTATCGAAGGTGTTATAGATACCAAGACACTTACAGGAATAAAATTATGAGGTGCAAATATTGAGTAATGTCTATACAGGTTTTAATCCAGAAGTATTTTCCATGGTGATTTTGGCACTGATGGCTCTTTCGCTGTTTGTGCTGGGAATTTTAACCGCTTACTTCGGTAGCGGCAAAAGTAGAACAGTCGGTGCCGTCCTGCTGGTTGGGGGCATATTGATTGGCATCCTTACTGCATATCTGAGCAGATACACATTCGACCTGGGATTCGTTCAGAACGTTATCTACGGAACACTTTTCTACGTGGTTGCTGCAGTTATTGGGGCTGTAATTGGTCTCCTTGTTTTTCTCGGCGCCATAATGAAAACCTGAGCCTGGATATCTGGTAAGTTTCTTTTTTTCAAATTTACTGGTTTGAAACCCGGAATCTTATTGAAACTTTTCTTTTACAGGCTTTCAATAAGGCTGTTTGAATTTTTCAATCTCCTTATGAGAAATTATTCATATTCTGGAATCATACTGTATCAGGTAGCTGAACTTTTAGATAATGGAGATAATTGAAAATGGTTGATGCAGCAAAGTTTGTTGAAGATGCAGGCAAGGAGATAGTTTCAAAGTTGACAGGTAGGGGTATTCTTGCATGCTCCGGAGGACAGGACAGTACTCTCCTTGCCGTTCTTGCAAACAGGGCAGCGGGAGACAGAATACTCACAGTGTTTGTTGATACTGGATTTTTGAGAAATGGTGAGAAAGAGAGGGTAAGACACACATTCGAAAGGTTTGGGCTGAATTACCTGATACTGGATGAATCAGAAAAGTTTATTTCCAGAATGAAAGGTATCACTGAACCAGAAGAGAAAAGGAAGATCATTGGAAAAACATTCATAGATGTGTTCGAGGAGCAGGCTCTCAAATACGGTGCAGAATGCCTTCTCCAGGGTACAATTGCACCTGACTGGATCGAGAGTGGTGGTGGTGTGAGGGATACCATTAAGAGCCATCATAATGTTGGGGGGCTTCCAGAAAAGATGAATCTCAAGCTTATTGAGCCTTTAAGGGACCTTTACAAGGACGAAATACGGGAAATATCACGATATCTTAATATTCCAGAAATTGTGCAGCCTTTTCCCGGACCCGGTCTGGCTGTCAGGGTCATTGGGGAAGTTACAAGGGAGGGACTGGAAATTCTGAAACTTGCAACTGAAATCGTTGAAAATTCAGTCCTGGAAAATGCCGGATCATGGGAAGTAATGCCGTGGCAGTTCTTTGCCATACTTCTGCCTGTAAAGACAACCGGAATACACGGTGATAAGAGAACATACGGCTACACCATTGCAATCAGGATGATCGATTCCAGCGATGCAATGTCTGGAACTTTTACAAAGCCACCATGGGAATTTCTGGAAAACCTATCAACTGATATTACAAACAGGGTCAGAGGAGTGAATCGTGTGGTCTATGATATAACCAATAAACCTCCTGGAACAATAGAGTGGGAGTGAACAAAACCACGACCATTTATTGGTTTATGAAGGTGCCAGCATAAGTTATATAGTATTCTATGATTTACCCAACGAATATTCAATGATGGCAGAAGAACTTTTAATTTCGGAGGAAGAGTATCAGAAATCCGGTGTTCATATTGGAACACAGGTAAAGTCCAAGGATATGGAGAAATACATTTTCAAGATCAGAAATGACGGTCTTTACATTCTGGATGTTAAACAGACTAACCATAAGCTTATTGAGGCAGGCAAAATGCTCTCTCGTTTCAAGCCGGAAGACATTCTCATTGTTGCCCAGAGACAGTACGCATTCAGGCCAGTTTCCAAGTTTTCCGAAACGGTCGGTGCATCTTCCATAGTTGGTAGATTCATTCCAGGAACACTGACCAATCCCCAACTCAAGGGGTACAGGGAAGCAAAGGTAATAGTCATTACAGATCCCCTTGCAGATACCCAGGTCATGAAAGAGGCAAAGATGATCGGCGTTCCTATAATAGCACTCTGTGACGCGAATAACCAGACGGATTTTGTTGATCTTGTGATCCCGACAAACAACAAGGGAAGAAGATCGCTTGCAGTGGTGTACTGGTTACTGGCAAGGGAGATCCTGAAGAACTCCGGAAGAATTTCAACTTACAATGATTTCCAGAGTACAATAGATGATTTCGAGGCCCAGATTTAAATTTATCTTCATCTGATATCCTCAGAGAAGGCCCCATACCCTAGCCTGGGGTAGTGGGCTCTACGGCATCATCCTGTTCCCTGAATGGGTCCCTTATTCTTTTAATTTCAACAAACATCAATCTGTCGTTCATGTAACCGCAGAAGATCATCCTCTTTCTCACCCCATTGGCCACACGTACAGCCCTGCTGATCTTGTACCATTCCTCAGGGCCCTCAAGATAATGTATCAGGAATTCTGCATGATCTCCGATGTTTTCAGCGTATGCACGGAAATGAGCACCATATTTGAATCCACTCTTGACTATGAATCTGCGGTCGATAAGATCACTGTATATCCTGTTCAGAAAACCCTCAGTGGAATCAGACCTGTGATATCCACTCTCAAAATCGCTCAGTATTCTGAGATCCTTGAAGGGTTGGCCATACCAGGCGGGAATATCACGACGATCGGTTACTATTCTGCCACCAACTCTTTCAGTGTCAATATGTAATGGTATCTTTTCATTGTTCCGGCCAGCGATCTCTTCTTCCGTGACAAGGAAAGCAGTTATATCTCCGTCCTCGTCCAGGGTGAAATAGTATGCAGGTGCGTTCGAATGAAGATAATGGAAATCAGTGACGCTGTTTTCCCTCCTTACAATTATTGGACCCATCAATTTTCCGTTTGGTGTCTTCCTAGCAAAAAGCATGTTGCTCTCTCTCTTAACGTAAAGCCCTCTGGTCTTCAGAATCTCATAAACTATGTAAAGCTCCGTTTCTCCATCGTCCCTGAGAAGTTCATGCAGTAAGTTCAGTGATTTTCTGTAATGTGGATTCACAGGTTCTATCCTGTTCTTATAGTATAAAAAAATACATTCGAAGTTATTGAGGATAAGTGAACCATCAACCATCTTCCCAAGTTTGTAATGGTTCTGGATAAAGGAAGGGCTTCTGTTGCCGGTTATATTGAAAAAAATGCCCGAACAGACGGCACCAGCCATTCTATTTCCTCTTTGAAGCAAATTTTTCCATCAATCTCGTAGAAATCTGCTCAAGAACCTTTGGGACCTCATTTGAGTTCTTTGCCGTTACGAGGAAACTGAGTGCACCATATTTCCTGGCAAGACTGTTCAGTTCATCCTGCCATATTACAGCTTCGTACCTGAGATCCATTTTCGTTCCGAGAAGGGCTACAAGTGGTTTTCGTTCAAAACGGTCTATGAATTTTAAAATATCTTCAGAGTATTTAATGGAATCATTGGAAGTTATATCTGCAGTAACCAGTATCGCAGTGGAACCCATGAGGAACTTTTCTGCGTTCTTTGTCTCTTCAAGTTCCTGAAATAAAAAATCCACATTTTTGGAGCTACCATTAAAGGGCACAGAAAGTCGTTTTCTCAGAATCATCTTCTGTGTACTTGCAGGATTGTCTGAATCATAGACTATTCTTGAAATAAGAGAACTTTTACCGGAGCCTGTCGGCCCGACAATGCTAACTTTCCACGTCAGACGATCAGTATCCATCGCTCTTTGATTGGTACCTATATATTATATTTTTTCATAGGGTGGGAAGTTTCCCATTGATCTGTGAATCAATAACAGAGCTAATATGTATCAGATTAGGTTTATATGTATTCCGGTCATAATCATCCGGGGATTCCAATGAAATACAAATTTTCTGAAATGCTGGGTTACATGAAACCCTCTGAGATAAGGGAACTTTTGAAGTATGCATCCATGCCAGATTTTATTTCCTTCGGGGGCGGTATGCCCAACCCTCTCACTTTTCCAATGCAGGATCTCAAGGAAATTGTAGACGACGTTCTTGATGTAAGCGGGAAATACGCCCTTCAATACGGTAACACCGGTGGTTTGCCTGAACTCAGGACAGAAATCAGTAAAATGGTAATGAAAACAGAGGGAATAAAATCAGAAGAAAATGAGATCATTGTTACCTCAGGATCTCAGCAGGGGCTTTACGAACTCGGAAAAATATTCCTCAACAGGTCAGATGGGGTCATTGTTGAATCACCAACTTATGTGGGTGCCATATCCGCTTTCAACGCCAATGCCGGAAAAATGATACCAGTGGAGATGGACAGTGAAGGAATTATCTCGGATAAAGTGGAAGAAAAACTGAAATCATTAACAGGCAGGCCTGAATTTCCAAGATTCATATATGTTATACCAAATTACCAGAATCCTACAGGGCACACCTTGAATCTCGATCGCAGGAAACATCTGCTGGAGCTGTCTGAGAAATACCAGGTACCAATAGTCGAGGACAACCCATATGGAGAACTCAGGTATTCCGGAAAGAAGTTACCAAGCATAAAGAGTCTGGATAAAACCGGTGAAAATGTCATATATCTGGGAACATTTTCAAAGGTTATGTGCCCCGGCCTGAGGATAGGGTATACAGTAGCGCCTGAAGCGGTTATATCAAAACTTAATCTCCTGAAGCAGGCACTTGATCTATCATCAAGCACATTTTCACAGTACGTAGCGGCTGAATATCTCAAGAGAGGGGTAATTTACAGGCAGGTGCCAAAGACAGTGGAACTATACAGCAAGAAGAGAAACGTTATGCTTAACGCTCTGGAAGAACATTTTCCCAAGGATTCCACATGGTCAAAGCCAGATGGAGGAATGTTCATATGGGCCACACTTGACAAAAAGATAAACACAAACCAGATGCTGAAAACTTCAATTGAAAACGGTGTCGGTTACGTCAGTGGTCTCGCGTTTTCTCCTGATGGGAGTCATACAAGCAGTATGAGGCTTAACTTTACGTTTTCAGAGGAAGAGGAAATAGTCCGGGGCATTAAAAAGCTCAGTAATACGATAAAAAATGTTGCTACCGGGATTACTGCAACTTAACCCCACTTTAAAAAAATATAATTGATAAATAATATTTAATCCCTGTATTTCGCAAGCACGAAAGAAATTGAAAACGGGATGATCATCCACAGTATTCCTGCTATTATGAGGATGGGAGCCACGATTCCAAACGCCGTTGGCTCTATGGTTTGTGCAGATATAAGTCCTATCTTATCCGTAAACATCGTCTGGACGAGAGACGAATACCCGGACGGGCTTGCATAGTCAAATGCTATTAATCCATACACATATGTTGCACTGCTGGATGCTATTTTAAGTGCAGAAAGTATGGCCAGCGGTATTATTGACCAGAACAGATCCATTACAACAAAAATACCGATGGCTGCCCCAAGGACAGCGCCCTGGGATTTTGCAATATGAGAGAACATATAGATAATCGCCAGGAATGCAACCCCTTCCACAAGGTATGTCCAGACGAAATAAAGGCTGAAAGCAGTAGACAGGTACATTCCAAAGTAGTGGTTTATGATAAGATCGGAGAAGATCATAGAAAGTCCCACTGCAATAAATATGGAGATGGCGTTTGACGTGAACCTTGAGGCTATGAGGCTCCCTCTTGTTACAGGTCTTTTCAGGACAGATTCCAGAACTCCACTGGTCCTATCTTTGCCATATGTAAGGTATGCTGCAAATACGGCAAGA
Organism: Thermoplasmata archaeon; assembly: GCA_021820245.1. GTDB lineage: Archaea > Thermoplasmatota > Thermoplasmata > Thermoplasmatales > Thermoplasmataceae > Oxyplasma. Next base: position 7,637 of record JAKADT010000019.1, on the reverse strand, counting down.
ATCGGTATGAGAAGACCCATTATCTGTGACGTTCCTGAGAATACAAGCGACTGAAGTTCGCTTTGAGTCATTGGCGAGTAATCTGTCAGTGGAGAACTTTCAGGTGAGTATGTCCGAGGAATTATTGATCCGGTTGAGTTTGTGGCAACGGCTGAATAAGTGTTGTTGTGATCTGCGTACGTAACAGAGGGATAAATATTCTTTATGTTAAAACCGGAGATTGATGGATACCTGAATGATGAATTACTTATGATCTGGCTGGGAGAAAAGGTTGAGTTTCCAACATAAAAGTTTATTGGAGGTGCAGTCGATCCTGCGGTCCCTACATACATCAATTCGTATCCAAATCTTGTTGTATTGGACGGATCAACAATTCCAGGTATTATCTCAAGGCCGGACGGGATGGTGGTATTTGGTATTGTTATTGAAGTCTGGTGTGTGGATACGGTCTTCTTTAAAGCTGAGTATGTGTAGTTTACATTAAGTGTTACCTTATGTGATGTTCCTATTGGAATCGATACGTTGGCGAAACCGTTTGAAACCGTTCTTGCTGAGTAGAATGTACCGTTATACTGGTAATAAGCCGTTATCCCAGAAACAGGCTGTCCAAAGGCGTTGTGTGCATACCCTACCATTACAAGGTCTGTTCCACTGGCATAATATCCATAATTCACATGAGGTGTGCTGGAAATAGGTAACGGGGAGAACGTGGAGGCTGATTCGTAAGAAAGCAGGGAAGCCAACCCAACAATGGCAATCATCATTATTATTACAAATTTGCTGGTAAGAGTTCTCTTAATTTCATACTCTATGGGCTTCATTTAACCCCTCCTATTAGTCCGAAGAAATATTGTTCAAGACTCTCCCCAACAGGATCAAAGCGAACAATGCGGTAACCGGATTTAACAAGTTCCTCTGGAATAGATGGAAGATCCACATCAGGTATCTTCAGGTCCCTTATCATCGATTCATTTCCGGCTGTTTCAACATCTCCGTATTTTGAAAGTATTTTTTTGCAGTTGGCGTTGAAATTCTCTATTGTTACATGAACAACAGTTTTCCCAAGTGTTTTCATCTCACTTCTCCTTATTATCTTCAGGAGTTTTCCATGGTCGATGATTGCAACCCTGTCGGCAACATCCTGAATTTCACTGAGTATATGTGATGAAAGCAGGATTGCCTTACCTCTTTTCTTGAGTGTCATCATGAGGTTTCTTACGAACAGGACTCCCTCAGGGTCAAGACCATTTAAGGTCTCATCAAACATTACATTCTGGGGATCGCCTATTATTGACTCTGCAATGGAGAATCTTTTCTTCATGCCCTGTGAGTAGGATCTCAGTTTTTTGTGAAGATGATCTTTCAGCCCAACCTGTTCAAGCAGGCTCATTATCCGCTCTTGTGCCTCTTTTCCTTTCATGTTGTAGAATCCGGCAAAATAGTTCATCAACTGCAGGGGTGTTGCATTCGGTTCAAAGTTAGGCAATTCAGGTATCCAGCCCACATTGGCCGCTGCCTTGACTTTATCAGTTACTATATCATATCCATCAACCATTATTTTCCCAGAGGTGGGTAGAATTATTCCGGAAGTCATTCTTATGGAGGTCGTTTTCCCGGCTCCGTTTAGCCCGACAAGTCCCAATATTTCCCCGTCTTTTATACTGAGGTCCAGGCTGTCCACAGCGGGAGGGTTTTTTGGTGTGTAAATTTTCGTTACTGTTTCTAAATCTATCATCCTGACTTATCCCCGTTACTGCCGATATCGTTTTCGATATCTTAAATCTATTCGTTGTTATGAAATTATATGGTTTCCCGATCTATCCCAACAGCTTAAATAGTTTTTATTTATGTTAGACAAAGGTTGAATTTCATGAAAAAATCCATAGTAGCCGTGGCTGTTGTGATCATAGTTGCACTGGTTGCTTATGCAGTTTTTCCCATCGTTGTGTCTACCAGCATATCGTCCCTCAAAGTTGGAGATGATTCATACGTTTATGCAACTGTTGAGAGCAGGACAAGTTTCCTCGGGTTTAGTGGTTTTACAATGAACCAGAGCTCATCCAGTATTTTTGTGGTGTGGAACGGAACACTTCCAGCAATTGGTGAGAAAGTCCTGGTAAACGGAGAGGTCAAAGGGTTCCAGTCATCCGGATTATCTGCAATATACATTTCAGCCAATTCAGTTTATTACTGGCCAATATAGAACATGTATTAGCTGGCATTTGTTATAATCATGACAGAATTTCATGACTAATTGGCATCCGTGGTCATGGAAAATCAATGATGAAATAATACTTAATCTGATTCGTAATTTACCGCATGTGATAGCTGTACTTGGTGGATCATTTTCAATATTACACAGTGGGCATAAAGCTCTTATAAGAAGGGCCTTCGAAGTTGGTGATTCAGTAGTACTTGGCCTCACAACAGATGAATACGTCCAGAAGCATAAGGTGTATAATGTTGGTTCTTATGGAAAGCGAGAGAAAAATCTCATAAATTTTATGTCTACATTCAATAAACCATTTACAATCAGGCCTCTTGAATCCAGGGAAGGAGCACTGACCACTTCACCTGATCTTGACATACTGGTGGTGTCCCAGGAAACCGCCGCAAACGTTGTAGGAATTAACGAAATACGAAGGTCCAGGGGGCTTAAACAGCTATCCATTGAGGTTGTTCCGCTGGTACTGGCTGAAGATCTCTTCCCGATAAGCTCAACCCGGGTCAATAGAAGAGAAATCAGATCCAACGGCAAGCGCGTCCAACCCGTAAAAATAAGCATATCCACGGAAAATGATTTAAAAGTTTCCGCTACTAATGATGTATTCAGGAAGATTATGAAGAATTTCACTGTGCAGAAATTCACGGATTATTCACTGGATACAGATCAGCCATTCGGGGAGGACACCGAGAAGTATGCAACAACGAGGGCAATTTCAGGACTCAGAGACAACGACTACTCCATTGGTGTTGAATCAGGAGTTTTCTATAACAGCTACAATGATATTTATTACGATGTCCACGTAGCTGCAATAATTGACCGACAGAGCAGGATCACTGTGGGATATAGCAGTGGATTTGAGATCCCTCCAGAAATGGTTGATTCAATAAAACGCGGATACAATGAAAAAGAAGCTTTTTTAAAAATTTATGGAAATGAAAACCATCCGATGGATAGTGGCATTGCCGGAAGTATATCAAACAACACCATAAACAGGAGGGAACTGATTGGTGAATCAATAAGAAACGCACTCGTTCCAAGGTTGGCTCCATTGTATTATCAGTACATGCCTGATTCACATTACCGTCCGTGAAGTTACGTAATTGTCACGGTCAAAACACACAACAGTTAAGTATTCAAAATCAATGTTTTACCGTTTACAATGGTAACGAAGGAAGAAATACTGGAAGAGATGAAGCAGGTATCCGATCCCGAAATAGGTATGGATGTTGTTAATCTTGGGCTGGTATACGACATAACAATAAATGGGGACAGGGTATACATTAAGATGACAATGACTGCCCCCACATGTCCGGTAACACCATGGATTCTGTCAGAAGCACAGAGAGTCGTTGAAAACATAAGCGGGGTAGAGGCTGCGGATATTGAGCTTGTATGGGACCCACCATGGAATCCAAGCATGATGACTGATGAGGCCAAAGAAGCTCTTAATATGTGAAGTCACCGGCAGTGTTGAATGGGTTACAGATGCCGGGTGGTGATAGAACTGGCTTTTGTTGTTATAACCGCATAATGGATACAATGAGAGAATGTAAGACCACATTGTGGATAGATCTGGCAGGCCAGGTTAATATACGCCAGGAAGTAGCATCAGAACCAGGTTTGAATGTGCAGTAGCTTTATCTCTGGTCAATTCTAAAGATAAGAATCACAATTTTTTCAAGGTAGATCATATTGAGATTTACTCAACCGCATAATTGCCAGTAAGCTTTTGAAACATTAACTTTTCTTTGATGAGCTTCTTGTTTTGGACACATTAACTACCTTGGTCTCAGCCTGATCTATTATCATTGGAATCCCCTTGAAGAAATCCAGTGTTTCCTTGCACATATTCAATGCAATTTTTGCATCCTCCACCTGGCCTTTCAAAAGGTCAATCTCAAAGTCTTTTTTCTTCACTGAAGTATTGCACATCTCCAGTTCTTTCTCTTCCTTTTGTAAAAATATGATTTTTTCATTCATCTCTTTTATCTGGTCCTTCAGTGTCCTGTTCTCTTCTTCAATTTCCATAACCACAGCAGTTTTGTTCTCCAGTATTGAGTTCCTGTCAGACATCCGCTTCAATTCAGCTTCCTGTTTTTCCACCCTTTCCAGCAGGGAACTGTTTTCAAGCTTTGTGTTCTCAAACTGGGGTACTATTTCTCTCAAGGTTTCCAGCTGTTTTTCAAGCTCTTCATTCTTCTGTATTACAGACTTCAGTTTTTCTATAAGAGATCTGTTTTCAGTTCTCTCCACATCCTTTGAGGATTCCATGGATTCAAGTTTTTCCCTCAATATCCCAATTTCGTTCGTTTTCTCCAGATTCTTTTTCTTGAGGGTATCGTTTTCTGCCTTTAACATCCTCACCTGGTTATCGTACGATAAATTAGCACTTCTCAGCTTGTCTATTTCAGTCTTAAGTTCCTGGAAATAATCATTTTTTGAGACGTTTCTTCCATCATCTGTTTTCATATGATAATACCTAGCAAGTTTATTTATTTAAAAACTTCTATTGTTTTATTTACTGATATGAGTGGAAAAAGTTTAACCTAACAATAAGAAAAAATTATCACGAATAATTGTGTCTTGCGAACAACATATTACTCTTTCAAGAGACCTTTCAGCAGATCATCGATCTTCTGATCCTCCGGGTTATCGGATTGCTTGACTTTATCTGTTTTCTGGCCCTCCGAATTCTCAGATAGCTTTTCAAGTATGTTATCCACACTTTCGGCATTCATGTCCCCTCTCTGGTAAACTGCCGTTGTTATCTGATCCAGTTGCCCGCTCAGTCTTTCCTGAATCTGATCCGACGCAGTGACTATCCTGTCAATACTTGTCTGCATCTGCATCATCTGTTTTTCCGAAAGCTGGCTTTTCACTAGATCCTCGGAGCCCTGTTTCAAGGATGCCCAGATATCTTTGGTGGTTTTCGAAAACTGTAGATTAAGGTCAATGTTCTCAAGAAACAGTTTGTAATCTTTCAATCCTCTTATTGCGCTATCCAGTGCAAGTATGTTGGATCCAAACAGTTTTGCCTTGGGGAGGTTGTTATCTTTTATCGCAGTCTTTGCGTTAAGCGTATTCGAATCCCTGTTTCTTTCATACTGCCTTATAGCTCTATCAATATCTGATTTCCACTTGCTTATCCTGGACCTTCTTTCTATTAATTTTTCTTCTTCGCTTTTTCCAAATTTTATTGAGACCATAAGAACTAAATTAACATACAAAGCTGACTTTTAAATCTTTTCTTTTGTGAGTTAAATTTATAATCCATAAATTTCCAACTAAAGTATCGGGTAATCTGAGATTGAATATGGCATTTCAAAAGTCCGTAATCACGATTTATATTCCTCATACCTGGCTATAATTTTGGGTTCAATGGATGGTTTAACCTGCATAAGAACTGAGATTATATCGTCGGTTGCAACCAGTCGTTTCTTACCACTCTTAACTGCATCCATGAATACGTTCTGGGTTGCCTTCTTGCAGACAAACTCAATATCCGCTCCACTGTATCCGTTGCTGATCCTGGAAAGCTGATCATAATCAATGTTTCCAACCTGCTTTACCTTTGACAGATTTAACTGGAATATCTTCTTTCTTCCTTTTTCATCAGGTGGGGGGACATAGATCTTCACATCAAATCTTCCAGGTCTGAGTATCGCATCGTCAATCTCCCACGGGTTGTTGGTTGCAGCTATTATGAATATGTTCTTTCCCTTCTGGGAATTAATACCTCCAACCTCGGTTAGAAGTTGTGAAACTCCTCTCCTGACCACATCTGTCTTTGTTCCCTCCCTCTTTGGTACAAGAGTATCTATCTCATCGAAGAATATAATTGCTGGTGAAAGCTCGTATGCAGCCTTGAAAAGGGCAGTTATGTTCTTTTCAAATTTACCAAACCATTCACTGTAAAGTGATGATGGATTGACATTTATAAACATGGCCTTAACTTCATTAGCAATTGCTTTCACTATGTGGGTCTTTCCAGTTCCAGGGGGTCCGTAAAGAAGCATTCCACCACCAAACTGAACATTGTATTCCTCCGAAAGCTCCTTGTTTCTCATAGGATATATTATTTTGGCCATTATTTCATTCTTGACCTCATCAAGCCCGGCAACATCATTGAACGTGATCTGGGGGATAACAGGGCGTTCCAGACCGATCTCCTCGAGAAGTTTTTCACCCACGGACTGGTTTTTATTTTCCTTAACTGGTTCTCTGTCGCCTTTCACGTTCCTATAGGCGTTCATTATGGCTTCACTCTGTTTAATGCGCTTCTGCCTGGTTTCTCCCTCCGATTTCTCGATTACCTTCAGCATTGCATTATACGCCTTGAGATAATATATCTGGGATTTGTCCCTTTCGCCACTTGCCTCGTATTTAATGGCAACTTCCAGTATCTTTGTTGCTTCTTCAAGCTCACGGTTCTGTTCAGATTTCTCCATTCTCATACCTCATTAAGGTCAAATCCATTATGCCTTGTCAACCACTGTGCCTTTGGAATATAATTTGTATTTCTTGTGTTTCACTGAAAGTGTGTTTAGCTCAAGTCTCATACTGTACTCTTCCGGAAACAGGGCATATTCCTTCAGCACAAGCCAATTTTTAATAGAGATAAAGAGAAAATCCTTGTCATCTTTTCCCGGAAAGAAGACAGTATCAATCTTCATACCTATTATATTTTCTAGCTTTGGAACAGCAGCCTCAGTGAGTCTGTCCCGGTCCATATACGGGGATACGTCTGCAATTCGACCGCTTGCAATTGAACCAGACACCGCATTGTAAGTATATCCTATAACTTTCTTCGAAATAGAAAGATAGGTATTCGATGCCATTTTGTGGCTTATTTCGGAATCTAGATGATGGATCACTCCCTCTACAATTAAAGTCATAGTTACTAAACCACATAAGTGCGGATTGCTCATAAATCTTATTATTCTTCTCTTTCTTTATAAGTAAAAAATAAAAATATTATTGCGACAGTTGATCTTTAATTCGGCACGAAGCTCCACTTATGAGCTTATCCCTTCCATAGCCCTACTGCCAAGCCTACCACGAAAAGTACGACCAGCAGCGAGAATGAGCCCGCGGTTCCCAGTGCAAGTGAACCAGTGATTATGGAAATATGATTGACCACCGTCGACATGATCTTTGATATTATACTGGAAAAGGATACCTTAGGAACAAAGGAGAATCCCATGTATGCTGCAAGAAAGAATGCTACAAATAAAAGTACAAAGGAGACAACACCTTTTTTAATTGCCAGACCGAAGAATAGCCCATCTACAAGAGCCAGAATTATCACTACAATACCATTTACATCCATTATAAAGATTTATTAGAATTAACTATAAAAACATATCTATTTGTCGCACAACGGAATTTTAAAGTGGTAAATCTTTAACAC
>JAKADT010000102.1 GCA_021820245.1 Thermoplasmata archaeon | reverse complement strand
GATGATTTGTGATGAAATATCCAAGAATATAATACGTAAATTTCAATGGCCAAGAGGCGGAGACTGCAAGTACATCAGCAAACCTTCTGCCTACAGGATAGCCAGGGACCTGGATGTACACCCCAATACAGTGAAGTTGCGGCTGAATGAGATGTTTGATTCTGGTTTAATACGCGGTGTCAAATTCTATGCCGACGATGCATTCATGCCTTGGAATCGTTACTTCATAATGACTCGAAAGACTGGGAATGTTCCTAAAGTTGTATATGAACATTTTCAGGAATTACCTTTCGTAGAAAGGGTGATCTTTGGCACACTTTACGTACCGGATTCTGTAAATGGTTCAGATGTTATAACAGTAGAGAGAGAGTTCTCAAGCATATCCGTGATCGCACATGATGACGAGGATCTGGAGAAAAAGGTAGATATCATCAAGGGACTTTTTACCAGGGACCTGAATATTATTGAAGTTATGAGGGACACACCAAAAGAGATTCGAACACTAAGTGGAACAGACCTTACCATAGTTAATGCGATGCTGTATCAGGATCCGTTGGTCATGAGCATTAATAAACTGGCTCAGCAGCTTGGTATCCCGGCACGCACTCTCCGCAGAAGGGTGGAGAAACTGTTGGAAGATGGCGTAATTTACGAGGAGGTCTCTCTGGATACGAATAAATCCAGTGGGGTTATGATCACAAGCGTTATCATGAAAGGTGATCTTCACAATTGGCTTCCCACTATCTCCAAGTCTGAATTTCTTAGGGAGAGATTGCTTCTTTACAAGAATTTCTCGAGATTCTCATTTTTTATATTTTACACTGAGACCTTTTCTGTCATCGATGATCTTACTGCAGAAGTTACTGGAATCGATCCAAGCAGTCTAGTTACATACAGAAGCGGATCATACAATAATCCATACATTAAATATCCAATGCCGGAAATGGTAGCGCGGTAAAGCAGGGAAAGAGATACATGTTTACGTCCTGATGAACCGGCACCATTATTAATCATGGCGTATGACATAATTTAAGTGTAAAGCAAGTAATTTACGGTCTCAAAAACATAAAAACGAACCGTCGTATTTCTATGTTGTAATTCAATTGTACAGCATTAGGGTTCTTGTGAACATTTTATCCGGACTTGAGACAATAACTGATAGCATGAAGGTATTCATTGTGTCAGAGATGGTTAGAGTCAATCCCTTTGCTACCAACCTTGTTCAATCAAATAGGCACTTTGAGAGTGGTTTTTGATCTGCTGTTTAGCTGGAGGAGGATATCACTAATCCCTGGATCTCGCAAGAAGGAATGAGATGACAAATGGCACAATTATCCACACGATACCCACTCCAACCACGGAGAACGCTGTAATACCAACTGAAGAGGCTGGCAATGAGTTTCCTATCCCCATGCTATATACCCCTGTGTTGAGATCGGATGCAAGTGTTGGTATGAACGATGGAGATATTGCCGATAATATCACCCTTAGAACAATGGAACTCTTCAGTGCCAGGTTAACATGCGATTCAAAGAGTATGACATCAATTATGAGACCCCAGAACAGTGCCAGTATGAAGAACAGCCCAATTCCTGTCCCAAGGATGCTCCCCTGTGCCTTCAGGTACTGTGATGTTAGATATATGAGACCGGAGAATGCTATTGCCTCCGCAGTGTAACCTAGAGCTATGCTGAAGAATGTATGGCTGGAAATCCATGAACCTGTGTACCTGAAAATTATCAGATCAGCTATGCCTTCCGCAACCCCTATTGCAAAAAGGAAGCTCAGGGACCCTGCAGTGAACCTAGACATGAAGATTCTTCCCTTTGTAACCGGTCTCGCAATAATTGATTCCAGAACCCCGGACGTCTTGTCCTTTCCGTAATAGAAATATGCTGAGAAAATCCCCAGTATAGGTATGAGAAACTCGAATGGTAGTGTAATGGATGATTCCAGTATACCGCCTGCAGAAACTGATTTGTAAAGCACTGCAAAAGTTCCAGCGTTGAAATCTTTGCTGGTGTTGAAAAGTTCCACAGTTACAGGAGTGTTAATTGCGGTATTATTGAGTGGCATGGAGACTACCGTACTTTTGATTCCACTTATCGTTTTAAGGTATAACATTCCTGAATTATGGTATTTTGGAAACGAGAAACTGTTGTTATCCAGCTGATAATAAATTTTTTCTTCAGGCATGTATGTTCCGGCGGGGGAAGCGTAATATATAAAAAGATTGGAATGGGAAGTGCTGCTTGTATTTGCGACAGGAAACATATAAAGATATGCAGGTCCTGGAATATTGCTATCTGCAGGTGAAGCCCCGTTGGCATTGAAATTTGGATAAAAGGATAACTTCGAGCTAAAATTTTCGTAATAAGCTGTCGTCGATGAAATATTTAGGCCACTCACGTATTCGGGAGTGTAAGAGTACTCCACATTAGTCCAGTTTGCTGAAACGCTGGAATTAAAGAAGCCGTAGCTGTTTGTGGTGCCGTTCAGATAATAAGAATTGGTTGGGTTCAGTTGACTTGAAGTTAAGCTTCCGTTGTAAAGCAGGGATGAGACCAAAAACCCGGACAAAGGCCTGCCATACCCATTGACAGCGAGATCTGAAACGTATGTATGCCCTCCCGACTGATATATTTCTGGCATAACATATGCCACAGTAGCCGGCGATGGCCCAGAAGATGAAGATATTGAATTACCTGATGAAAAAGCAAGAGCTGCAGTAATCAATATGATCAGCACTATCATGATTATCGTGAATTTCCCTGTCAACGTTCTTCTGAAATCGTAAATGAAATCCCTCATTTTCCACCACCAACCAGTTCCAGGAAATATTCCTCCAGACCCTCACTTTCTGTGCTCAGGGAATTTATCTGGTAGCCTGCTCTGAACAGGGCATCCGAAACCCTGTATGTATCATCCCTTGCCACTTTCATCTCTGTTATTTTGTAAATGTTGCGATCCTTTGACACATTCCCGAAAGGTTGCAGAATGGAATCCACATTCTCATCTGGATTCCGGATCTGTATCCTGATGGATACTTTTCCAAGGTTGGAGAGTTCTGACCTCTCCACAATCTTGATTATTGACCCTCTTCTGATTATGGCTATCCGGTCTGCAACATTCTCCAATTCAGACAGTATGTGTGATGATAGAAAAACAGCCTTTCCCTCTTTTTTCAGGGAAACCATGAAATCCCTCATGTTCTTGACACCCTCCGGATCAAGACCGTTAAGTGTCTCATCGAAAAGGAAGTTGTCAGGATCACCCATCATGGCTGCTGCAATGGAGAAACGCTTTTTCATTCCCTGGGAGTATGATTTCAGTGGTATTTTTCTGGCATCCCAGATACCGAACTTCTTGAGTAGCATGACTGCTTTCTCCTCAGCGTCGCTGGGATTAATGCCGTAAAATCCCGCGTAGTATTTCAGGAGGCTGACTGCCTTCCCGTTTGGATCGAAATTAGGAAGTTCGGGTACCCACCCTATATGTTTAGAGGATTCCACCTTCTCCTTAACAATGTCTTTGCCGTTGATCAACACCTTTCCGGAAGTTGGGAAAATAATGCCGCAGAGAATTCTTATAGTGGTTGTCTTCCCCGCCCCATTCAGTCCAGCAAATCCCATGATCTCCCCTGCATTGATTTCAAGGCTGAGATCTTTCACTGCTGGAGGTCTGCCTTTACTGTACTGTTTGGTGAGTCCGGTTATCTGAATCATTCTTCGATTATGAATGAACTATATTTAAGACCTTGCATAAAATCCGTTAAAAAATTTATGAATACACATTTAGTTCCATTGACTGATGCAAGATAATGGGTACCCGGGCTTCCCTGGCTGTAAATCTGGAATAAAAGATACACTCGTAATCCTGTCCAGAATGTCATTGATACAGCCCGTATGATACCGTGGAGAAATAGGAATTCATTTCAAATGAGCACCAAACGATTGTGTGAGGCAATATCCGAATTTTGTGAACAAACGCCAGATATTTGATATATATGGTATCAGAATAGTCTTAGAATTTCTACTACATTTATAAAGGGCATATCTCAACAAGTCCAGTAATTCTCGTGGTTTTTCATGGATTTAATAATTGATCGATAGCTTAATGCCGTAGTGGAACACATTTTTCTTTTTACACTACAGGAAAAAGGGTATATATGATGAAAAAGAGCCCTATACACCTCTTAGGCGTAATATGCATCATTGAAAAACCCTAAGCATATTTTGACGCCATATTTCGATATTGTAATATTGATCCTAAACCCTTAATATTATTGCAAAAATACAGATAAATGAAATTGGGCATCTATTTTGACGTGAAAAAAGAAGTCGCCGAGAAATGCACCGAAATAACCGGAATTCCCTCTGTTGTGAAACCTGATTATGCAACGGACATTGAGCTGATACAGGAAGATTTCATAGTTGGTCCTGAAACAAAGCTCATTCAGACGGTTACAGCAGGTGTTGACCATGTAAAAATAGGTAAAATACCTGCAAATGTTACATTCTGCAGCAATGCTGATGCTTTCTCTGATCCGGTAGCAGAACACGCATTTGCAATGATCCTTTACC
>JAKADT010000018.1 GCA_021820245.1 Thermoplasmata archaeon | reverse complement strand
GCACCACCAGCACCAATGACAAGCACATCTGTTTTAATTTTATTATAAGATTCATTCATGTTAATCACACTATCTTTGGGATACCAGACGCTCCGGTATAATCGCTTACTAAGTTATAAATTTTTTACAACTATCTGTTACTTTCCATATAATTTGTTTTACCTTGTTATTACATTATGCCATGGATGTTTCTCTTTTCTCTGGAGAAAATTCAAACACAATTCTTATCTATGACAGTTTGTGAGTACCTATCCCCTTAATAGAAACATCATAGTTTGCCTGGTCTTTACCTGTTTTGACAAACTATTTATATCAGTAAGTGATAAACGGTTGTCAACTATAAGTTAACAACTGGAGTGATAAGATTGGTAAACAGAAGAAGAAGAGACTTTGATGAGTACAGAGACGATTGGAGAGATGAATTTGGAGATTTCTTTGATGACTTTGGATTTGACTTTGACAGGTTCAACGAGAGAATGATGAAGATCTGGAGCAGGTTCCTTAAGGACCCTGACGTGAGTTCATACGGGCCATATGTTTATGGATTCACTTACAAGGTTGGACCTGATGGAAAACCGGTATTCGAAGAATTCGGCAATGTGCCAGGAACTTCCAGTCCCCTTGGTCCGGCAAAGCCCATAGAAAAGAATGTCAGGGAACCCATAACTGATATTAACGAGGATCAGAAGAAAGTGTACATAACCTACGAGCTTCCTGGGATTTCAAAGGAAAACATAGAGCTCAATGTATCGCAAAAGAATGTTACAATCAGGGTGAACGAGGGCACAAGGAAATACTACAAGAGTATTGATTTCCAGTACCCAATCAGGCCAGACACTGCCCAGGCCAAATTCACGAACGGAATACTTGACCTGATAATTGAGAAGGTTAATGACAGTTCCGGATCTGGAAGAAAGGTTCTCATAGAGTAAATCCCATGTTCGATGATGAGATTGAGGGTTTATTTGAAGCCCTGGAAAATAACACCCGGAGGGAAATACTCCGGCGTCTTATTCTTGATGACACCTACGCCTTTGAGATGAGCAGAATGATAGGGGTGTCACAGCAGGCAATAAATAAGCAGCTGGAGATGCTCTTAAAGGCAAACCTCATAAGCGTTGTAGGTGTGATTCCAAGCAGCAGCGGGGCTTCAAGGAAGATATATCGTCCAACGGGATTTTCCACAATGATTGTCGACTATTCCAGAAATTTCTTTGAGGTGAAGCGTTATCCCATCGAAATCGAACATGATGGAAATGTAGACATTACCTCCGACAGCAATCTCGATCTTCTGAGAAATCTCAGGGAGATAAATGGAAAGATTGAGAATGTCATGGCTGAAAGGGAAAAGCTGGTAAAAAAGAAAGACGCTGTGCTTGGGAAATTGAACCAGAAGGTGGTATCATTTTCCAGTGATCCAATGACACGTGACATTCTTCTGACATTCCTGGATAATCTGAGCATTCAGGAAACTGCACTTAAATTTGGGTTGCCCGAAGAATTTATAAATGAAAAGATCATGAAATTTCTGGTCTAGTGAAATCTCTTCCCGCAGAAAAGGTTCATAAAGCGTGTCTCATCCTCAGTCGGGCTTTCTGGTAGAATAAGACAGTTAATTTTTCCACCTTCATATGATCTCATTTCATCAACACTACCCTTTACGGTTTTTTCATCAGGATGACCCAGATCTGATATTGCGATCACATCAGTCGATTCTTTTATGGTTCCCGCGCCAAAACTCCGCTCCATTTTGAGAAGGTAATCGATGGCCTCAGAAACCTTCATGCCTTTTCCATGCTGGAGGTCCAAAAGTATAAGGGTGTGTTTTTTGAACTCCACATTTTTCGTTATCTTGTCATATACACTTCTTGGAAAGAATTTTTCACTGGGAAATGGGAGAGATACGGGAGCTGAGATTCTATACGTGAAAAGGCCTGTGCAGCCAAATGCGGCTGTTATGATTGATGCATTTTCATAACATTTCACTGACACACCCGAATTTTCTGCTTCAAATCTAAGCTCACTGTGTGTTGTCGCCATCATTGGATCGCCTACCACAATGAGAGACACATTTTCAGTCAGGCTCTCCTCTATTATCCTCTTCGGATTTTCAATGTCGTTCCTGTCAACGGGAGTTACAGGCCTGTCGTATCTGTTCTCCAGTTCTTTCACTGTATCTTCTGGAGCAATTGATGTGTATGTCTCAAAATAGATTCTGTCTGTCTTCTTCAGGACATCATCCTCCTGAAGTGTAAGACTCAGAATACCCCTGAGACCCATTCCCATAAGATTTAGCATTTCAGAGAACCAGGAGATCTTCCTCTATTCTTGCCAGCTCATTTAATTTTGCCAGTCTTTCCCCACCTATTGTGCCAGATTTTATAAATGTGGATGAGAAAGCGACGGCAAGATGTGCTATGAAGTTGTCCGTTGTCTCTCCGCTCCTGTGTGAAATGGTATTCCTCATTCCTGCTTTTGTGGCAACTTTCACGGCCTCGTAAGTATCGGTTAAAGTTCCAATCTGGTTAACCTTTATTAGAACTCCATTGGACGATTTCATCTCAATACCCTTCTTTATTCTTTCAACGTTTGTTGTATATATGTCGTCCCCAACAACAAGTGCCCTGTCACCAACAGCTGCCGTTACCCTTGCAAACCCTTCAAAATCAGTTTCATCCATTGGGTCCTCAAGGAAGTAGAAACCATGATCCTTCACCATGCTGATGGCATAATCGATCTGCTGATCCTGGTTGAGTTTCCTGTCTCTGTAGACATATTTTCCATTTTCGAAGAACGATGACGCAGCAAAATCAGTCCCAATCTTTATCTCCATCTTTCTTTCAGATGATATCTCCTTTACTGCCTCTTTGAGGATCTCTATTGCCTCTTCATCAGATATGTTTGCCGTCCATGCCCTTTCATCACCAACTCCTATACTCTCATTCTTGAATCTATCGGATAGCATCTGCCCTATTCTTCTGTGCACCATAGCATTTGTGTAAGCAGAATCCAGAAAAGTCTTACCCTGGCTTGATACCAGGAATTCCTGGATTGTTGTACCGTTCCTTGTATGTTTTCCTCCACCGATTACGTTTCCCATTGGCCTTGGAATGGAGTGTGCAAGGTTACCGCCAACAAATCTGTAAAGCGGAATTTTAAGTGAATTTGCGACTGCTTTTGCATTGGCCATTGAAATTGCAGTTGCCAGATTGCCTCCAAGATTTGAAAAGTTTCCGGAACCGTCCAGTTCCTTCAGCATGGAATCCAGTTCGATCTGGTTTATTGCATGGAAACCAATGAGTGAGGGTTTTACGTTCATGTTGAAAAAATCTATTCCCGAATCCACTCCACCTTTTGGGAACGCCATGACCTCTGTTGCCCCAGTGCTTGCTCCAGCTGGAGCTGATGCAACACCAGAATCCCCATCAATGAAGACTGAGGCTTCGACTGTGTAGTTTCCTCTGGAATCTATTATTTTCCTGATCTTTACATTTCTGATTTCAAACATACCAATCACATAAGTTGATTATGAAATATCATATATATTGTACTATTTGGTGCTGACGGGCTTCAGGTTTTCTCTGTAGCGTTTTGCAAATGTGTTGTAATTTTCCTTGTATTTTGTCCATAATTCAATGTAATCGGCGTTTATATCTCCTATTACTTTTGCAGGGACTCCGGCTGCTATTTTCCTGTCTGGTATATCAGTTCTGTTTTTCACCACTGCGCCCTCCGCAACTGCAGCCCATTCACCGATTCTGGAAAAGTCTGATACCACGGAACCCATACCTATGACAGCCCAGTCACCAATGGTTCCTGTATGGACAAGTGACAGATGACCCAGTGTAACATGCTTTCCAATGAGCGTTTTCTCTCCAGGTCTGGCATGAAGGACACAGTTATCTTCAACAGCCGTATAATCCCCTATTACTATTTCACCATAATCTCCTCTTATCACAGCCCCCGGACCAACCCATACATTCTTCCCGATTGTAACTTTTCCAATTATGGTTGCATTAGGTGATACATAAGAGCTTTCATCTATTTCCGGAATTCTCCCCTCAAAAGAGTATATATTCATCAGGTCTAAATTCCAGAAAGATTAATAATCATTGTCTCTGGCCTGGTAATAAAGGTCCGTATTTCTATGTGATTACGACAACAGGCTATCCCTGTTTCTTTCAAAGCTTTCAGTTAACTGTTCTGGAGTCATGCTGAATTCCATGACTGGCTTCTTGATTGCTTCTGACGCAGTTATAATACCAAGAACAACGGCATCCGCCAGATCGTATTTTTTATAAATGCCAAAGTACAGTCCAGCCCTGAAGGCGTCACCTGCACCAACGGTATCGTAGACAGCTGGTGTCTTCATGCTTCTGAATTTTATTGTCTCACCCCTGTTGTAGAGTTCTACACCGGCAGATCCACGGGTAACTATGAATCTCTTTGAAACTGCTTCCGGCGTCAAACCTGATCTACTGAGTCTTTCTTTCAATATGGAGAACTCATCTGAATTGACTATAAACATTGAACTGTTCTTTACCATGAAGTTGGAGGAACCATCATCATATCGATATGAAAGTTCCTGACCTGGATCGAAAACCACGGAATCCAGTCTGGATCTTTCCGCAATTTTCATATATTCATCTGCTGGACCTGTTCCCAGGTTTATCCACAGGTAATTGTCGCCATTGAACCCTTCAGATGCTTTCCAGTTTTCAATGGGTCCCTGATGCATAAATGCCCTCTGCCTTTCCCCATCAGTTATAATGTAACATACTGGACCTGAGAATCCTTCTCGAATGTCTATTTTTGAGACATCAACCCCCATGTTACTGAGATGATCAATGTATTGCCTATGTGTGGAAGACGAAACCGATGAATAAAGATCAAATGGAAAATTTAACCTGGCCGCAATCATTGCAAAATTTCCCGCGGTTCCTCCAAATAACTCCTCAACGGTTTCAGCCTTTTGTGATCCCGGCAGATTAACGTCCCCGACCCGGATCTTTACATCTATATTTATATGCCCGAAAAAGGCGAGAAATTTCTTCATAGGTCGATAAGTGATTCAATGTGATATAATTTTCCAGAAGCAATGGCTCAGGAGAGGAAATCAGACATTGCCATCCTTGGAAAAACTGATCTGTCAAGCTCCGGGTTATCGCGTGGAATGAAAGGTTTGTCGGATACCACTGCGTTACGGAGTCCAGAGAGGAACTTCTGGAAGACCGACGCGTCTTCATACACCACAACACATCTTTCCAATCCATTTCTGAAGCCGATTTCTTTCCTGGCGTTCTTTATCTGTCTCTCACCTGTTAGATGAATCATGAGACGCAGAGATCCGTCTCTGACTCTTCGCCTGACCTCATTGTCCCTGTATACATGATCATATGCAGCGAGTATCTGAATCTCGGATGTCAGGGCGTCCGGGTTAAGTATGCAGATAAATCCGTTTAGATTTGATATTATTGCTATTAATTCCTGTTCATCCAGTGATTCTTTAAAAAAAATGTATGAGATTTCAGGCTGCATTTTTTCCTGCTATTCCCTGCTGGCTACTGAAACCTTTTGGATTTATGAGACTGGCAAACCTTGAGAAGAACTTCTGTCTCTCTGGAGTCTCCATAAGGGCATTTTCCAGGACATCCTCAATTGTATCAACTGGTATTATCTGTATCTTGTTGAGATGGTTAGAATCAAGTACTATGTCCTCATAATTTGACCTTGGGACTATGACTTTTTTGAGTCCAGCCTCAATTGCCGCCTCGACCTTTGCAGTTACGCCCCCAACAGGAAGAACTGCTCCCCTTACACTCAACGAACCTGTCATGGCAAGGCTCTGATCAATGGGTATGTTCTCAATGGATGAAATAACTGCTGTGGCAATTGAAACACTGGCTGAATCTCCTTCAACGCCATCGTAAGAACCGACGAACTGTATATGTATGTCCATATCTGAAATATCTATGTCACTTAGTTTCTTGAAAACTGCAGAAACGTTCTGGACAGCCTCTTTGGCTATCTCACCAAGCTTTCCTGTGGCTACAACTGAACCGTTTCCCTTATGCTGTGAAGGAGTCACTTCAGCCACTATGGGCATTACAATGCCCGTGAAATCGGCCATTCCAGAATTTGCGCCAAGTACTGCAAGGCCGTTTACCATCCCCACCTTAGATCCTTCGCTTATGAATGTCTTATATGATTTCCGTACCTCTATTGACCGGTCTGCTACCTGTTGTTCAAGCGGTTTGCTAAGATTCTTTGCCTCCATAACCTGCTGTGCTGTCACAATATCAGATTTTTGGCTGATCGCTATATCTCCGGCTACTCTGACCAGTCCTCCCAGTTCCCTTAACCTCAGGGTCAGTTTTCCCTTCCGGCCAGATCTCTTCTGGGCTTCTTTCATAATTTCAGTGACTGCGTCTGTGTTGAAGTGCGGTATTTTTTTATCCTTTATAACTTCCTGAGCTATGAACTGCACTATCTTATTCCTGTTCTCATCGTTATCGTCCATGGTGTTGTTTACATAAACTTCATAGCCGTAACCCCTTATTCTTGACCTGAGGGCAGGATGTATCCCCTGTATGGCATCAAGATTTCCCGCAGCTACAAGAACGAAGTCACATGGAATGGGTTCAGTCTGCACCATTGCGCCAGCGCTTCTTTCGCTCTGTCCAGATATTGAATATTTCTTTTCCTGCATTGCAGTTAGAAGTGCCTGCTGGCTCTCAGGTCTAAGAAGGTTCATTTCATCTATGAACAGCACACCCCTGTGCGCCTTGTGAATGTTTCCCGCTTCCACCCTGTCATGAGCGGGAGTCTCAAGTCCGCCTGATTGAAACGGGTCGTGCCTTACATCACCCAGAAGAGCGCCAGAGTGCGCACCTGTGGAATCTATGAAAGGTGGTTTATCATTTGGAGAGTGTGATACAAGTAGCTTTGGCACCATGGCTCTTTCTGCCCTCATTGCGGGGTTGATTGCCATTGCCATGTAAACGAAAGCTGCTGCCATTATTGCAAAGAAGACTATGATCCAGTCCGAAAGGATGAATGCAAATACAACTCCCAGGAAAACTATGGAAAGAATAATGAAGAGTATGCTTCTTGATCTGTCCTTCTTTTCACGTTCCGCCTTTATCTGGTACTGTCTGATTATCTCCTTTCCCTTTCCTGCAGGAAGCGTCTTAACTTTTGGCCTGTTACTGTCTTCTGGATTTGGAAAAACAATTATGTCTTCTAGATCTTCCTTTGGAAGAAAATCTACCATAGACTGCGCGAGCATTGATTTGCCTGTCCCCGGGTCCCCTATGAGAAGTACATGCCTCTTCTGGAGAGCTGCTTTTTTAACAACATCTCCGGCTTCTTCCTGTCCTATAACCTGATCAAAGAGAATCTTGGGCACCTGCACGTCCTTAGTGCTTGAAATGTTTAATTTCTTTACCCATTCTTCTACAGATTCCATCGAATTTTCCACACCTCTTTATTAAAATTTAATAATTAAGCCTTTCCTATTTTGAATAGGTACCACTCATTCCCTTATATAGCAACGTATTTTCATACTGGAAAACGTCTCAACATTCTATGATCCAGAACTAATGATATACCCGATCATACATCGTATTCCACAATAATGGGACAATCCTCTTATCCCATAAGAATTTGCAATTTACCCGATTTCCACTGCAAATACCTTTTTGTGGTTGAACATTGACTTGAGGGACTTTACATCCTCAATGTACTCCTGGTTTACCTTAAAATACCTGAATCCATTCTTTGTCTGTTCTACAGATATGAGACCAAGTCCGACAAGTGACTCCTCACCTGTGTATCTTACCCCTAACCCTTCGAGACAACCCTTTACATTGGAAGGGTCTGACTTTATTGCTCTCGATATCTCCGAAAGATAGGATCTGTAAGGATATATTGAAAGCAAATAGAAAAGAACCTTTCTCCTCAATTCACTTCTGTTCAGTGATCTTATTATGTTTCCATCTGCTACCAGTTCCATGACATAGCATCTCTTATTGTATATATAAATGTTTGCTGACAATGTCTGATATGTAGCCCTACATACAAGGGATTGCACCGAACTACATACATAAGATCCTTTTCTGTCCTACAAAATACTGACAGAATCATCAGGTCATGACCCAAGTAATTCTATGACAAGCCTTTTTATATGCAGTGACAATTGTTTGATTCAATGTCCTTTACAGGCGGAAAATCATTGAAACTTTCAATTTTTGGTTCGTCACACGGCGAGGCTATTGGTGGATCACTCGATGGCTTTCCCGTTGGCTTCAAACTCGACGTGGAACAGATGAAGAAGTGGGTCGAGAGAAGGAGACCGGGTGCTAACTTATATACATCCCAGAGAAGAGAAAATGATGAAATCAGGATTATTTCCGGATTCACAGACAGTTACACGGATGGGTCCCCAATCACCATTCTTATTGAAAACCGTGATAGCATATCCAAACACTATGATTACCTTAAGAACAACCCAAGACCCGGGCATGGTGACATTACTCTTTATTACAAGTATGGGAGGTTCAGAAATTATGAGGGTGGAGGGTTTCTTTCCGGACGCATGACCGCCCCACTTGTGGCGCTTGGATCCATTGCTCTTGAGCTGTTGCGAAATCATTTCAGGATGGATGTAGTTTCATGGATAGACAATATGGGAGGTACAGAATTTGATGGTGATGTACCTGCGAGTTCGGAGGATCCTTATCTTTTTGAAACAAGATGCGGAAATCTGGAATCCCATAAGATATCTGAGGAAATACTGCGAGAGATTATTTCCCAGGGAGACAGCATAGGAGCAGGCATAAGGACTGTTATTAGAAATATGCCAGCGGGTCTTGGGGAGCCGTTCTTTGATTCTGTTGAGAGCTCTCTTGCCAAAATGATGTTTTCCATTCCGGGACTCAAAGGGTTGGAATTTGGTTCAGGGTTTGCCTTCCAGGGAATGAGGGGATCCGGGGCCAATGACCAGTTTTACATTGAAGGTGATAAAATTAAGACCAGGACAAACAACAATGGTGGCATCCTTGGAGGTATAACAAATGGCATGCCTGTTGATTTCAGAGTGGTCATGAAACCAACATCTTCCATACATATGGAACAGAAAACTGTCAATCTTGAAAAGATGGAGGAAAGCACACTGAAGGTTGTGGGACGGCATGATCCATGTATCGCAATCAGGGCAGTCCCTGTTGTCCAGTGCTCGACAGCTCTTGTCTTGCTGGATCTTATGATACAGGCCCAGTTGGTGGATCGGTTACTGGAAAAATAAGATTAATTTCACCTTACTTCAGACAAATGCAACCATGAACCTGAACATCACAACTGAAAGTGCCACTGATGAAGATATTGTTATTATAATGGAATATTTTGCTGTCCTCAGAGATGCAAACACACTTCCCATAAGCTTCTGGAACGCGTTTTCATCCCCCATTCTGACCTGGGCCTCTTCCGTTGCCATACCAACCCTGACTTCCTCTACGTTCTGTAATGCTTTGTAAACCGCTGCGTAGACGTAGTCTGAGATTTCACTCAGGTTGCCTGCTATCCCCAGAGGATTCACATTTAATGTTCCCGCGTTAACATAGTGGTTGTCGGTGGTATAGATTTCTACTGAAGAGACGATCTCTTTCAGTTTCTGTTCGCATGCTGTTATGGCTTCACGCGTTATGTTATTGGAATCGGTCAGCACAACTGCATTCATCCTGTCGCCTGTGTCAAAAACCAGTGCCTGTATTCCCATCGAAGCCAGATCCGGCATTTCCGGGCTTACACGCCCATACCCAATCCTTGCTGGATACTTTGATGGAAGTTTTGAGAATTCTCTTACAAATGCATTTGGAAGTGAGGAACAATCCCGCAGTTCAGGTGCCCTTTCCTGAAAATAATTCTGGGCATCTATTGGGGCGAAGTTTGTAAGTGTGTTCTTTTCCACGAAGTGTATGATCTTCATCCCCTCTTTTAATGATACATCATCAAAGGGCGTTCTTTCTGGGATTATGGAACCAATACCAAAATTACCAAATCTCATTATGCCTATGACTAGCCTCCCCACTGTAAGTTTCTTGAATCTTGACATGGTGTTTACATACTCCATGCCATCCAGTGATCTTCTTACTGCTTCGGATATTGCATCAATATCAGATTCTCCTGCACAGTTGTTGCTGTTCGTGGTTGTTGTGTGAAACACCATAAGTTCGGATCCAATATCCTTGAGCCTGGACTGAAGCCTGGCTGGAAGGTCACTTGAACCAAGCGTTCCAAATGGTCCTGGATGGACGTACGGAAATACCATAAGAACCTTTCTGCTTCCATCTGTCCTCAATATATCCATGACTTTCACCGGGACGGTTCTTCTGCTGCGGTACATCTTCTTGAAGAAGCTCTCCCCGATCTTGTTCTCCCCCACTTCATTCTGATAATTGAGGAAGAATTTTATGAGCTTTGTTGGACTTTCTCCATACTCTTCGGCAAAGTTCTTTGTTGTGCTCTTTATGAAGATAACACCTGCGACTACATAAACAATGGAGGAAAGTATGAAGGGAATCAGGACATATAGATTCTTGAATATGACTGTCAGGGAAACAATTGAAGAAAAGGTATAATTCAGAGCTGGTATTGTTGATTTTATAATGTTGTCAGAATAGTAGATGTAGAAAATGAGGGTACGCAGGAGGGCAGTTGATGATATTGATATCATAATTGCAATCTCATAATTCTGAAACACATGGAGCAGATAAAGTACCCAGAAAAATATGTTCCATATTAAAAGCGACGTGAAATCAAGGAATATTATACGCCTGAATGGAAACTTGAATCTGGTTATTACAAAGAAAAGTGAATCCAGTGCAATCACGAGAAAATAGGATCCCAGGATCCCGAATATAACTACATAAACACTTCTTATGAGAAGATAATCAACCCCAAGGAGGGCAAAGATCGGCAAAACATATGCCCACCAGGGAGGCGATTTTTTTACATATTTTGCTAAATCCGAAAACCTTCTGTGTTCTCCTGGCTCATCCATGTGTATACACTATGAAAGCGTATAACCTTCTTAATTTTATATATTTTGGCTTTTTTTCGCTATGAGATCTGAATAAATATCAATGAGCGCATCAATGTGACTCTGCATACTGAATTTTTCAACACTGAATTTCCTTGCAGCCTCCGAGAGTCTCCTGAAATATTCACGGTCATCGACCAGTTTCCTTATTTCACTGCATGTACCTGGTATGTCGGAGAAATCAGTTGTAATAATACCATTTTCTTCATTACCGCAATAATTGTTCAGTGGAAAATCACTTGAGACGAGTGCAGGAAGGCCTGATGAGAGGGCCTCAAGCACGGAGATGCCAAATGTGTCTGACTTGGAGGGATGGATGAACAGGGTTGAACTTCCCAGAAGTTTTATCTTCTCATTCTCATCCACATACCCCTTCATTTCAACCAGTCCCTCAAGACCTTTTTTCCTCACAAGATCGCCAATGATTCGCTCATCAGGCCCAGTTCCCGCAATGATGAACCTGATGCCTTCCATATCCCTGAGGTTACTGGCTATTTCTACAATGGTTCTTACCCCCTTGTCTTCTACAAGTCTTCCGATATAGATGATGGTAAAATTGTCGTGATTTTGATCTCCAACGCTATGCACAAATCTTTCTGTGTCAACGAAGAGTGGAAGTTCCCTGACATTTTCTATTCCACCCTCCCTGA
This sequence comes from Thermoplasmata archaeon, assembly GCA_021820245.1. Classification (GTDB taxonomy): domain Archaea; phylum Thermoplasmatota; class Thermoplasmata; order Thermoplasmatales; family Thermoplasmataceae; genus Oxyplasma. The sequence goes on along the minus strand of JAKADT010000018.1, from coordinate 10,493 downwards.
TCGTTGAATAGGCAGCATTGCTGGGACAGAGCACCATTTTGCATTTTCTGTAAAGATACAGGTTGTATCTCCACGAGAGATCAAAAGCCCTCTTGCTGAATAGAAACTTAATGGTGTTCTTCATTTTTGAAAAATCTGTGTGAAAGGTTGCAACTATTGGAATGTTGAAATTGACAGACGCTCGGTATCCGATGGAACCCATAAAAAATGAGTCCTGAATGTGCAATATATCGAGTTTCAATTTTTTAATTTTCCTGAAAAGCCCGAACGGAAAGAAGTTGACTGGAAGTCTGTATTGAGGATACATAACAAGAGGAACTGAGTGTGGAATGAATACCTTATTCTCATTACGATCTCCTGTTAGCGAAAAAATGAAGACCTCATGCCCCCTGGATTCCAGCCCTTTCTTTATATCTCTGAGATAATGTGAAACACCATCCGGTGTAGGATAATATGTTTCGGTGAAATATCCTATTCTCATTGCTGTCAGCTTATCACGGGCATGATCTTATAGTTTCCGTAACCTGTAAGCACCTTCATGTATTTTGGCCATTTCCCCTTGAAGCCTTCCAGATCCACATAAAGTTTTGAAATTCCGGCTATTTTTTCCGGCGTGGAAATAACCATCAGGTTGTCCAGCCCAATGCGTTCAATAACTCTGGGGGTTAACTGCCTGTTGCCTCTCCCTATCAAGAATCCCTGGCCTCCTATGGGAGAAATGATCATCACTGTCCTTCCATTTTCCGTGGCCTTGAGAATGTCGTTTTCATCTGCATCCTCCTGAACAAGACGCCCTGACCTCAGGACGTCAAATCCAAGTTCATTCGTGAAGAGTCCAAAATGCCTGCTTATAGCTTTGCATGTGCTTCCCGGACCAATAATATAAGAGGTGCCCCTGTCCATATTCTCTGCGACATAATCAACAATTCCATCAATATCTCCAATGGAGTATTCTGCCTTGCCCATACCAATAATTTCCTGTGACACAGGTATTGAAACTGTTCCAAAGACTTTAAGATTAAGCTTGCCTGTGCGGTAATCATATTCATCTATATCCACTATATCACCGCGAGTTGTTTTAATGGAACCCAGGTCGGCCAGGTTTTTTAAAAGTTCTGCCCCATGATGTATTGAAAGGGCAAATACTGAACTGTACATCTTCACACCTGCAGGTATACCCATAACCGGAATTTCCTTATCCAGAACAGCTGCAACATCTCTGGCAGTTCCGTCTCCGCCAACAAAGATTACAATATCTGGCTTCATGGAATTCACGGTTGTTATGAAATCCGCTGTATCTTTCCTCTGGCTCATTTCTGAAGGACCAGGAAGAAGAACAACGCTGGACATGGAAAATTTAGAAAAGATATCCCCTCCCATGCAGCCTTCTGGAGTTATGAAAGTGACCTTGCAGGTCTTCACCTCATCAATGAATCTTTCCGCAGCAGGAATAGAGGTGGAATTTTTGCAGTCATCCAGTTTAAGGTGGTCTGATCCCTTCTGGTTGGTTCCGGCACCCAAACCGGCCAGTGGATTGACAAAAAATGCTACTCTCAGGCCCACCTCTTACACCGCACCACAAAGTTCTTCCTTCATGCTGGTCCCTCACTCAGGACTGCTATGGCAGCCTGGTAGTTGCGGTTATATCCAACAATAGTCCATGTAGTAAAATTCGTCTGTGCCTCCAGATCCAGGGCATAGGATTTCCCCTCAGGCAGTGTAATTTCCCCAAGAGCCAGCTGAGCCATACCCATGAAGGTTATATTTGCCTGCATGCTGTCAGTGAAGAGTGTATATGAGAAGTTATTCTCACCTATGGATAATATGCTGAAAGTAGAATTGTTTCCTGCGAAACCCGTATTCATAAAATCAAGCGTGAAAATTTTTCCCACTGTAACATTTTCATAGAGAGGATTGGAAGTGTCGAATGAAACAGGTTGAGATATGTTAACCATCAGCATTTTTATGGGGACAGTCTGTTTATAGGTACCGCTGGAAGCCGAAAGGTTGAAATCGTAAATACCGTCCCTTCTTATCCTGCTGGTGTTGAATAGCAGGCTGTAACCCATGGATGATCCTGGAGGTATGGATTTTCCATTACTTTCAGCTTTGAACGAAATGTAAGGGGAAACCTGAAAAGCTGGTGATATGGATGAAGAACCGTTATTGGAGATTGACATGTTGAAATATGTGCTGTTTCCGGTTCCATTGATAATGACCACCTGACTCTGCATCATATCTATACGAAACTGCGTACTGGGTGCGTGGTAGGGAAGTGGGACCAGGCCAATCACCATTATGGCAAACCCAACCGCAGCAATTGTCCGTGATTTTTTACCCAGAATAGAGGCGTTGTTCAATGGTTCAGGACCACGGAGACCAAATAAAAGCACAAAAACAGCCAGAACTATCCAGGCAGGATAGGCTATTCCCAGTACAATTATTGCAAGTATGGAAATGTATGAGAGGATTATGGATTTCTTGCCAAGAAGTGCTGATGCCAATATCCCTCCATCCATATATCCAAGGGGTAGAGCGCTGAACGAGTTCACTATCAGACCAACCCACCCTGCAAAAGCGAGTGGATCAAGTATTCCACTTGAAGGAATGAACCGATATATCAACACCTGAAACATGGCCGGAGAACCTGAACCTGCAAGCACGGAACTCAGCACAGGATTATCCGGTGGGGAGGTGATGGTCTGTAAGCTCCCAGCCATGAGAATTACTGCTGACATTATAAACCCCACAAGCAGGGGAATTCCAGAGAATGCAATCATGGATCTTTTGGATGTGAAACTGTTTTTATTTGTGTTTATGAGACCCATGGTTCCCATGCCTATTGGATCCGGGACAAAAATGGGAAACGAATAAGCCTGCCTGTTTCTCTTCATTATAAGGAATTTTGTGAATTCCTTGGATATGAGTATGGCCCATACCGGTAGAACGTAAAGCAGCGTTGAATTTTCAAGATTCCACCATAAATTTGTGTTCCCGTAATATGATACTACATATTCGTATCCGAAGTAAAATATGGCAATGAAGGTCAGAACGAACAGAATCAGACGATAATTGAACCTATCTCTAATCTGCGTAGTTTTCGGAAGAATCACTATTTCGTTTCCTTCTCTGTTTGCAGTGAAAGCGACCAGTCCCTTCCTTGAGATCGTGTTCAGGAGTGCATTGAAATTATTCTCACTGAAGGGAGTGCTTGAATCTACAATAAAGGTGATTGAGTCACTGTCATCCTTTTCATCTACAACTCTGTAAAAATGGGACACCGCATTTCTTGCGGCAGCCTTCTGTTCTTCCTTCAGCATTTCCTCACTGGTTTTTCAGTGTAGCTAAAACCTTCCTTATTAATGTTTCACCGATTGTTTCATCAGTGAGAAGCTTTGCATACCTTGGTGACGCCGACTGCAGCTTCCCGTGGTTGCTGGTAAGTGACCTGGCTATTGAATCCGATCCCATAGAACAGGTTGAAATTAGTGTTACCTCGATTGAATCACCCCTTGCATTATTTATAAAAAACAGTGAATTTCTCATTGAATTGGCAAGCCTTGTAAATTCAGTCAGCTGTTCATCCCCATAAGTTCCACCCAGAATGTAAACTTCAATCTCTCCGACCATAAACTTCCTGGATGTTTCCATCATGCTTTTTACAGATTCCTTGAGAATTTTGTCCCATTTTTTTCTGAGTGATATATAGTCTTCCCACGACGATTTAAACTTTGGCTGGATATGGTCGAGATCCACGTTGAGCTCGCTTCTGACCATATCGATATCCTGCTGCATTCTCTGAACGTAGGCCAATGCTGAATAGCCTGCTGCAAAAATAATTCTCTGTATGCCTTCCTGAAGGGGTTCCGCCGAGATGATCTTTATGAAACCGATCTGCCCCGTATAATCAAGGTGTGTTCCCCCACAGCCCTCGGCGTCTATTCCCTCAATCTCAACAACCCTGAGTTTACTGCTTTCAGGAATCCCTCCCTCGAAAAGTCTGAACCCATATTTTTCCATGGCGCTGTTCCATTCCATGTATGATGCCTTTATTCTTCTGTTCTGGATAATTGCCTGAAGGCATCTCTCCTCAACATCTCTGATTTCACTATCTTTAAGTTTCCTGTAATGAGTTATATCAAGCCTTGATTTTTCAACCTCTTTCTGCACGCCGCTTTGCCAGACATGATCGCCAAGAGTCTGCCTGAGTATACCAAGGAGGAGATGAGTTGCAGAATGGTGGATCATTAGCTGTTTCCTTCTCTTCATGTCCACATGTCCCGTTATTTTTGATCTCTCAGGTATATTTTCAGATAGATAGTGGACTATTGATCTTCCATATCTGTGTACTTTCAGGACTGGCACTTTTCTGTTTCCGTAAACAAAATAGCCAAGGTCATATGGCTGTCCCCCACCCTCAGGATAAAATGCAGTCTGGTTTGTTATGATTGTCTTATTGCCTGAATACAGTACAAGGGCGTTGAATTCACCTATATTCGCATCGTCATAGTATAGAGGGCGTGTCTCTATCTGTGGTATTTCTCCAGCTTTACCCTTTTTACCCTCCGTTCTTTCAACTTTCTCGTGCCTCGCTATGACCTGACTCTGGAAGTCCTCTGGGATGTTCGCCACATAACTACGCTCCTTTAAAAGGACTTCCGACACAAATGAAGGTACAAGACCGTTTGAATCATAAAATGTCACCAGGTCTTCCGTCTCGATCGATTTTTTTCTGTCAAAGACCCTGAGGATCAGGTTCTTTCCCTTTTCAATAGTATCTCTGTATTTCTCAAACTCAGATGAAATCATCTCCTTTATGAAATGATCAGGATACTGTTGAACCACACTTTGCATTGATTCGTGATGCATTTCCAGTATGGTTTCAAGATCGCCTGTGAATTGCAAATCCTCCATGTACCTGAAAGATCGCCTTAAAAGCGTTCTTGCAAGATAACCTACCTTTACATTTGAAGGAATTACATAATCTGAAAACAGAAGAAGAAGCGTCTTTGCATGATCTGCCAGCGCGAAGACAGATCTGCTATTTTCAAATAGGAGCGAAGTTTCATTCGTTTTTTCCTGGGATTCAATTTTCTCTTCCCTGTAAAATTCATTCAATACCCTTTTCTTGCTGAAAGGTTCGATCTTTGCGGCAATAGATGACATTCTTCCCTGAATTCTTTCATCCAGTACTTTCGCATTGCTGTGCTTGATTATATAATTTATAACATCCCCGAATGTTGAACCATAGACTGTCGAGGTCGCCTGGGATAGCCAGGTTAATCTTTCCAGTCCATATCCTGTGTCCACGACGGACAGATCCATCTTGCTGTACCTGTTTCCGTCAATATCTATATCTCCTGATGGATCTTCCCTAAGATCCATGAACACCAGGGTTGCTACCTCAAGACCCATAACGAACACCTCCAGTGCGTTTCCAGCGTTTCCGCCTCCGGCCCATGGCTTCTCCTTGAATGTTATGAGCCCCGAATTGATCCTGAGGCTTTCTGTGAGAAATGTGAAACAGTACTCCACCGTTTCCTCCTTCCAGTAGACCATTTTCCCACTGTAGTTGAATGAGTCATGACAGAGCATTTCAAAGCTTGTCAGGTGCCTTCCCGTTGAACCCACGAGATCTGTGTCTGTCATCCTTATGCTCGGCTGAGACATTACAAGAGGGTTACCTGGAGGCTTTACCCTTCCCGATGTCACATGGGGCTGAAAGTCATAAATTGATGCATTGACAAGAAGCACATCGTCTCTCCACCTGGGCACCACAGGATATGGCTTTACGACCTTATGGCTCTCCTTAAAGAAACCTATGAAATGATCTCTCATTTCGTTCAGTGAAAATGGCTTGAATACAGGTGAGTTTCCTATGAATGTGTACGAATCACATGGAGGATCGCCACAAGTGGTTCGTACACTGTCCAGTGTCCAGAACGTTGAACCGCATGATGAACAGTTTTTCCTAAAGAATCCATTTTTATGAAAATATTCAAGATCAAGGTCAGGGTTTTCGGTCATGATAAACAAACCCACAGGGAAAATGGATATTATATGTTTATCCTGACTTCTGGAGTATTGCTATGACACGCGTCTTCCTGAAAGTCCGGTTTCCCGGATCGTACCCGATCAATGATGATTTTTCTGTGGGTGAGTTTTCGAGGTATTCTCTGCATTTTATACCCTCCATGCTATTCTCATCAACAGGGTAAATCCATGAACTGAATCGAACTGTTTCATCCCTTGTCTCCATAGATACTATGGTAAAGCCGTATTGATCTGCAAGCCTTTCAATGTCTGAAATTTTAAGGGCGTACACATGTGTACTGTCTCTTGTTCTCTCCAGTCCGTTGAAGTAGTCAAAATTATCAAGTTCAGGTGTTGTGAAGTCTACAAACGCAAACCTGCCGCCTGGTCTTAGCATGGAATATACCTTTGAGAAAAACATGTCAATGTTGTTAAAGTGATGGGCTGCCCTTCTGCATGTAATTATATTGTATGTCCCTGAACCTGGGTCCAGATCTTCCCATGCTGCCTTTTGGAACTTTATATTCAGTATTCCAGATTCCGTGGCAAGTTTTCTGGCCTGATTCAGCATCCCTTCAGTTGGATCAGACGCCGTGACCATCTTAACCAGAGGGGCAAGTCTTACTGCCGTAAAACCTGTTCCAGTCGCAATGTCAAGCATAACGTCATCCCTATCCGGTTTCAAGAGATTTTCCAGTATATCCAGATCCTCGCCGGACTTATGTGACTTACTCATTGCATATTTTTCAGCATTTTTTTCAAAAAATGGATTTTCTTTCACGTTTGCTCATATGACATGTGTGTATAATTCTATTTGGTAGTCATTATTACCTCTCCATATAGACCAGGTAATTTGACTTGTCATAAGGCTTGAGGTCAATTATCTCTCCTACCCTGAAACTTTTTATGCCTTTTATTGAATTTTGCACTATTTCCCTATCGTTCTGCCTGGCACTTATTGCTCTAACCTTGATTATGAGTATAGCCTTTTTTACGGTTTTGAAAGTACTGGCAGCAAGATTGAAAATTTGAACCTGATGCCTCTGTGATATATCCTGATATATGATCTCCGGTCTATCTATAAAACCTGATATGTTCTCAATATTCATGGCGTCTTCCAGAAATGGATATAGGTTCTTCCGATCTTCTGATATGTTCAGTAGCTTGGTGAAGGATTCAAAAGAGTATTCAACTGCAAATATCTTACCTTCCGGGCAGAGATCAGCTATGTGGCTTACGGTGGTACCCGTTGATGCACCGAGATAAAGAACCGTGCTGTTTTTTTCAAATGGAAAATTTCTTAAGCCCTTTCTCAGAGCGGCGGAAAGCTTGCTTCTCTTTGGGTCCCAGTACCGTTTGTAAGCTCCGTTTTCTTTTTTTACCTTTTCCCCATATACCGGTTTGGGATATATAGAGATGGTGTAATAGTTTCCTCCATCCCTTCTCAGTAGGGAATTCCATCCTGGTTCCATCCCAGGACGATTCCATGGGATTATAAACAGTTGTGTTTTGAATTTCACCAATAGAAACTTTAAACTAATCAAATTCAATCAATAGTTCATGAGTGGTCAAGAAGGAGGGCGCAAACATGGAATGTGAAATGTGTGGAAAGAAGAGCGAAAAATTGACAAAGGTGAGGGTGGATGGTGCGATTCTTAGCGTGTGCGATTCCTGTAGCAAATTTGGAGTGCCTGTGGATAAGCTTAGATCCTCTGGATACTCGAATCCCGTTAAAGTTCAGCCCGAAGCCATCAAACTACCCCAGCGTGAATACCGTCCTCCAATGCCACGTAAAAGCAAGCCTTTAAAGAAAAGGGATAACATTGAAAACCTGCTTGTTGTACCTGAATATGCAAAACTCATTCACGACGCTCGTTCAAAGCTGGAAATGACACAGGATGATCTAGCCGCTAAAATACTGGAAAGAAAGAATGTCCTTGCAAATATAGAAAGAGGGAGTCTTACACCCGATATCAGGATAGCAAGGAAGCTCGAAAAGGTTCTCGGAGTCACCCTAATCGAGACCGAGTAACGTACTGGTACTTCAATTTTGTCTTTTTTCCTGTCATAGGTTAATATGATTTCGAATATATCTCGTACAGAAAAAGCTTAAATAACTTGGTTTTTTCTATTAGACAAGGTACGTGAATTGAAAATAGAGGTAGGACAAAGGTTTGACTTTGAGGTGGACAGGGAAGATGTGGAGCTGGTAGACGAGGGTTCCATAATAGCCACTTGGTACCACATGGGGAATCCCATATATGTGGAACTCAGCGTGAATAAAAGTCTGATCGGTGAGATTAGGAAGGTTTTTAAGGACAATAATAGAAAAAATGTCCTGGTATCTATTTTCAGAATTTCCCAGAAGAAATATGTTATCACACCAACAGTTGTCCTTGTGAACAAACAGATGGGTGGGATAAACCAGATAAAATGATTTTCAGTCAGTGGCTGTAAAATCCTTCACCATTTTTTACTCCAAGCTTGTTGGAATCAACCATCCTCTTCAAGAGAAGGGAGGGCCGGTATTTCTGATCTGCATATTCTTCATACAGGATCCTTACGACGTCATATGTTACATCTAAACCAACCATGTCCGCAAGTTCCAGAGGACCCATGGGGAATCCCGCACCCAGTTTCATTGCCGTGTCGATATCCTGGGCGCTTGCCACACATTCATCCAGCAATATGGAAGCCTCGTTAAGCACCGGAACAAGTATCCTGTTAACGAGAAAACCAGGTACTTCCTTCACCCTTATGGGCCTCATTAAACCGCGATGATTTCTTAATCTGGAATAAAATGCCATCATTTCTGAAACGGTGGAATTTTCAGTCCTCATCCCTGGAACTATTTCAACCAGTGGAAGAGTGTATGGTGGATTGAAGAAATGCGTTACGATTGCCCTCTGTGGGTTCTTCATGAATGATGAAAGCTTGGTTATACTCAGGGATGATGTGTTGGTGCTGATGATTGCTTCATCCCTGCAGTTCGCAGAGAGATCTTTCATAACGGCTTTTTTCACGTCCATGTTCTCGAATACAGCTTCTACAACATAATCAACATCCGCGAATTGAGAGTAATCATCGGCTGGCTTTATACGTTCCACGATCTCTTCAATTACCTTTGTGGTCAAAGTCGGTTTCATGTTATTCCTGACTGCATCTTTCTGTTCTTCTGAAAGCATTATGCCAAGGTGTTCAATTCTCGAAATCTCCCTGGAAGACTTACTCTCCTGAAAATGAAGCTGGTTCTCCAGTATTTTCCTGATTTTGCGGATTCCTGAGTTTACCAGGTCAATATTCTGATCCTTGAGTATTACTTCCAGTCCATTAAATGCAAAAATCTCAGCTATGGCAGAGCCCATGCTGCCAGAACCTACAACGGCAACTTTCTTTATTTCCATTATTGAATATGCAAACCTGTTATTTGTGATCTTTCATTCATGATGTGTGGCTGAACTATGATTGACCTATGTCATGTAATGTCATGTGACATCCTCCCACGACTAAACAGTAGATCAAAAATCACCTCCCGAATGCCCATTTGACTGAACAAGATTGGTAACAAAGGGGTTTGCTTCAATAAGTTTTGACGCGATGAACACCTTCAGGTTTTCAGCTATTATCTTCACTCTGGCCACAATATTCATCAGAACCCACATGTTGTACAGGAGAATTGCAAGATAGAAATACAGCAGCCTTATGTTATGTCTTTTAGATGTTGTTCTTGCAAGGAACTTCCGAATCATCCTGTATCCTGTCTCTATACCCCATCTTTTTCTATACAGTTTAAGCAACTTCTCAGGTGAAATATCCATGTTTGTTGCGAATACATACAGCACCATGCCTCTCTTGGTATGCCCATATATGGAGACGACGCGAAATGAAGCCTGATCCTTTTTTCTCCTATTATGTGAAGAAGTTCTGTATTCCACGTCTATTTCTTCCCCCTTGCATTCTTTGCCAAGCTTTGGTGCATGCATTACGAAATTCATGCCTATGGAATTAAGGTAATTTATGAGATCAGCAGAGAAGAAACCCCCATCCATCAGGAGAGAACTGATCCTTATGCCATGTGATTCAATGATATCCAGAAGCCTTGATACCATGTCCAGGATTGTTCTCTTCATGACCGGGATAGCTGCAATAACGAAACGTATTCCTTTCACCACTATTGAAGCAGTGGCATATTCGTATGCATAATTGGTTCCAGCCTTATTCTTTGTGCCTATTACGCCATCTGCATCAATGTCACCATAATACATCTCGTCGTGCCAGTCCATGGCTACAATGAGAGGTTTCCTGAAGAGACCTTTCTCTCTCATTGTGGCAATAAGATCGGCATTGATCTGTAACAGTCCTTCCGGATTCTTATCACGGAGATGATTCCTCACAGTCTGTCCGGATATGTTCGTAAGTTGAGATGATCCCTCAACATAGCTGTTGTCCATGCAGGCCAG
>JAKADT010000101.1 GCA_021820245.1 Thermoplasmata archaeon | reverse complement strand
TTCAGTGAAGAATCCTGAATGAACGATCTCCGGTACAGACCGTTTCCTTCTCTTCAAATCCGGTAACATTTGCGTTTTTTACTGAATTTCTGCAATAGTCTATGATCTTTTCAACTTTTTCATCCGGTCCCATGAATACTGCCTCAACGGACCCGTCGGAATTGTTCCTGACATAACCTGAAATAGAGAGACTTTCGGCTTTGTGAGCTGTCTGTTCCCTGAATCCAACTCCCTGTACTCTTCCCATGAAAAGAACCTTCACGCATTTCATGTCACTGGAAAATCAATTCCTGCTTATGAGAGTTACCACATCCCTGTCCATGACTTCATAATCCAGTCCGACTCTTATCTCATTCATCTTCCGGTTTGGTCCGGATATGATGGCGTACCTGAAGGACTGGATCATCTCCCTGCTTATCTTCCTTCCAACATCCTCAACTTTAGCACCCTTAGACAGAACAAGTGGTCTTGCATAATCAATATCCCCGGATTTTTCACGGAGATAAATTCTCACAAGTTCAAGGGAATTATAGATCTCGTTTTTAAGCCTGTCCATGCCTATTCTCTTCGATGCGGAAACCTCCACGATTTTCCCTATTCCGCCCACTGAGTTCACGATCTTGTCCATGCTGTGTGGAAGATCAATCTTGTTGATTGCAACAAGTGCCGGAACATAGACAGTGTTCCCTCTGAGAAAGTCAATGAGGTCCTCAGCATCTATCCTCTCCCTTATGTAAAGCTCACCGTTGGTGATCTTGAACTCCTTCAGTATATCCCTGATTTCGGCATCGTCGATCTCGACCTTTCTGGGTTTATGGACCCTGATGCCTCCGCTGTTGGTTCTCTTGAATGAAATGTTCTTGCGCCGTCTGTTGACCACTATTCCTCCCTTGTGAAGTTCATTGACGATCTTGTCGATTCCACCCACATTAACATCAGTAACAATGACTATGAGATCAGCACCCCTGACGATGCTCAGGACTTCTCTTCCTCTCCCCGATCCAACAGCAGCATTCTCTATAATACCTGGAAGATCCAGGATCTGTATCTGTGCACCCTCATAATCCATTGTACCGGGTATGACTCGAAGTGTGGTGAAGGCAAAATTACCTATCTCACTCTGCTTGTTGGTAAGTACACTCAAAAGGCTGCTTTTTCCAACGTTTGGAAAACCCACCAGGGCAACGGTGGCGTCTCCGGTCTTTGGGATTGCAAATCCCGTACCCCCACCCTTCTTATGGGATTCAGCCTCAAGTTCCAGCCTTGCCATCTTCGCCTTCAGCAGTCCGACGTGGTGTTCCGTGGCTTTGTTGTACTGGGTCTTTTTCAACTCCTCCTCTATGTCCCTGATCCTCTCCTCAATACCCATTCAAACACCCGTATTCAATCTGATTTATGCCGTTCTGGCAGAAAAAACCACTATTCTCTCTGTTTCGAAGGTATCCTCACCTAGTTTATTAAAATTATAATTCCGAAATTCGGCAAACAGGGAATCCATATCCGTAAGATCTGAGAGAACAAAATAAATTTCACCATTATCTTTCAGGAACTTATGGGCCGTGGAAAGAAATGGCCTTATTACCTTAAAACCATCCGATCCGCCATCCCACTGTTCCGATTCTTCTATATTGTCCTCCGTGGGAAGATATGGCGGGTTGAATATTATTGTATCATATTTTCCGTTTATGCACTGGAAAAGGTTTCCGTGGTGAAACTCAATTTTCACTCCATTGAGATCCGAATTTTTCTCTGCACATTCCAGTGCTTTTTTATTTATATCGGTAGCAGTACATCTGGAACCCTTCATTGCACAGTATATGGAAATGATGCCAGTTCCTGTGCCTATCTCCAGAACGTCCTCGCCGCATTTCAGGCAGTCCATAAGGAGAAATGTGTCTTCGGCGGGTTCGTACACCCCCTTGCACCTGTTTATGATCACACCTTTGTGGTTCAACATATGCGTCCCTGTGGATTTCTTCTCCCTACTATATCGAATCTTATAACTGAGGCTATCATTCAACTGTAACCGTAAAATCCTTTCCCTCCCAGTTTCCAGATTCGGTCCAGAAGAATGTGAAAACAAATTTTTCCCCTTTCTTCATCTTCCCAGTTTTTAGGTCAGCATAATTAATACCTATTCCAGAATCAGTTGTTTCCGTGTCATGGGTAGTTTTCCATCCATCATCAGACCAGTGAATCCTTGCCTTTGCAAGCACCTGGATTCTGACATTCATACCCTGTTCAATTGATCTTACCTTGTTTGTGAAACTCCAGATAATCTTATCAGAGGTCTTTTTATCTTCAATGTAACGTTTATAGGTCTGCGGTGGCATATCGAATATCCTGTTGTCCTTTATTGATTTTGCAAGCTTTATATATTCGGCATGTGCCCATACCAGCGGCATAGCTGATCCTGATGGTTTTCCATTGTAAAGCCCCCTTTCCGGAATGTCCGGAGAATCCCATATCTGTTCCGGAAGAAACCCTCCGGGGCTTGTCTGATTTCTTACTGTCCTGATGAGTTCCAGAGCTTTTTCTCTGTTGCCAAGTGCCAGTTCATAATGACCTCTCTCAAGGGAAAGAAGGGGCCAGCCTCTTCCGGTTCCAGTTCCATCAAATGGGCTTCCATCCTTATGTTCACCGTATCCGTCATGGTTATACCTGTGCCATACCGGTCCTGTTGGTGTCTCAGCTTTAAGTATGGAATCAATGATCTTCACTGTGTTCACTATTCCTGGGTCATCTGCCCTGCGAAGGCCAAACCTGACCAGGGCAAGTGCATCGGTGCTGATTATGTTCTCCGGACTCTGCATCTCCTCCCAGGAAGGCCTGTTTTTTATAGGAACAAAACCTTTCATTGCAGAACCTGCCCATTTAATGGAACTGTCTGGTGGTGCAATGCGAACATAATAACCATCAACTCCGTATTTCTTTGCAGTTTCCGTTTCAGTTGCATAGATCCATCTCTCTATGTTTGAATTGAAAATATCTGCAGTTTCTCTCAGGAACTCCGCCACTTTGTGGTTATGCGTTTCATGTGCAAAGTCTGCAGCGCAGAGTAACCCTGCTATTTCGGCTGCAATGGTGAAAGGTGAAAATCCGCCATCCTCCTCCCACCTGTCCTGCTGTGTAACAGGCCCATAGCTCGCAATATACTGTGCAGCCTTCCTAACCATGTCCCACGCATATTCTGCTTTTATGGTTCCGTTACGCTTCAGCATATCGGCGAGTATTATTGGAAAAGCGGTTTCATCCATCTGAATTCCCTGCCAGTATGGAGATCCATCAAGCCACATGTTCTGGTTCCAGTGTCCGTCTGATTCCTGTGTCGCCTTCAGGAATTCCATGGCCTTTACTGAGGTGTCAAAATCTCCTGCCGCAATTAACGCTTCCGCTGATTCAACCATGTCTCTCGGCCAGACGAGGTGATAACCTCCAAGATCCTCATCGCTCTTGGAATTCCCCCATGGAATTGAAAGGCTTGCTATCATTGCACCCGGAAACTGGCCCTTTGCCCTGTGTGCCTCTATTACTGTACAGCTCACGTCATAGAGGTCAAATTTCTCATCTCCTGATGGTCTGGAGAGGGTGTGGAGGAATCTATCCCATGCTTCTACATAATGCTCATAGGCATTATCAAAGCCCCTCTGAAGGGAGAGCCTGGCCTTCTGCCCCGCTTCAGCAGGATTCTCCCCGAACCCAAGGGCAACGGTAAACTCCCCATTCTGGTCTGGATTTATCTCGGCAATAAGGGCAACGTTTCCATTCAATGATCTCTCATAGGTTTCAGCAAGATAGCCATATTTTTTCAAAATCTGCCATCCGTCAGAAATTCCAACATAACCGGAACTGGCATTTGTGAAACCTGTTGAAACCTGAAGAGAAAGTACTATATTCTCTCTTTCTGCGTAAAGAGACGGTGATCCCTTGTAATCCCCAACCCAGGCGTTGTTGCTGCGTCCGAGGTTTTTAACATGAGGTGAAATCAGGACGAATATTTTCAGGGGTATACCCTTCAGATTCCTGAATTTCACCTTTTGAAGAAGGACATCTGAACTATGGTCGGTAATGACAGTCTTTGAAATCTCATAGTATCCTCTTTTGCAACTGTTTCGGATTTCAAAGGCGGGAATTTTTCCATCATGTCTCTTCATTTCATGAATTGTATCCCTGCGTTCCTCCGAGAAAAAATTCTTTCCATCAGTGACAATGAACTGTATGTCTCTTGTATTGGCAATGTCAATTCTGGGATAGTAAACCTCATTCACTATTCCATGAGAAACTGAGAACCATATCCTGCTCTCTATTGAGAGGGATGTTCCTATGCCATCCTTGGCGCTGGATGTCCAGTGTGGTGTTATTCCTGGAAATCCGGGTGCATCCTTTGAAGTGTACATGGATAATTTATGGCTTCAGCCCTATTAATTTTATCTGGATTCTGAACTCATGGACACCTCCTCTGAAAGGTTGAAGTGCAACCCAGATAACCGTTTTAATGTATGGTATGCTTCACCAAATGGTTCACCTTAAATAGTATGGAGAGAATGCCTCCATCCCTTACGGGGAATCTGAAAAAGTGGTGTTTCATTGAACAGTACATTGATTATAGCTGAAAAAGCAGAT
>JAKADT010000017.1 GCA_021820245.1 Thermoplasmata archaeon | reverse complement strand
TTCGCCATGTTTGTGAAAGAGGTTCTTGACAGATATCCGAAGGCCAGGAAGCTGCACATAATCCTTGACAATCTTAACACTCATTTTGCATCATCGTTCCAAGAGACATTTGGGGAAGAAGAGGCAAAGCGGATACTGCAGAGGATTGAATTCCATTATACACCAAAGCATGCCAGCTGGCTGAATGTTGCAGTGATAGAGATCAACGTTATGGACATGGAATGCACGGACAGAAGATTCGAAGATTTCGAAAGCCTGGAACAGGAAGTCTGTGCATGGACTCGAAGACGTAATCGTGACAGGAAAAAGATCAATTGGGGATTTGACCGAAAGAAGGCGGATAAGAAATTGTCAAAATATTATACAGTATTATAATGTTGTCATGACACTAGACACCATATTTGTGCATTGGACTCTTGAACTAAACATCTGGAATAGGTTGCGCAAATTTCAATGATAATCCGGGTACCGTATATGATGAAAACAGACAAATTTAGGGGCATCATGTTAACAATAAATAACACTAATATTCTTTGTTTTAGGGGTTCTCACAATAGTTAAAATATAACTGTGCGATTGGATTGAGGTGTTATGATTAACATCCTTAACAATTTCTGGATACTTATCGCAGCATTTCTCGTATTTATTATGACAATTTCTGTTGGATTTCTCGAGGTCGGTGAACTCGGCAGCAAAATGAACAGGAGTCTTTATAAAACAATACTGATAACTGGCATCTCGTTTATAGTGATGTCTTTGATAGGCTTCAACACTGCCTTTGCTCCCACCATTTATGGATTCATTGGAAACCCATTTTATTATCCCGGTTCATTCATGGGGATTCTAACTTCTCCCAATGCGGTTTTTACAGATGTGTGGTGGTCGACCACGTCTAAATATTTTGGCACTGGACTTCTGAGCATAACATATTTTCTTTTTGAAACTGCATTTGCCTCTGTTACTCTTGCCCTTGTTTCTGTAGTGGTCTTAAGGAAGGTTAAAATGTTTGCTTTTGTGCTGTTTTCAATTGTTTATTTCACAGTAATCTACAATCTTCCAGCTGCATGGATATGGAACCCAACTGGCTGGCTTTACATAATGGGGATGAGGGATTTTGCAGGAGGACTGGTTGTTCATGGAGCGGCGGGTTTTGCTGGGCTTGCTATATTATTAAGGATATGGCAGGAGGAAAAGAAAAAAAGCTTCAAGGAGAGTTCCAGAGAAACTTACTATATAAATAATGGGCTGCTTACTCTCTCAATTCTACTTTTGATGCTTGGATGGCTTGGATTTAACCCCGGAAGTGTCCTTGCTTTTAACTACGACACATTGATTGTGGTTATGACAACATTCACTGCGGCTTTTTCCTGTATGATCTCAGTCCTTGCCACAGCTTATCTTGTGAATAGAGATTCAGGCGGTGTACTTCAGGCAACCAACGGTATTCTAATGGGGCTTATCATAATTACTCCGCTTGCAGGTTTTGTGAGTCCTCTCAGTGCTTTTCTATTGGGAATTATCGGAGGACCACTGTTTGTCTATGCTGAACGGTACTTTTCAAAAATTAAATCCATAAGTGATCCAATAGGACTTCTACCTGGGCACATGACGGGAGGTTTGTTTGGAGTCATTATGATTGCATTTTTCACACAGCACAGTTATGCAGCTCTCTCTGGAAATTCAGTCCTTCCAAACGGATTTATTTTCGGGGGAGGGTTCGCGGCCCTTTACACGCTTGGTGTTGAAATTCTTGGAATTCTGGCTGTAGCAGTGACAGTATTCAGTCTTTCTTACGCCGTTATATTCGCAATCAGCAGGGCTATGCACGGACTCCTGAGTGACGACTATGAATACGATGCAGTTACGAAGGCTCATGATTTTGGCTCAGTCGTCTCGAACAAGTAGGGATACCAACTCTTAGTTGAGAATATCCGCCGGTGATATTCTCCCTCTGTTACCAGTAGATCAAAAATATACCCTATATGAAAGTTGTCGAACATAGATCCAACCTTTTTAACGAAACGAAACATACCAGACAGAGCCCATACTGCGGAAGATTACGTGACATCCTCTCACGTCTAAAGAACGTAGGCCCCCTATTTCAACCACTTCACCTGCTTTATCCCCTGCTTCTCAAGAAGTGATAGGGTATTGGTAACTGTGTCCACAGGCGTTAATTCCCCACTGTCCGTGGGTACTCCAGTCTTCATTATATCCTTTCCTCCTGTCATTGCCCTGGTTTTCAGCATTGTAAAGAAGAAAGAATAGCCTTTTCCTGCGGCAGTATTGTGGTTATTAAATGTTGTGTTCGCTCTCATCTCACCCCTGAAGAGGTAGGTTTTCCCGCTCGCTGTGATAAAATTTATACAATCATTGTAAGAAACCATTGGCTTCGGGATTTCCGCTAGAAGATTCTGTCCCGAGGAACAGGTCGAGGTACGACTGAAAGCGGAAACAATGCCCATCAGGAGGGAGGCTCAAGAATATAAGCCATTTAAAGATACACGTACATGCAGTCCACACTCATAAAAGATGCCACAATCATAACGCAGAATCCTGGCAGGGACATTATCAGAGGAAACATTATGATAAGCGGTAATACCATAAGACAGGTCGGAGAAACCAGTAATGATGCCGACAGAATTATCGATGCAGATGGTAATATAGTGCTTCCGGGTTTTGTCAATACACACTGCCATGTTGCCATGTCCCACCTCAAGAACAGGCTTGATGATATGGATCTACAGAAATTCCTGGATAAGACGTTCAAGCTGGATTCCGGAAGGACACGGGAGGGCATTTACAACTCATCCATGCTTGGCATTTCTGAAATGATAAACAACGGGATAACATCTTTCGCAGATCTCTACTATGAGGAGGATATAATCGCAAAAGCTGTGATGGATTCGGGCATCCGTGGGTATCTTTCATGGGTTACACTGGACAGGAAATACACAACACAGGAAGGTGATACAATTGACAATGCCGGAATATTCATCAGGGAGTTTAGCGGAAAAGACAGGATAACACCGTCGGTTGGAATTCAGGGCATATACGTGGCTGGTGATGATATTTACTCACGGGCGTCAGATCTGGCAAGGAAGAATGGTACGATTGTCCATACACATCTTGCCGAGACCAGGGAGGAGGTTTACAACTTTGTTAAGAACCATAATGGGAAGAGGCCAATTGAACATCTCTCAGAAATTGGATTCCTGGCAGAAAATGTCCTCGCAGCCCATTCGGTATGGGTAACTCTACGCGAGGTGAAGCTTCTGGCAAAATCAGGAACAAAAGTTTCATGGAACGCGGTTAGCAACTTCAAGCTGGGCGTTGGGGGTGTCCCTCCTGTTCCGGAAATGATGAATAACGGCGTCACCATATCAATGGGCACGGACAGCAACGGCAGCAACAATTCACTGAACATGTTTGAGGCAATGAAGTTTGCAGCTCTTTCAGTGAAGAATGAAAGATGGAATCCGGAACTCATGAAGGCACAGGAAATACTGGATATGGCAACGCTCGGAGGCGCGGCATCACTGGGTGACAATACTATAGGATCAATTGAACCCGGAAAGAAGGCAGATCTCATAATGATCGATTCATCAATGCCAAACATATTTCCGGTTTCGGAAGAAAATGCCGTTAACAGCATCGTATATTCGGCAAATCCATCCAATATATCACTGGTAATGGTGGATGGGAAAGTACTGAAAGAAAGAGGAAAGATCAGTCCCATGGAGGGCAAAAGCTTCAAAGGAAAGGTTTTTACTTAATTCTAACACAGGCTATAAATAGAAAAATCCCGGACAAAGTATATAAATACTTGTCATATCACCATATTGAACGTTATGAGCTGGCAAGAAGCCGAAGTAAGAGAATTAAAGGTTGGAAGATACATGCTTATTGATGATGCTCCATGTAAAATTATGGATATCACCATGTCAAAACCAGGAAAACATGGGGAGGCCAAAGGCCGGATTGTGGCCATTGGTGTATTTGATTCCCAGAAAAGGAGTGTGGTTTACCCCGTTAAACACAAGGTAAAGGTTCCAATTATTGAGAAAAAGAATGCACAGGTCCTTTCGGTTGGTAATAACGAAGCTCAGCTGATGGACAGTGACACTTTCGAAACTTTTGTCATGCAGTTCGATCCTGCAGACGCCGACAGGATAAAGGTTGGAACAGAGGTATCATATTGGGAAGCAATGGGAAAACGGAAGATAATGTTCCAGAACTGACCGATCTATTCTATCTTCCCAAACTTCCAGATGCCCATTCATCCTACAGCGAATCCCGATACGTGATTTTTGGAGTTCCTTTCGATAATACTTCAAGCTACAGGAGAGGATCAAGGCTGGCGCCAGATTCCATAAGGCATGCCTACGACAATCTTGAATCATTTGATCCCTGGTACAGCGTAAATTTTCCTGATGTCCCAATATGCGATCTTGGAAATCTGGAAGTCGGTGAGGATGCAGAGGAGGTCATCGACACACTTCATCAGGTCGGATCCAGGTTGTACAGAGATGGAAAGATTCCAATCATGCTTGGCGGCGAACATTCCATCACCAGCGGGATGGTAAGAAATCTTCCTGATGCATATATGGTGATTATAGATGCCCATTCCGATTTCAGGGACACATACATGGGAAGTAAATTCAACCATGCCTGTGTTACAAGAAGATGCCTGGAGATTCTTGGAAGGGACAGGATATTCTCCGTTGGAACAAGATCAACATCAATGGAGGAAAAGGATTCCGGGATCATGGATCAGGCATCATTCTATTCAGCACGTTATGTTCAGAAGAATGGCATAGGTGCTGTTCTGGATGATATAAAGGATAAAACATCCGGACAGATCTATTTCTCCATCGATATGGATGGTTTTGATCCATCTTTTGCTCCAGGCGTGGGGACGCCCGAACCTTACGGTCTTAAAGACACTGATGTTAGAACACTGATCAACGGTCTCGGGAAGAGTATAGTGAGTTTTGACATTGTGGAAATGACACCAGTATACGACAACGGCAACACTTCAATGCTTGCCGCTAAGCTTATACAGGACTTCATAGGGAGCAGGGAAGGATCACTGGAGGAATAATACCGTTCACGATCATTCATGATCTATTCCTGTCAAAATCTTTTTAACCCGTTTCAAATAGCCTGAGTAGCGTATAATATGGAAAATGATTATGATGCAGTTATAGTTGGTGCGGGCACCGGTGGGTTATCTGCTGGAATAGCTCTCAAGCAAGCAGGCAAATCCTATATAATACTGGACAGGAAAAAGGAAATAGGACTTCCAGTAAGGTCCACCGGGGCTGTTTCACTGGAATGGGTGAAGAGAATAGGTATGCCGACAGATGACAGCATAATTGCATCGAAAATATTCGCCATGAAATTTCAGACCGATAGAGGGAGAAGTATATCTCTTAGTTTTGATAAACCCGTTGGACTGGTTTACGACTTCACAAAATACGAGAAATACCTCTCGAAAGATTTTGCAGGTAAACTCAATATAAAAATGGAGACCCAGGTGATCTCAGTGGACGGAAACACTGTGAAGACAGCCTCTGAGGAATATCACGGCAAGAATATAGTAATGGCCAGCGGTCCGCAGTCAACATTTGGGCAGAAGCTGGACAGGAACAATGTACTTGTGGCATATGAAGAGACAAGGGAACTGCCCAGAAGAGACGATTTCCAGATGATTCTCTGGTTCAGTGATATGGCACCTGGGGGCTATTTCTGGGATTTCGCTGACAGTGACTCAACGAGGAAGATAGGGGTATGTTACTATCCTCTCAACGGAGAACAGCCAAAGAACGTTCTTGAAAAATTTACCAGTAAATTCCCTGAAGTTGATGGGAAAATGCTTCACACAATGGCTCACCAGATCCCTCTCTCCAGGCCCTCAGACAAGGTCGTCGACGGAAATAGGCTCTTTGTGGGAGACATGGTGAATGCGGTTCTGAACACCACAGCAGGCGGTCTTCAGGGGGCTTTCTGGACTGGGAAGTATGCAGGCGAGGCCATATCAAGGGGAGATCTTGATATATATCAGCAGGGATGGAATGCAGAGATCAGACCGTGGCTTATGAAACATCATAACCTTCACAGAAGAATGCATAAAAATGGGGCAAAATCCATTGGAAATCTTATGCTGTTTGCAAAAATGATGCCAAAGTCCATGAAGAAAAAAGTGTTCGGAGGTCTTTAGTTTCCACCAATACAGGATTTCAAGGGTTATTCCTTCGCGTCAGGAATTCAGGTAGTATTCATGGTATCCTCGAGATTCTCTATTCTGTAGATGTAGTTCTTGAAATTTTTCCTATCCCTCATATTCCAGAACTCAGAAAGTGCCTTAATGAACACAGAAGTGAGATCAGTGTCAAGAATATAATATCTAAGAGATTTTCCATGCATTGTTTTTCCGGCGTAAAACAGAGGACCAGAATAAGACTTTATAATCTCATTCAGCAGGTCAGAAAGATATCCTGATTTCAATTCAACCTCCGCAAGACCGCTTTCTTCGTCCTGGCATCTTATAACAAGATCTCCCTTAATCTCCTTATTTCCGTGCTTTACAATCAGAACATCATGTGAATCTGTGGAAAGGGTCTTGGGCACATAGTCTCCATCATTGAGAAAAAAACCACTATAAACTGATGAAACTGCAACATCTCCGCATTCCCACACAGTTGTAACAGTTGTGAAATCCCTCAGGGGGAGACCCAGTACTGAATATTTATGCAGAAGATCAGGAATGTCCTCTCGTGACTCCCCGAAATACTCAAGACTTCTTGAATTTGGAAAGTCTGCGTCAAGTATCTCCAGAACGACTTTACTCACGTTCTTCCTGGAATACTCACAGAATTCAAGGTTGATGTACATATCGGTTCCATTTCTGAGCACGTTTGGTGCAACCCTTGCCAGTGGGATTTTGCCCATTTCCTCCAGGAACGTTTGAATCTGGTCTGGAACCTCCATCTCAACTATATTATGCTTCACGCTCAATATGCGTTCAGAATTTGCATTTGTCCAGAAATCAGTAAATTTTCTTATCTCCCCTTCCGAAAGTTCCGATTTCAGGTTAAGGTAAAACAGGAACTTTTCACCGGTTTTTGCCAGGAGAAGAAACTGTGTATCAGGTTCTTGCTTTCTCTCAGTTACCCTGATGCTCTTCGGGAAAATCCCGTTGATCCTGATCACCGCACAGAGCGGTAATATATTGTTGCTCATTGTTACTTTCGACATAGATTAACAGATCATGCCATGCAGGAATTTAGTGTAATAAATATTTTGGTGCAACACTGCATTGCGAAATAGGTGATTTCAGTCCTGGATCAGATCATTGTAAAAGCGGGAAATATTAATATGCATTCCTATTCTACTCAATCAGGATTATGGTTACTGAATCTTTTAACAGGGATGCATATGGAGACAGTTACGATTCCAGCCAGACTTCAGACGAAGAACTCAGGAGTTTTCTCGAAAGGCTCAGAATAAGAATAAAGATATTTGGAACGGGTGGTGCCGGTTCAAATACGATTAACAGGCTTATGAAGGAAAATATAAGGGACGCCGTTATGATTGCATGCAATACTGATGCAGCGCATCTTCTTCGAATAAGATCAAACAACAAGATACTGATGGGAAAGAGCCTGACAAGAGGGCTCGGATCTGGTGCAGATCCAAGAATAGGTGAACAGGCGGCCAGGGAGAGCGATCAGCAGATAATGAAATTTGTGGCAGGCACAGACATTGCATTTGTAACTGCCGGTCTTGGAGGTGGAACCGGGACAGGTTCAGCCCACTATATCGCAGGCAGAGCAAGAGACAGCGGGGCACTGACAGTATCCGTTGTTACGCTACCGTTTAAATCTGAGGGGGTAATAAGAATGAAAAACGCCAACTGGGGTCTGGAGAGACTTTCCAGAAGTTCGGACAGCGTCATAATTATTCCCAATGATAAATTGCTGGAACTTGTGCCCGATCTTCCGCTGGAGAAAGCATTCAGGTTTGCGGACGAGGTAATCGTGAAGGCCATAGCTGGAATTTCAGATCTGGTCACAAATCCAGGACTCATAAACCTGGATTTCAATGATCTCAAGACCGTCATGAAGGATTCCGGCCTTGCAATGATCGGAATTGGTGTATCCACCGGTGAACCGGGCACCAGAGTGAATGAAGCGGTTAAAAAAGCTGTAAATTCGCCCTTCCTTGAGGTGGACATGTCGACCGCTACGGGAGTAATAATAAATGTCACAGGGGGAAAGGATCTGCAGCTTGAGGAGACGAGCCTGGCTGCTGACGAGATCAAGAAGCATGTTGGAAGGAACACCCGTATCATATGGGGTGCAACCGTTGACAGCAAATTTGACAACAGTGTCCAGATACTCCTTGTAGCCACAGGGGTCAAGTCACCCTTCTATCCATCTGAAGAAGACAAAAAGAGCGACGAAGACCATATAGATATGGTTTGAGTGAGGGAATAAGACTCCACAGTTTCCCTTCCTCTGGATGAATATTTTTAACCATGTTCTGCATTCTGACACTGTAATATTAAAAATGTTAATGTGGGAATTCGGTCTGGGGAGTTTATGATGGAACAACAGAATATTGCGGAGTTAAAGAAAATTGCAAGAATTATCAGGAAACATGTCATTGAAATGGTATACGAGGCAAAAAGTGGTCATCCCGGAGGTTCACTCAGCATAACAGACATACTGACTGTTCTCTATTTCAGGGAGATGAACATTGATCCCGCCGATCCCAATAATCCAGAAAGGGACAGACTCATAATGAGCAAGGGGCATGCATCTCCGGGCCTGTATGCAACGCTGGCAGTAAAGGGGTTCTTTCCCGAGGATCTCCTGACAGGATTCAGGAAAATCAATTCTAAACTGGAAGGCCATGTGCACAGGGGAATTCCGGGTGTTGAAGCTTCGACCGGATCTCTTGGGCAGGGGCTTGGAATAGGAGTGGGCATGTGTCTCGCTGGAAGACTCGACAACAGGGACTACAAGGTTTTTGTCATCCTTGGCGACGGTGAGATTGAAGAAGGCAATATATGGGAATCACTCATGGCAGGGAACAAGTACAGGCTGTCCAACCTCATAGCAATACTGGACAGGAATGAGATACAGCTCGACGGTTTTACCAGGGATATAATGCCAATGCCAGACCTGTCCGAAAGGTTCAGGAGTTTCGGTTGGAATGTACTTGAGATTGACGGTCATAATTATGAGGAAATCATAAGTTCCATAGAGACAGCAAAGAAGCATAAGGATGGACCAACCATTATTATCGCAAACACGGTGAAAGGGAAAGGCGTAAGCTATATGGAGCATAACCCAAAATATCATGGCGCACCCCCGGCATCGCAGGAAGAATATGAAAGGGCAATAGCTGATCTGTCAGGTGATTTACAGTGAACAAAACCGAAAGTCTGCGTGAAGCATACGGGGAGAAGATAAGGGAGATAGGGCAGAGAAACAGGGACGTCGTAGTCATGGATGCGGATCTTTCGTCATCCACAAAGACAGCCATCTTTGGCAAGGAATTCCCTGAGAGGTTCTTCAACATGGGAATCTCAGAACAGTCAATGATAACTGCTGCTGCCGGTCTTGCACTCAGCGGAAAAAAGGTCTTTGCATCAACATTCGCCGTTTTCCTCACCAGAACGTACGAGCAGCTGAGGCAGTCAGTATGCTACAACAACCTTGACGTTAAGCTTGTTGTTACACATGCAGGCCTGACAGTTGGGGAGGACGGTGCGACTCACCAGATCGTTGAGGATGTCGGAATCATGTCCGGACTGCCCAATATGAAGGTCATTGTGCCTGTGGATTCAATTGAAACCAGATCTGTTTTGGATTTCCTGGTAGAAAAAACAAAAACTCCGTATTATGTCAGGCTGACCAGGGAGAAATTCCCTGTGCTGAACCAACCAGATTATATGTACAAACCAGGAAAATCTGTAACATTCAAGGACGGTTCAGACATCACAATTTTTGGAATGGGGGTGATGGTTTCATACGCTCTGGATGCGGCAAAGGAACTGAAAAACAGAGGAATTGACGCCAGGGTTGTGAACATGTCATCAATAAAGCCAGTTGACAGGTATGAGATAGTGAAGGCAGCCAGGGAGACCGGCAGGATAGTTACAGTGGAAGAGCACTCTATATTCAACGGACTTGGAAGCAGGGTTGCAGAGGTAACCTCAGAGGAGTACCCTGTACCGGTTTTCAGGGTTGGAATGCAGGATACATTCGGTAAATCAGGAAAATCATGGGAGCTATTCGATTACTTTCATATTGGTGTTAACGATATTGTGAGGACATCTGAACAATGTTTCAGGGAGGAGAAAAGGTATGAAAATATTTCTTGATACAGCAAATGTGGACGAGATAAGGCAGGGTGTGGAACTTGGTCTTGTTGACGGTGTTACAACCAACCCGTCGCTTGCACAGAAGGAGGCAGCAAAGGGCAAGAGTTTTGCCGATGTTGTGAAGGAGATACTGAAGATAACTCCTGGTCCAGTGAGCATCGAAGTGGTTGCCACAGATTATGAGAACATGGTGAAGCAGGGAATGAAGATATCTTCACTGGGTTCCAATGCTGTGGTGAAGATACCAATGACACTTGATGGCCTGAGGGCTATCAAGAGCCTCAAAGAGAAGAGAGTGGCAGTCAACTGCACACTCATTTTCAATCCAATCCAGGCACTTCTGGCTGCAAAAAGCGGTGCAGAATATGTCTCACCATTTGTGGGTAGGCTGGATGACACTGGCCAGGACGGGATGGAGATAATAGATCAGATAAAAACCATATTCGTGAACTACGGGTTGGATACGAGGATCCTGGTGGCATCTGTGAGAAACCCGGTCCATGTATTGAGATCAGCAATCATAGGAGCAGATGTTGTTACCCTTCCATTCAGTGTCCTGAAACAGCTTCCGGCACATCCAAAGACTGACGAGGGACTTGCCAGATTTCTGGATGACTGGAAAACGGTATCTCCCGATGGCGAATTTCCGCTTTAGTTCTCCAGAATTCCCGTTTTTCATATTTTTTAAAATTTTGCAGGGGGTATCTCACTGTTTTTCTTTATGAAACCCCACCTATATTGAAAAAAACCTGAAAATGGTAATTTTCATCATTATTCAAATTAACCAGAGGAATAATTTATCAGTAAACTCTAGTGGTCTCAAGATTTTTCAGGGCCACAGCCTCTATTCCGAACTTCGATCTGATGAGTCTGGCGAATTCAACGGTTTTGTCCCCGTCCCCATGGTTCACAAGAATTCTCTGGGGTCTTGGCTGCATTCCAGCTATGTATGCCAGGAGTTGCTTCTTGTCAGAGTGTCCTGAAAATCCCTCTGCGATTTCAACATTGATCTTGACTTCATACTTTCTCACCTGCCCGTTGTCACTCAGCGTGATCTCACTGGCACCCCTCTGTATTCTTCGCCCCATAGTGCCATCAGCCTGGTATCCCACGAACACAAGGGAATGTTTAGGGTTGTCGACCCATGCCTTGAAATACTCCATAACCGGTCCGCCATTCATCATTCCGGAAGTGGCAAGAATGACATTGCTCTCCGTGGTGTCGCAGAGATCTGTTCTCTGGTCACGGGATTCCACCTTTTTGAAAATGGGACTCAGGAAAGGATTCTCTCTCTTTACCATTATGCTTTCCCTTAAATTTCTGTTCAGGTATTCAGGATAAGCTGCATGAATTGCAGTTGCCTCCATGATCATGCCATCCAGGTAAACATTGGTCTCCTTTATCTTTCCAGTCCTCACGGCCTCCTCAAGAACAAGCATGACCTCCTGGCTTCTGCCCACCGCAAATACCGGTATAAGTACGGATCCGCCCCGTTCATAGGTCCTGTTTATTATGTCCACCAGCGTGTTCGACGCCTCCGATCTTGAGTAGAAGTAGTCATCTCTCCCTGCATAGGTGCTCTCAGTCATCAGGGTCTCCACTCTCGGAAACTTGTTATTGGCTGAGTTGAAGAGCCATGTCTTTTCATATTTGTAATCCCCTGACAGCACAATGTTATAGAGTCCCTCTCCGATATGCAGATGTGCCGATGCTGATCCAAGGATATGACCCGCGTTGTAGAAAGTGAGTCTTATATCCCGTGTGATATCCGTTGTTTCGTTATACCTGAGCGCTATGGTATGTTTCAGCTCTTCCCTTATATGTTTCGATTCATATGGGCCTTTATGGCTTTCCGCATGTGCAACTTTGATGTAATCGTTCTGCAGAAGGGCTATCATATCTCTCGTGGGAGGTGTCATATATACGGGTCCTTCATAACCGTACTTGAAAAGTATGGGCAAAAGTCCAGAATGATCCAGGTGTGCATGGGTAAGCACCACAGCATCTATTGCACTGAACGGTTGAATTTCCGGAAGGTACAGGTAAGGTGCGCTGGCCCAGGGCTGATCCTCTATCTCCGCAGTATTGAGCATACCGCAGTCGACCAGCACCCTTGAATTGTTTGTTGATATGAGCGTTGCGCTTCTTCCCACTTCCCTGTGGCCACCAAGGGCAGTTATCCGTATCCATGTCTCCCCCGGCATTGGAGGTATATTGAGTTTTTCCCCAAGTGAGTGAAGAAATTTCTTTCTCTCTGTCTTTGTCTCCAGCAGGAATTCTCTCATCTCACTTACATATCTTGAATGCATTGGCGGTGCTCTGACCACCCTGGGAGACCATTTGGTCCTGTTTTTAATCTCGCTTATTACAGAAGAATTGTGCGTGGCAAATGCAGTGGGTTCATCCGCCTCAATGACAACCTCTCCTGTATCTGATTCAAAATAGATATCTTTCAGACCCGCCTCAGCAGGTATCACTTTCTCTATCTCTGTCCTTGCCTCCTCTTCGGGAAGCATAATGGATGTATCAGGTCTGATTGCAACCCTTCTACGCATCTCCTGTGCAATCTGCCTCGCCAGATCATCCCTGTTGGCAAAAAGTTCAAGATTCTTGGTATAAACAACTATTGTTGAACCCTCATAGTCCACCTCTGTAATCTCGTTATCCGGATACAATCGATCGAATATGGCACGCGCTTCCGATAAATAGTCCTTAAAAGACATTGCTGAATCTCCTGTTAAAATGTGTCCTGGTTGTTGAAATGTAAATTTTTTTAAATAATTAAACTTGAAGCTTAAGCTTCTTTATGCGGTCCATTACTTCTTCTGTTGGAACCTGCCTGAAACCGGATTTCATGTCAATGACACCCACATCGATCATGCCGCCTGATGCGGAATCTCTCTGTTTGGCTGCAGATATCGCCTTAATGACAAGATCAATGCCTTCATCAATCTTCATGTCCTTTGTGTACTGTGTCTCAAGAACACCATAGACAAATGGAGATCCGGAACCTGTGCTGGCATAAATGTCCTCAACTGACCCACCTGCGGCATCAACCGAATAGATATGGGGTGCAGTATCGCATCCTCCAACCAGAAGCTGGACCATATATGGGTAGTACTTGGACTGATTGAGTATGTTTGAGAGAAGGGTTGAAGCAGCTTCCAGAGGCATGTTCACTTTTCTCTGAAGCCTGTAAAGCTGAAGTTCTGCTGACATGTATCTGACAAGAACCTGCGCATCTCCCACAAGGCCAGCTATGGTCATGGCGGCGTGGGTATCTATCTGGTGCAGCTTCTTTCCGTCCTTGTGCATGATAAAATGATCCATTGTAACCCTTCTTTCAGTGGCCATTATCACGGCGTCCTTAACTATTATACCGACGGTAGTTGTTCCTGTTTGTAATACCTGATTTTGATTCATATGTTCACTCTCTTGAAAATTACAGGTCAGCATTGATAAATTGTATTAAAGGCTTTCCCACCCCAGTAGCTATGCACTATTATTACAGATAAGTTAATGTTCAGGGCCCGGTCTAACTTTCATGCCATTTGACTTTTTTTTTACATGACAGCATCAGAATACACAAGTTCGGGATGACAAGTTCGGGATGAACTGAGAAAAATAACTTCAGGTTACTTTACATTCTCAAAAGAACTTTTCAGGAACAAAATGAGATGAAAAAATTCTATTTGATTGCTGCAATGGAAAATAAATGAATAACTATATATCCAGAACGAATACTCAATCATGGTTCTATATGCTAAGGATATAATGAAAGAATATACGAACATGCTTGGTGAAGATACAACCGCCCTTGAGGCGTCAAAAATAATGAGTAACGACCGCGTTGGTTTTGTGGTGGTGAAGGATAAAGAGGGGAAACCTTTTGGAATGGTCACGGAATGGGACTACATAAACAAAATAATTTCAAAAGGTGTTGATCCGTCCAGAATAACAATGAAAGAACTCATGGTCACCCCTATAATTTCTGTTGATCCGAAAACACCAACCGATAAGATAACGGTCATGATGAGCAAGCACGGAATAAGAAGGATACCGGTCATTGAGAACGGTAAACTTGTCGGAGTCATAACATCAAGGGACATAATACGAATTTTCAAGGACTACATGGACAATCTATCCGACGTAATAGCACGATTTGGAACATTCTGATTACACACGAAGGAGCATTTACCAGAAGATACGGAGCACATCTTCAATGTCTCCCCGTCATGCTGACGAGATTTTCAGGGATCATTTTCCCAGAGCATTCAACGGTCTCACACTATTTTCCAGTTCATCTAGGCAAGCTTTTCTTTTCATTTGATAAAAAGCCCTTAGCACTCCTTTTCTGCCAATATTTCCTCAAGTTTCCTGGTCTGACCATACCCCTAACAATATTATAAACCTTGATGCAATTCCAGTCTGAATCAGATGAAATACGCGATGCGGGAATACGTTGGAAAAAATGTCAACATTTCAAAGCTGGCAGAAGCAATAGAAGATTTCTTCAAGGAGGAAAATTTCAAGACGCAGATCATTCATATTTCAAAGGGATCATTAATCCAGGCAAGAAAAGGTGGAATCTTCAGGTCTCTTCTTGCAAAGGATGGAGCATTTACAATCACTATCGAAGGCACTCCAGTGGCATTCAAGATAAGGATCGGCGTAACCCCGTGGAACAACTCCCTGAATGAGTCATCCATTGAACCTGTTTTCTCTAAACCCATGCTTGAATATGAAGAGGTTCAGGAATCCCTCTGGAACTATGAGATTGAACACCATCTGTGGCATTATGTGGAAACTCAGGTTGAGCTCGGCATTCAGTGAAACCTACCATTTCTCTCCTGTAATCCTCTCATACATTTCCCTGTACAGATCAGACGTTTTCTTTACGAGATCAGGCGGGAGAGGAGGGATATCAGGCTCCGGGAGATTCTTTTCCCTTGCCGAATAGAGCTGGTCATGATAACCGATTGACCTGTAGTATTGCCTTACAGATTCCTTGCTGAGATCTTTTATCACACCACTGTCATAATCTTTTTTCTCCCAGAATCGATCCTCATCCAGTGTACCAAACGTATCAACAAGCACAGGCTCCCTTCCAGCATCAAATGCAAGTTCCTTTTTTCCATCCACATGTATGAGGCCGTTTTTCAGCACATGTTTGTTTATCCTTCTATCAACCTTGAAAAGTGTCTCCCTTATGTTGATAAGTTCCATCCGGGTCATTCCACCTATCTCAATGCATTCCCCGGTTGTCAGTGGCCTGTCAAACTTTTCGAACTTAGTTGTAACTTCAAAATAGGGATCATCAAGTTCATCACCATATTTTGGCATGCTGTTCAGTCCAATATCTTCTGGTTTAATCTTGCCAGATTTAAGTCGATCAAACAGTGTACCTGCAACATAATACCTGGTAATGAACTCAAGTGGAATCAGGTATTCTATTTCATCAGGGTTTCCCTTTCCCTCAGGTATGAAGAACTTTATAACTCTCATCTGGTTTTTTGCAGGCATTTCAATGAAGTCAGTCTCCACATGTGCAGATTCCTTTATGTATTTAAACCAGAATGCAGAGGTTCTGCACAGTGATTCCCCCTTTCCAGGAATGAGACTGGGAATGATCTTGTCAAACACAGAGATCTTGTCTGTGAATTTGAACAAAAGTGTCTCGCCCTCATCGTAAACTTCCTTGACCTTTCCAACCCTTACAGGCTCCATACACCATTATCCCAATGATCAATTATTATCTTTCCCTCTCTGTTATCATGATGGAAATTTTGCAGGAATGGTAAAGACAAAATTGAATAGGGACTCTCAAATTGTCCCGGGATAAGCCACGAAACAGGAACAGGTAAAATTACTGTGGAAGTTAAGGAAGGATCTTCAGTTCAGGGAAGAGATAAACTCAAAAATAGATGAAATAATAGATTTAATCAGGAGAGGGCACAGCCTCAAGACAATAGTAAACCAGTTCAATACGTCAAAATCGGCCATGAGTCTGTACACAGAGATTGCAAAAGCAAGAATAAACATAGAAAAAAAGTTCAGAACATGGAACAGGCTGTGGATGGATCTATACTCATCAAGCTTTTCAACTCCGGAAGTTGTAGGGGATTATCGTGCAGGACGGTTAAGGCAACAGAACATTCTTGACGTTGGTTCAGGTTCAGGGATGCAGGCCATCAGCTTCTCAAAAGTTGCAGACAGGGTCACTGGAATTGAGGTGAACAGTGAAAGATTTGAAATGTCAATCATGAACAGTGAAGTTTCCAGGAGAAACAACATAAAATTTGTTAGAGGGGACTATTCACAGATAATTGATAATATTGGCATAGACAATGACACAACAGTTTTTTCGGATCCCCTGAGAATAAAACCGGGTCCGGACGGGAAGAGGAATCTCATACCTTCACCTGGGATAATTTATAATGCTCTGAAACACAGGACTTCAAATTTCGTGTTTGATCTTCCGCCGCTCATGAAACCCGATCAGTTAGGCATTGAGGGAGAAAAAGAATACCTGTCATTTGACGGGAGACTTCAGAGGCTCACACTATATACTGGAGAAAATGCCGAAAGCGAAACCTCAGCGGTAATGTTACCACAGGGGTGGCGATTCAAGGGTAAGCCAGATACTTTAGATCTCAAGACTGCCAGTAACCCGGGCAGTTACATCTATGTGCCTGATGTCTCACTTCTCTATTCAGGGCTTTTGAAAACTGCGGTACCGGATGATCTGATGATTTTGGGAAGGGATAACAGGAGAGTTTTTCTCACAGGAAATTCAGAATACGCTTCAGGTTTTCCCGGAGAAAGCTATTCTGTTCTCGGAAAAAGTACATTTTCCGATCTCGAGAAAGATGTAAAAAAATACACGGGAAGAAGGATATTTTTCAGGTTTGAAATAGAAACAGATTCCTATTATGAACTGAAAAACAGCATAGAAAAAACACTTCACGGGGAAAAAGACATCTATGTGTTCAGGTCCGGCGACGGTCTTCTGATGGCTGAAAAAATCAGGATCAAAGGAAATATGCCATCATGACTGCGGTCAATTGTAAAAATATATTATTTTCTTTGATATCTCCTTTTATACCCGAATAAGTTTTCAGGGAGAAAAATATGATAAACCTATATTCAAAAGCTAAGCTGCCCACCATGGCGGGTGACTTTGAAATTTACACTTTCACAAATGACGAAAAAGAGGATCACGCAGTGCTTGTCAGAGGCGATATTGACGGAAGGAATGACATTCCTGTAAGAATTCACTCAGAATGCCTGACAGGGGATGTGTTTGGATCCAAGAGATGTGACTGCAGGGATCAGCTCATCCGTTCGCTTGTTTACCTGGGGAGACAGGAATACGGCATGATGATATACCTGAGGCAGGAAGGAAGAGGCATAGGGCTTCTTGACAAGATCAAGGCATACAGCCTTCAGGAACAGGGTTATGATACGGTTGAAGCAAACCTGATGCTTGGACTCCCTGCGGACAAGAGGGATTATTCATTTGCGGTGGAAGTCCTGAAATATTTCCACATAACATCAATAAAACTTATGACAAATAATCCATCAAAAGTGGATTTCCTTGAGGAAAACGGAATAACCATAAGTGAACGTATTCCCGTGAAAAGTGAGCCAACACCATACGATGAATTCTATCTGGACACAAAGAGGGTGAGAATGGGACACCAGATCTGAAACGTTCCTCATTACAAGGCTATCCAAAACTTAATAACTTTAATTTCATCAGTTGACCATGACAAAAGTAAAGGCAATAACTACAGATGCACCAACCGGAGGTGCAGTTTATGGAGACTTTGAAATACCTGAACCGGAACACTACTCGGCAAAGCTCAAGACCATTTACAATGGCATATGTGGCACAGACAGAGGCATGGTTGCAGGAGCACTTCCGTTTGCATACAACCCGGAAGGGTATAAGAGACTGGTCCTGGGACATGAGGCACTGGCCCAGGTTGTTGAAATCGAAAAAAATGATTTTGGGATCAAGTCAGGAGATTATGTTGTACCAATCGTAAGAAGACCCGGAAAATGTGTCAACTGCAGAATAGGACGGATGGACAACTGTACAGATGGGGACAAGCACGAAGCGGGAATCACAGGAATGCATGGTTTTATGAGGGAATATTTCTATGACACACCCGAAAATCTTGTAAAGGTGCAGGACAATAGCATCCTTGATATTGCGGTCCTGGCTGAACCCCTGAAAAATGTGGAGAAGGCATTTGAGGTATTCAACAAGGTTTCAGAGAGAAGCATATTTCAAAATGATTACGGCACATACGAGGAGAAAAAAGCATTGATTATAGGGACAGGAAGTGAGGCATTCCTTTATTCTTTCTACGCAAGAGATTATGGTTTCAACACCATACTCACAAACCGTCATTCCATACCGGACCAGAAAACAGTCATGGCGGAGAAGAGCGGTGTTGAATTCTATGATTACACAAAGGATATGGATAAGATACTGGAAGGTGGCATTGATCTCCTTATTGACACCAGTGGACATCCCGGAACGATATTCCAGTTTGTAAGGAAACTGAACCACAACGGTATAACAATCCTCTTTGGAACTAACGGGAAGGCTCCGGCAACCAATGTGGATGGAGCAGATATAGACTACCTCATTGAAAACAACATAACACTCATGGGTTCAGTGGATGGTGCGAGGGAACACTACTTCAAGGCACTTGAGCATCTCAGAAACTGGAGGCACAATTACGGTGAAATTATGAAAGACCTGATAACAGAGAAGATCTCTCCATCACAGACCGATATCTTCAAGAACAAGCCCGGTGATGAGATCAAAACAGTGATAGACTGGTCCAAAGCGTGATATATTGACAAAGATAATCAGCGTGGATGAAACTGTAAATGGCATAAGGGAAGATCTCAAGGAATGGTCTTCAAAATTCCTTTCTGTTCATGGAAGGATGCCTTCCCTTGTATCCATAATCATTGGAGATTCAAAGGAGGCGGATGTTTACGCTCAGTCGAAGGTGAGATCTGGAAGGAGGATTGGTGTGGAAGTGACTGCTAGAAACATTGATCCAGATCTGGGACAGAAGAAAATAGAGGATGAGATAAGGAAGCTGTCAGATGACAGCAGAATTGATGGAATTATACTGGAAAACCCTGTTCCTAAAGAACTGAATTACATATCCCTCCTCTCGTGCATATCCCCACTGAAGGATGTGGACTGCATGACTCCATACAATCAGGGGCTTATATCCATGAAGTCTCAGATTGTGCTACCCGCAACAGCCGCTGCAGTGGACCAGATTCTTAAGGAAAATTTTCCGGAGGTCAGGGATGTTGCAATCATAAACAGATCGGTTGTTGTTGGGAAACCGCTTTCAATGATCCTGTTAAACCGTGACTGCACTGTAACTGTCTGCCACAGCAAGACCAGGGATCTGAGAAAGAAATGTGCATCAGCCGAGGCAGTTGTGGTTGCAGTGGGCCATGAAAACTTCCTCACAAGGGATTATGTTACAGATAATTCTGTTGTGATCGATGTGGGCATAAACAGTACACAGAATGGAATAAAGGGTGACGCGGACTTTGATTCACTCAATGGTTTCGTAAGAGCCATAACCCCAGTTCCCGGTGGTGTTGGGAAGCTGACATCAATAAAGATCTTCCAGAACCTGAAGCTTCTCATGGACAGGTCCGCGTGAATGTAACTTTGCGATGCGAAAAATTCGCATATGCAGATTGATCCTGGGGAATATTTATCTAATTTTTTTATATGGTGTTAAATGTGTCTTCTATGGATTTTTCAACTGAACTTAAAAAAATCAGCAAATTTATCACTGACAAACTGTCGGGAAAAGACGCCGTAATTGGTGTTAGCGGAGGTGTGGACAGCGCACTTGTGCTCTCAATACTTTCAAAGACGCTTCCAAAGGATAAGGTGC
The DNA here is from genome assembly GCA_021820245.1 of Thermoplasmata archaeon. GTDB lineage: Archaea > Thermoplasmatota > Thermoplasmata > Thermoplasmatales > Thermoplasmataceae > Oxyplasma. The sequence goes on along the minus strand of JAKADT010000017.1, from coordinate 2,274 downwards.
ATGCATTCTTTCTTCCCGACAGTAACACCCCCAGATCAGATCTGGATGATGTGGAAAAACTCTCAGGTGCCACTGGCATTGAGATAGAGACAATAAATATAGGCCCTGTTGCAGAATCCTTCAGATCACTGCTCTCCATTGAAGACAGAGGTGCATTTGGTAATGTCAAGTCAAGAACCAGGATGGTCATTCTCTATTATTTTGCAAACATTTACAGGGGAATGGTAGTTGGAACCACAAACCGCACTGAATACCTGATCGGTTATTACACAAAATTTGGAGACGGGGCATGCGACATGGAGCCCATAATGCACCTCTATAAGCATGACGTCTGGGAAATGGCGTCATTTATGAAGGTGCCTGACAGCATAATAAAAAAGAAGCCAAGTGCAGGATTATGGGCAGATCAGACAGACGAGGAGGAGATAGGCATGAGCTACTCCGACCTTGACAAGATACTTGAAGATGTCTTCGATCTAAAAATAAGATCCCTGACACAAAAACACAGGAAGGTTGAGGAAATGCATGAAAATTCAGAACACAAGAGAAAGCTACCTGATTTCATAGATGAGGAGGAAAACAAGATCAGATGATTACCCCATTCGCCTCAGAGTATTATGAAATAAGTTTCGTTCTCATACTTGCAGCCTTTGCCATACCGATTTCAAGAAAGATGGCCATAGCGGACATACCAATTCTCATAGTTCTTGGCATTCTTTTTGGCCCGGTCCTAGGAATAATAAATCACACATTTGCCATAAATTTCCTGACAAATTTTGGATATGTTGGCATCGGTCTCCTTGGCATAATGATAATCCTTTATTATGAAAGTCATCACCTTGATCTGAAGATCATAAGGAGGCATTTCTGGAGAATCCTCTCACTGGACACTATAGGAATTATTGTCACCGCGGTAGTGGGTGGTGTGATCTTTTCCGTCCTTACCGGCGCACCGTTCGCCATAGGCTTCCTATTCGGGGCCGTCATATCACCCACGGACCCTGTCACACTGATTCCGCTTTTCAGAAGAATACGCATTAAGGACGACATATCAGGAACACTTGTGGGAGAGAGTCTTTTCAATGATCCGCTGGGAATCATACTGGTAACAATAGCCATAGTGCTTATTGATCCAACGGCAAGTTATGTGAGTCTTTTCTCTACCATATCTTCCCATGTTGGAGTATATGCAGGGACTATTGTCTATCTCCTGGCTCAGATAATCATCCCATCAATAATAGGTATAATCATAGGATTTTCAATGATATTCCTGAACAGGTTCCTGAACTTTGAAAACCTGCTGGTTGCACTGCTCCTTGGAGTTGTAATCCTGGAATTCACAATACTTGAGGCTGCGGGACTGACCCCTTTTCCGGCCATTATCGCGACCGGGGCCATAGTTGGAAACTTTTCAGACAAGAGTATATTCTGGAACAGGGAGCAGAATTTCCAGGAGAACCTCTCCTTCCTTTCCCAGGCCATAATATTTCTACTGCTGGGAAGTATTCTCACGGAATTTCAGCTCACAAATTACATTGTTCTTGGTTTCATACTCACGCTTTTAATGATACTCCTGGTGAGGCCGGCTGCAGTGTTTGCCTCCCTCATGGCAGTGAGGAAAAAAGGGTCTGCTCTTAAGACATCCAACAGACTCAATGCATTCTTTTCCCTTGTGGGTCCAAGAGGTGTCGTATCCGTGGTTATGTCAACAGTACCATACAGTGTGGGTGTTGTGGATGATGTACCAATTCTTCTGCAGTATGGGCCACTCATAAGCGTGATGGTTTCTTTCGTGGTGCTTTTCTCAATAATTCTACAGACCATATACGTCCCTTTCCTGGCAAAATATCTGTCATCGGAATGGATAGAAAGCGTATAACTAGTGTTTCTAAGGTTGAATTCATTTCTAATGTATGACATTATTAACTATTAGAGCAAATACGGGTTCTAGATCAGTTGTTTGGTCTCAATTGTTACTCCAACTTTAAATGTTAAAGTGGTTAGGTCATATATATGGATACTCAAAATTGAAGAATTCATGGTAAAATTAATATAAATACAGATGTTTAATAGAAAGACTACAAAATATTATTATAGAGTCATGATTCTTTCTATTCATGAGACACTTAACAATAATTCTCACAAGTATTGTTCTTGCCCTCATCATGCTTGTCCCTGGCGTGTCATTTGCAATGACTCCACAATCACAGCACGTGACATATGTGTTCGGTGATTAGAAGGTGGCTTTCTCATCCGATCATGCTGTGATAACAA
>JAKADT010000100.1 GCA_021820245.1 Thermoplasmata archaeon | reverse complement strand
TCTTATGGGGACACTGGGATTTGAACCCAGATCTACGGGTCTCTTCCGGTTCATAGTTCCAGTCACTCATCATTCAATCAGACGACCCATAGCTAATCACACCCTGACTGGAGCCCGCTAGGATACCTGACTACCCCATATCCCCATTATCTGGCTACCTTCCTGAATAACAGCATCCTTAAATTTTCTTTGCATGAGTGAGGTGGGTATGATGATGAGAATTGAACTTTACCGTGGGTTCTGAGATACCATTCCCTTCATCTGTTCTACGTTTCTTAGAAGTCTCTCCCTTTCGAATCCCTGCTCGCACATGGGATCGTTCAGGAACTTCTGGGCACCGTCAAGGGCCTGGCTTGCCTTGTCCATGTCCTTGGACTGATAATAGAGGGTGGCAAGTGCAAGTTCAGTCTGTGCTGCATCCAGTATCTTTTTTGGATCAATGGATGACTGGTCTTCTCTTAGTCTGGATTCCAGTTTTTCCACAGCCGTGGCCTGATCCATTCCTCCAGTACCTGCTGTAAATGATCCGGTACCTCTGGATCTCATGTATCTACCCCTTAAAATTGTGCTGACTGCTATGCTTGCACCGAACACAATGAATATCCCTATGCCAAAATCGGTCGTACTGGTCAGTATGCCCAGATACTCCGTTATATACAGGATTGCGTATCCAACAAAAAGAATCAGTATACCGGCGAATCTGTAAATTGCAGGCATCCTCTGGCCCCTGTTCATCATCAATGAATTCATTGATTGCTGTTGTGATCCGGGAGTTCCCATACCAATGCCCATATATGCCATAGCATTCTGGAGTCGAATCTTTTCTCTGGAGTTGGGACACATAGGGTCCTCCAGTGTCTTTTTTGCTTCATCCATCATCTGTGTGGCCTTGCCCATATCCCCGGTTTGCCGGTATAACCTGGCCAGCCTGAGTTGTTTTGATGCCAGACGCGTGCAATTTGTCCCGTCACCCGAAAGAATCCTATCACTTTCAATCTGGTTTTCAAGGTCCTGTATTTGCTGTTGTTTGTTCGCCAATCTATTACATCTCCAATTTTACTGGACTAGCTTTCAAATTTTATGTTAATGAATCGTATAGTCCGTATTAGTAATATGGGAAATGCATTATTAATAAATTAAGGTTTAGCACCCCCATTCTGATTCAGAATATAGATGAGGATGGAATTTTTTTAGAAATCTCAGAACAAAAAGAAAATGTGGTTACTCCCTGTTGGCTCTTCTTTCTCTCTTGAGTCTTCTTATCCTCTTTTTTCTCCATTTCCATCGCATGTTTCCTCGTTTTTTCCAATCTCTAGAGCTTCTTTTCAATGTTTCACCTCATTATTTATTTGGATATAAATGTTTTAACCTAACATTAATCAGCCATAATATGGAACTGATGCCCTGACATTAATTCTGGTTATAAAAAACTACTTCATGCGGCATTTCAATACATCGTACCCTTATTCTGGATTCTTCATTGCAGAGGATGGAAATCCGAATGTGTATAACTTTATAGTCCCTCATAATTTGCGGTCTGGGTTGGTTTGTATAAAGGGTGAAAAAGTTGAATTCAGAATCCTGAACAGAGAAAACATAAAAACGCTGGTGAATTGGAGAAATGATCCAGAGGTGGCATATTGGGCCACTGGCGGTGATCCTAAATACGAATTCAGATCAGAAGAGGAGGCGAATCGAGACTTAAGCTGGCATATGGAAAACAGCTCCATGCTGGACGGGTACCAATTTGCCATATTCACACATGACGGGAAGTTCATAGGAACGGCGGACTACAGGGAAGTTGATCATGTGAAAAGGAGCTGTACTGTCGGGATTACTATCGGAGATCAGAATTACTGGGAGAAGGGTTACGGAACGGATGCACTTTCAGTTCTGGCCGAATATCTTTTCAACCGTCTAAACTTAAGACGGATACAACTTGACACCTGGAGTGGGAACGATAGAGCAATCAAATCATACAAAAAATGTGGATTCCAGGTTGAGGGTATTTTGAAAGAGAATGAATTTGTTAATGGCAAATATTATGACACGGTGATAATGGGACTGCTGAAGAGCCACTGGAAAGGATCCAGTGCAGAAACCCCACTTTGATTTCATTCCATACCAAAGTTCTTATCTATGAGAAACAACTTTTAGAGTGTGCCAAGTGATGTTGAAAAATACCTGAAAGACCTCATGAGAACCATGCCATCAGAGGAGCTTTATTTTGAGGCAATTAGGGAAATAATGAAGGATCTTATCAAGGAGTACATAAGGAATAGAATAAACCAGAATCAGGAGCTTAAGACGGAGATTGCACAGGTTCTTCAGGACTTTCTCGAGAGCAAGATAAAGGAATACGATTCCATGGCCAGAATGGCCAAGGTTACGGCCAAAATTGGTCTGCTGACAACCCCTGAAAATATAAAGGACCAGGCTGTAAGCGACTTTACAAACATGTTCAGAAAAGAGATTGAAGAGATAATTAAGAGAACATTCTAGATTTACGTCATACCTTGAAGTCCTTGATTATGGTTGTCCTTGAATTCAGATCAAACATTGTGAGCTTTGACGGATTTGGTGCAAAATTCATCATCTTCTGGTAATCTGTCTGGCTTTGCCATGTTGAAGAGTTTACATATCTTACCCCCTTGTAATTTCCAAGATAATGTGAATGTATGTGCCCTGTTATGAATATGTCCGGAACTTCCTCTATTACATGATAGTCATTTTTTGAAGGAATCAGTGGTGTCTTCCCACCATATTTTGGTGCAAGGTGACGTCTCTTGAGTATTTCATCTATGGCTTTCCCTATGGTTTCAAAGTTTGCACCGGGAACAAGCTCCACCATGTCATTAAGAGACATACCGTGATAAATCAGAATGTTCTTCTTTTCTATCTTCAAATTATATGGATTTGGTATTAATGTTACATTTCTTTCAAAGAGGGACCTTATTTTCTCAGAGAACAGAGGTTGGGGTTCTGCCAGCCTAACGCTGTCATGGTTGCCGGGCATGACAAAAACATGTATATCTTCAGGCACTTCCACCAGATATTCGCCAAGTTTTGCATACTGATCCAGAGGGTTCAGTATTTCCAGATCCTCATCCTGACCCGGATAGACGCCTATACCATCCACAACGTCACCGCTGAGGATTAGATATTTCAGCTTTTCAGCTTCCTCCCTTGATGACTTTATCCAGTTTATCATTGCCCTGAAATCATCCTTCCTGAATGTCTTGCTTCCCACATGGATATCAGAGAGGGACGCCACATAAACCGGATCTCTCTTTGTTTCATCAATCATCCTGTAGGGTATGTCAGGCCTTACAATCTCCTTGACGAATATGACCGGGTCTCCCTTGCCTCTGCTCACACTCCCTACAACACCGATCACTTCGTCCTGAAAAATCAGTTCATCAGCATTCCTGTCCTTCATCAGTATCGCCTGGATACTTTCGTCCATGTCCTCTATGACCACCCTTTTGTGGCCATTTCTTGTAACGTCCACGGATGATACCATACCGATGACCTTTACCTCCCCAATGCTCAGTTTTGCTTTCTTAACATCAACTGAACCCCTGAGGGTGGAAGAGGTCATGAGAATCTTTTTCAGTTTTGTATACTTGCTTACAAACATCTGCCTGAAATCTTCCACGGAGCTGTTTACCCTGATGTCAGGAAAATAGACCTCGAAATCCTGATCCTTCACTCCAGTATCCCCTCTCAGAAGTTTTCTTACAGTGCTTTCATCCAGATATCCTGCATCCAGTATTTCAGGGGACAGCATTTTTGGTATCAGATCTCCCATGCTTCTGTCCAGTATTATCTGGAGTGCCTCAGGCGAAACGAGGATGCCATGTTCGTTGAAATACTGAAGAATTCTTGGTTTGTCCTGAAATAACATGACCACGTTATTGGGATAACATTATAGTGATTTAACGTTTGTGAGATCAGTGTTACCTTTCCAGTCAGGTGAACCGATGACATTTTTATGCAAGTGTGCGATTTTACGGAATGGTTCTGTTCCCCGTATTCCTGAAAAGATTCAGAAGAGTGGTGAGAATGCCGCTGCTGAAGCCCGCAGCGGCTTCACTTTCCATAATTGCTTATGGTGTTTTTTCCGAATATTTGCTTCAACGCGGGAATCCACAGTCCGGGATACACTCACTTTTCACCAGCCTCTGGTGGGTGATGCAGACAGTTACCACTGTAGGATACGGAGACACGCCGGTTGTAGGTCTTTACGCCAGGATTAACGGAATATTCATAATGGTGGCTGGAATTGGAAGTGTGGGCTTCCTGTTGGCCAATCTGGGCTCAAACCTCATAGACAACAGGCTTGCCAGAAATATCGGAGAAGCCAGAACGAGGATAAAACAACATATAATAATCTGCAATTTCAACGACCAGGCCGCAGAAGTTGCCCGTGACATATTGAAGGAGGATATTCCTGTACTCATACTTTCCCAGACAAAGCCTCGGATTGAGGATCCAAATATTGATTATGTCAACGGTTCCAGCCTTAACGTTGCGGATCTCGACAAAGCTGGAATTACAAAATGTAAGACAGCAATAATTCTTGCGGACAGGAAGAATGAGGGTGAAGATGTCCCGGCAGTTGACGCAAAGACCATTGTCTCAATAGCAAACATAAAGAGGATAAATCCCCAGATTTACGTCATAGCTGAACTTCTGTCAAGAGATAGTCAACTACCCACGACTGAAGTCGTGGGCTTGTCTCGTGAGGGACATCGCAAGAGTTGATTAGGGGGCTTTAACAACATGGAGAAAAACATGAGAGAAAAGCAGAAGTTAGTCGGAAGAAATACATGCACACCTATGGATGCTCCACAAGTCCGTAG
>JAKADT010000099.1 GCA_021820245.1 Thermoplasmata archaeon | reverse complement strand
TAGCTTGAGTTCTTCCATCTCTTCCTTCCTGAATACGATCTTCCACATCCTGTAACTGGTTCCATTCTCCTGTAATGTGGTTTAAGACAGTCCATTTCCGAAGGTATCAAAGGATTCCTTCCACTTGTAATACATGCTTGGATTGACAGAGTATTTCCCGCGTGTTTCAACAACCTTGCAGTCCTGCCATTGCTCCTCTTGGACCCATTTCAATTTATTTCTTAATATATATTTAACTATGTAAGACAACTTTGTCTCACTATTTAGGGGGGGCAGACAATATGTAAGGGTTCACTCTGTATTCAGGAATCTCCTACACACCGGTGCAATATGTAAAGTATAAGTATTAATTTATACTTGAATTGTTAACAACAAGGGTATGTTCAGTAAAAGTGAATCCGAATTAAAAAAGGGGATTGGAGTTTATGGGGCAAAAAAAGTTTTGGTAAACATAGATGGAAGGGATTATTCGGCAAACGGAGATATTAATTTCCTTAAGTTTCTCGAGATTAAAGGATTCAATGTCCCGCATATATGCTATCAGGAAAATCTTGGACCAATAGAGACCTGTGATGTCTGTATTGTGGAGATGAATGGTAAACTTGTGAGATCCTGTTCACTGAAACCTGAAGATGGAATGAAAATATTAACAGATTCAAGAAGAGCAAGAGATGCACAGATCGAAGCGACCAACAGGATTCTCAAAAATCACGATCTTTACTGTACCATATGTGAAAACAACAATGGGGATTGCGATCTTCACAACACGGTGCTTTCCCTTCATATTGAACAGCAAAAATATCCTTTCAGGGAAAAACCTTACAGCATAGACGCCACAAATCCATTTTACAGGTATGATCCAAACCAGTGTATACTCTGCGGAAGATGTGTCGAGGCATGCCAGGATGTTCAGGTCAATGAGACACTCTCAATCGACTGGAATCGCGATGTTCCCAGGGTGGTATGGGACAATGACGTTCCAATAAATGACTCATCCTGTGTATCATGCGGACACTGCGTAACAGTCTGTCCTGTAAATGCTCTCATGGAAAAGCCCATGCTGGGAGAAGCTGGTTTCTTTACCTCATTCTCAGACAACACAAAGCAGATGATGATCAAATCAGTAAAATCTCTGGAACCTTTTCTGGGCATGGGTCCGGTCATGGGTATAAGCAACATAGAATCAAAACTCAGAGAATCCCAGATAAAGAAGACAAAGACTGTCTGCACATTTTGCGGTGTGGGATGCACTTTTGAGATGTGGACCAGGGGGAGAAAAATACTGAAGGTGCAGCCTTCACCTGAGTCCCCAGCAAATGGCATTTCAACGTGTATCAAGGGAAAATTTGGATGGGATTTTGTAAACAGCAAAGATAGGCTAACTTCACCCCTCATAAGAGAAAACGGAAAGTTCAGAGAAGCCACATGGGATGAGGCTATTTCATTGGTTGCTTCAAAACTAAAAGATCTGGCTGAAAAATACGGGGGAGATTCACTCATGTTCATTGCCTCCTCAAAGGGAACAAACGAGGAGAGTTACCTTGTACAGAAAATGGCCAGACAGATATTCGGTACAAATAATGTGGACAACAGTTCCAGGTTCTGTCAGGCTCCAGCCACAACCGGCCTCTGGAGAACAGTTGGTTACGGAGGTGATTCCGGTTCAATAAAGGATATCTATGAATCAAAACTTGTGCTTATTGTTGGTTCAAACACCGCGGAATCTCATCCAGTTTTGGCTACAAGAGTCAAGAGGGCACACAAAATGAACGGACAGAAACTCATTGTCGCAGATCTAAGAAAGCATGAGATGGCAAACAGGGCCGATATATTCATGCATCCAAATCCCGGAACAGATCTTGTATGGCTTTCCGCCATTACAAAATATATCATAGACCAGGGATGGCATGACAGAAAATTCATAGAGGAAAGAGTGAATAACTATGACAGATATTACAAAAGCCTGGACAGATTTACCATGGAATACGCCGAAACGACAACGGGAATCGAAAAGGATATTCTAATAAAGGTAGCAGATACCATACACAAGTCTCCTACAATGTGCATTCTCTGGGCAATGGGTGTAACCCAGCAGGATGCCGGTAGCGATACATCAACAGCAATATCAAACCTCCTCCTTGTTACAGGCAACTATGGAAAGCCAGGCTGCGGAGCCTATCCACTGAGAGGGCATAACAATGTGCAGGGTGCAAGTGATTTCGGAGCAATGAGTGCATTCCTGCCCGGGTATCAGAGAGTTGATGATGAAGCAGCAAGGAAGAAGTTCGAACAGGCATGGAACGCAAAGATCCCAGTAAAACCGGGATTTGATAACAATACATGTCTCGAGGCAATAGAAAACGGGAAAATTAGGGGTATGTATGTCATAGGTGAGGAACTTGTCTCAACAGGTTCAGATTCTAATTTCATTAAAAAAAGGCTGGAAGAACTTGATTTCCTTGTAGTAGAGGACATATTCTTCTCTGAAACTGCAAGCTTCGCAGACGTGGTTCTTCCTGCAGGTGCGAGTTTAGAAAAAGAAGGAACGTTTGACAATACGGAAAGAAGGATCCAGAGACTTTACAGGGTATTTGATCCGGTAAAAGGTAGCAGGCCGGACTGGGAGATAGTCCAGGATATTGCAAGATATATGGGATTTGACTGGAACTATAAACATCCATCAGAGATCATGGATGAGGTTGCATCTCTTACACCAATGTTCCAGCATGTCTCATATCACAGACTCGAAGGATTTAAATCACTGCAGTGGCCAATGAATGAAGACGAAACAGATACTCCTACGCTTTATCTGGATAAGTTCCATTTCCCAGACGGAAAGGCTTTTCTGTACCAGCTGGAATGGAACCCAACTGTCACAGTTGGGGACGAGTTTGATCTGCACCTGAATAATGGGCGGCTTCTGGAACACTTCCACGAGGGAAACGAGACATACAGGAGTGAAGGCATATCTCAGAAGGTTCCATCGTCTTTTCTGGAGGTTTCTCCTGAACTTGCAAAGGAGAGGGATCTTGAAACTGGTGATTATGTCAGGATAACCTCAAAATACGGTAAAATAAAGAACAGGGTGCTTGTGACAGACAGGGTATCAGGAAAGGAACTCTACATGCCCATGAACGTCCGGGGAGATGGTGCTCTCAACATACTTACCGGAAGGAACATGGACCCCGTCTCACACACCCCATCATACAAGGACCTTTCAGTAAAAATTGAAAAACTTAAGGATAAAAAGACATCTTCGCCACTTCCAAAAACAAATCCAAGATTCGGGCACCCAAGGCCGCAGGACGGTGTATTGGTCCAGAAGAAGTGGGAGAGGGCAGATTACGGGAAAATTGTGGAGGAATGATGAAATGAGCAAACAGATAATTTACAGATCTGAAGATCAGGTTACACCGCCAGGTGAAGCACTAGAGGGTAATGAAAACCAGTATGAATCAACCAGACTTTTGTTGAAATCCATGATGGAGCACAGGGAAGATATTTTCTCTGTCCTGACAGAAATAATGCAGACTGAAAGGAACCAGAATCTCATCAATAACCTGGGAAGCATATACAAATTCCTTTCTGAACTCGATTCGCAGTGGCTTTCTGGAACACTTGACAGGACCGTCAAAACCATTAAGGAAATCCCAAATACTGACAGGAACGTTTCGGGATTGATGGGGTTGCTGAGAATAATGAAGGATCCGGAAATAAATGCTGGATTGAAGGTTGCCCTCAACATGCTTTCAGTGCTTGGGTCGTCTGGTAAGGATGAAAAATAAAAATTCAGCTGTAAACCATCGGCCCAACGCCAGAACAATCCACATCACTAAATACATGGATGGTGTGTTTGAGGAGACGGAAGATTCTATATCATGGGAAGAACCTCTTGAGATAAGGATCTGTAACAGCAATTCCGGCACATGTACACAGTTTGCCGTTACAATGAGGACTCCCGGTGAAGACGAAGATCTTGCTGCAGGTCTTCTTCTGACGGAAGGAATATTGAAGAACCCTCTTGATTTCAAAACGGAAAAAACAGGAAAAGTTGAATCCAATGTGATTGAAGCATGGCTTGCAGATTATTCAGGGGAAATGGATTTAAAAAGGCAAATCCCATCCTATTCAAGCTGTGGTCTTTGTGGAAAAACCAGCATAGACCAGGTTTTTGTAAAGGGGGCTCGCATTCAGCACACCTTCAGAGCAATCAGACCGGAAATCATTCTGTCTCTTCCTGAGAAAATGCACCTGCACCAGAAGATGTTCTCCGAAACAGGAGGATTACATGGCGCGGCACTTTTTACCTCGGACGGGGCAATACTTGCATGGGCCGAGGATATTGGAAGACATAATGCCGTTGATAAGGTACTGGGCAGGTCATTCATTCAGGGTTACCTGGAGAAGGGCAAAATACTCCAGATAAGTGGTAGGGCTGGATTTGAGATAGTTCAGAAAGCAGCCATAGCTGGGATTCCCATACTCAGTTCTGTCTCGGCACCTTCAAGCCTCGCCGTAGAAACCGCAGAAGCCTTTGGAATCACTCTTCTATGTTTTGTCAGGGGAAATAGATTCAACATTTACACTCATGGAAGCAGGATTACCGGGCAATTGATGGCCGAACACCGTGATAAATTTTGAAAGGTGAAATCCAAAACTTAACAGGTTCATATTTTTTTTTTATCTCCAGAACGCCCAAAAGTAGATTTTTCAGTGTCATGCAATATTCTATATATTATTAATTCAAATAGTTTAGATACGTAAATGACATTTGTTAACTGATGAGATAATATGAGGATGATATGTGATTCCTGTGGGGGCTCAGGCTGGGTCAGGGGTGAGGACGACAGGCTTGATGTTTGCGAAAAATGCTGGGGCCTCGGCTACA
>JAKADT010000098.1 GCA_021820245.1 Thermoplasmata archaeon | reverse complement strand
CTAATGAATAGAAACCAAAAGCAATAAAACCCCAGAACATAATCGCATGCATTATGCCTCCGCTGAGGTCCTTGAAAAGCTTTCTCTGAAGAAATACATTCTTTATGACCAGGTATATCCTGGTCCATAACATGAGCTTCATTTTCTTTTCCCTGAGCGGAATTTTGAACATGTCCCATGCATACTCATAAAGAGAGTATATAAAAGCACCAATGGAGAATATAAGTCCTGCAAAAAGTACTGCCGAGAACAGATACATAGAAGTGTATGAGCACAAGCTTAATATGTCTTTTTTCCAGATTTAAGGGAAAGATACATTGTATCAGAATAGTCTTAGAATTTCTACTACATTTCTTAAGGGCATATCTCAACGAGTCCAGTAATTCTCGTGGTTTTTCATGGATTGAATAATTGATCGATAGCTTAATGCCGTAGTGGAACACGTTTTTTTCCACTACAAGAAAAAAGGGTATACACTATGAAAAGGAGCCCTATACGCCTCTTAGGTGTAATATGCATCTTTGAAAAACCCTAAGCGTATTTTGACGCCATATTGCGGAGATTGTGAAATTATGAAAACATTTATATAGATTTAAATGTTGAAAGTTTGATTAATATGACGATGAAATATTGTCCAAGTTGTAAGCGTAATATTAATACAGAGCGCGGTTACAATGGTGTTGTTTTGGTTATTTTGTTGATTTTCTTTTTGATCCCAGGGATTATTTATTGGGCGGTTAAAAGGAAAAGACGCTGTCCAATTTGTCATACTCCAGACCAAATGCTTACTGCCCCTGTGTTCGATGAGGCAGGTCAAGCCGGAAATCAATATCCCGGTGGACAATAAATACATTAGTCAGAAAACTACCAAAGATAGAGAGTGGGCTATCTTGATGGATACGGGAGAAAAATTAGGGACTTTCCCTAGAAGCCCCCATGAGAATCAGGATCAATCTCAATCCATTCATGATCCTGTAGGACTCATATTTCGGCCATGATTTTATCACATTATCAGTGGAAAGCTTTATTCATTGGATCCGCATGCTTAGTTAATGGATAACACCGTTGATTACGGTCTCCGAGAAGTATATTTGTCAATGAAAAGCATCGAAAAACTGGCACAGATCGATTCTATGATAGAATAGTATAGTTGATGCCTGATCTCCAACAAGTCTCTTGAGATTATCAATCTCATTCTGAAACTGGTTTCTTTTTAAGGACCCACTCGGACCATTCCTTCCACCTTCAAGAAAACGTTCCTTCCATTTGTGGAAATGTGCCAAAGATGCTTATGGAAACATTATACTGGTCCAGAACATGAGCTTCATTTTCTTTTCCCTGAGCGGAATTTTGAACATGTCCCATGCATACTCATAAAGAGAGTATATAAAAGCACCAATGGAGAATATAAGTCCTGCAAGAAGTACTGCCGAGAACAGATACATAGGACAGTATGAGCACAAGCTTAATATGTCTTTTTTCCGGATTAACAAGAAGGGTTGCAAACGTTTCAAAATACCGTTAATAGTATTCCGTATTGAACGAAATTTTTCATGCGTAGCAGTGCAAGAATAATAACCTGAATCACTCTTGGATATGGCCGATGGTTTTTATGCATGAAAGGAGTGTGGAAATGCAGAGTGGTGACTATGATCAGCTCCTGAAATGGATAGACTACATATTCAAAATCGCAATTGAGGCAGGAGTTACGAAAATAGATTTTTCTGTAATGCAGAAGCTGCTTTTCCTGATTGAGAATGAGGCAGGAATTGACCTTAATATAAATTTCACCCGGAACAACCGTATCCCGGTAATTCCCGGGTTTTCGGAAATCATGAGGAATACCATAAAAAATGTAAAAATTCGGAAAAAAAGGGACACTGAACACAGAGTCATTGACACCGATTCACTGATATATTTCGACCTGAGTAATGGTGAGTTCCTTTCTCAGACAACAGATATCCTGAAGTTTGAGGGATTGGCTGTTGCCACAAAAATAATTCAGAAATGGATCGATGCAAAAAGTGCCGATCTCCTCATGTATATAATGATTTTCCATGGAAACACCATGGGGGATCTGGGGTTCTGATGTATGGACTGATGCCGGGTCAACGACAGTCATTCCAATCACAACCTTAAGATAATAATTAGTCATTTAAGTAAGTGCGTCCGGAATATCTTAAGGTCCCTTTACCCTCTGGGGAAAATTATGCGAAGATCAGGCAGACACTGCGTGATCGCACCCTTTTCACCGTATGCGAGGAGGCCAGGTGTCCCAATGTTGCAGAGTGCTGGGGCAACGGTACGGCAACTTTCATGATCCTGGGCAGCAACTGCACGAGAGGATGCAGATTCTGTTCCGTCACCCATGGAAATCCTATCCCTGTTGACCCGGAAGAGCCGGAGAAGGTTCTTCAGTCCGTGAAGTCCATGGGCCTCGATTATGTGGTAATCACTTCAGTGGACAGAGATGATCTTCCAGATCAGGGATCAAGCCACTTCGCAAGGGTAATTGAAAAGATAAAGGGCAGTGGTGTACTTGTGGAGGTGCTGATTCCGGATTTCAGAGGCCAGGTCGAACTCATAGATAATATCATTGCTGAGAAACCAGCCGTTCTGGCACACAATGTTGAAACTGTGAGAAGACTCACCCCTTTGGTCAGGGATGGTAGAGCTGGATATGATCAGTCCCTTGATCTTCTGAGGCATGTTAAAATTAAGAATTCGGGCCAGATCACAAAATCATCAATAATGATCGGACTTGGAGAGAAGGATGAAGAAGTTACAGACACAATGCATGATCTGAGGACAGCGGGGGTCGATATACTGACCATAGGACAGTACCTGAGACCTTCAAAGAAGCAGATGGAGGTTGTTGAGTACTGCTCCGCTGACAGATTTGCCAATTTTGAAAAAATTGGAATGAGGATGGGTTTTTCTTTTGTTGCCTCTGGTCCCCTCGTGAGGACATCATACAGGGCAGCAGAAGCTTGGGCTAAAGGGAGGTTTTTAAATGACTGAGAATGTAAATGAACAAGTGGATAAGGAAAAGTATGTTAGAGCGTATGGTGCAATGGTTCTTTCCAGAACCTTTGACAGAAAGATCATTACCGCCCAGAGGCAGGGCAGGGTTGGTTTCTACACCCCAACCATGGGGCAGGAGGCCACCCAGGTCGGGGCATCCATGGCACTGGATAAGGATGACCTTATTTTTGAATACTACAGGGATGTTCCAATGATGATTCACAGAGGTGTGCCAATGGAAAAACTCCTTGATCAGATCATGGGAAACAGCGAGGACTATGCAAAAGGGAGACAGATGCCAAGCCACTTCATTGCAAGAGATAACAATTTCATGTCAATACAGAGTCCGGTTGCCAGCAATCTTCCGCTTGCTACAGGAGCCGCCTATGCCCTGAAGTACCGCAAGAAAAATTCCATAGTGCTGACAACTTTTGGCGATGGATCCACATCAACACCGGATTTCCATGCAGCCATGAACATGGCGGCTGTTTATGAACTACCCCTGGTGTTTCTCTGTGAAAACAATCAGTGGGCAATTTCACTTCCTATCGAAAAACAGACTAAAGCGGAGATATGGAAAAAGGCTGAAGGATATGGAATGGAAGGTGTGAAGGTTGACGGGAATGATCTTCTGGCAACCTATAAGGCAACAGCCGAAGCCGTAAGGAAAGCCAGGGATGGAAAGGGACCGACGCTTATTGAAGCCGTAAGCTTCAGGATGGGCCCACATTCTACCTCTGATGATCCAAATAAGTACAGGAGCAACACTGTTCAGGATGGAAGCGACCAGGACCCCATTATTCTCACAGAGAAGGCACTCAAACACATGGGCATTCTAAACGATTCCATGATAGAGAAGATAAAATCAGAAGCAGAGAGAATCGTCACGGAGAAGTTTGAGGAGAGAGAAAAGATTCCTCCACCTGAACCATCAACAATGTTTGATGATGTCTATGAAGAGATGTCATGGATGGTAAAGGAAGAAAGAGGTGAAATCCTTTGAATTCAAAGCCAATGAACATGGTGCAGGCCTTAAATTCAGAACTTGATCTGAGAATGGGCGCAGATGATTCAATTATACTCCTTGGCGAGGATATTGGAATAGACGGTGGAGTTTTCAGGGTTACTGACGGTTTGCAGGCTAAATATGGACAGGAAAGAGTCATGGATACACCACTGGAGGAGCTCGGAATTGTGGGCATGGCAATAGGAATGGCAACCACGGGATTGAGACCTGTTCCTGAAATTCAGTTTCAGGATTTTATATACACAGCTTTTGACCAGATAGTGAACCAGATGGCGAAGATGAGGTACAGAACTGCAGGAAGAATCACGGTTCCCATGGTACTCAGGACACCATATGGAGGTGGAATCAGGGGTGGACTTTACCATTCCCAGAGCGGAGAGACATATTTTGCCCATACTGCAGGGCTTACTGTTGTCACTCCTTCAAACCCCTACGATGCAAAAGGGCTCCTCTCCTCATCAATGGACCTGAATGACCCTGTTGTTTTCCTTGAACCCAAAAGACTGTACCGTGCTCAGAAGGCAGATGTTCCGGAAGAGGACTACAAGGTGCCACTGAGAAAGGCTAACCTTGTAAGGTCCGGTGATGATCTCACCATCATTACCTACGGTTCAATGGTTCCTACAGTAATCCAGACAGTGGAGAAAAACTCCCTTGACGCAGATGTACTGGATCTGAGGACACTTGTCCCCATGGATATAGATTCCATTGTGGCATCGGTCAAGAAGACAGGAAGGGTTATGATAGTTCATGAAGCTCCAAGAACACTTGGAATGGGTTCTGAGATTTCAGCAGCAATATCAGAGAGGGTCATAGAGTATCTTTACGCACCCATAGTCAGGGTTACAGGACCGGACACACCGTTCCCGTACAGGCTGGAAGAGTACTATCTCCCAAACGAGAGAAGAATACTTGCAGCAGCCAGAAAAATATTAGATTTCAGGTGAAAACATGTATACGTTTAAGTTACCGGATATTGGAGAAGGCGTCAGCGAGGGCGAAATAGTCAAGTGGCATGTGAAGGAAGGTGATGAGATAGGAAAAGAACAGGACATGGTAGAGATCATGACGGACAAGGTGACTGTCAGAATACCTTCCCCGGTTGCCGGAAAAATAACAAGAATAGTATTCCCGGAAGGGCAGGTCGTACAGGTTGGGCAGAGCATAA
>JAKADT010000097.1 GCA_021820245.1 Thermoplasmata archaeon | reverse complement strand
ATCTCCTGTGTAAAAATTTATACTGTTGTATTTTTTTCTTCCCGGGCTGCCGTATAATATCAGGCATACAAGACCGGCAAGTGTCATTGCAGTGTCCATGGAATCGAATGAAATGTGTTCATATAACGCCTTTCTTATGCCCACAATATCTTTGCCGTCCACCGTGTTCAGTGATACAAGATAGGTGAAATTCTCCTTTATGCTGTCACTGAGATGATCCGTTAGTGCCGCTGGAAGTATCTGCAGATATTCCCTGACATGTATTATGTCCATTTCCACAAGGTGTTGTTTTGCCTTATTTACCAGGGACCTGCTGAAAAGATTATATCCTTCCCCATCCGACTGGGGAGATGCGATTGACATCCGGGTAAAAGATTCAAGAAGTGTCGATCTTAATGGTCTGTCCATGCTGTCCCACTGATCCACTGGGTTGCCCTCCTCACCTCTGCCGTGAAGAAATTCACCAAATTCACTGACGAATTTCCCAGCACATTTCAGAACTGATCTCTGGCACCTTCTGTTCACATTGCTTTCCACAGCAAGACCCTGATTGCCGAATCTGTTAAAAAATTCCATTGCATTTTCATGCATGGGTCTTTCATCATATACTATGTCCAGCAATATTCCTGCATCAATAATGTTGACCTCATCCATTCCGAATCACTGTCATTCCGAAAATATTGCAACGTTCTTTGACGCATCAATTGCCTTCCTGATTCTTCTTGAGGTACCTATGTTGAAGGTTCCGGAGAATGTCGAAAGATCCGTCATTCTTTCAAGGAGCAGCTCATATTTCAGGACTCCTTCTGTGTATGCAAGTATGATGCTTCCATATACTGCGGAAACCATACCTATCATTGACGTGAGATTTCCGGATCTTTTCTCATCTTCATGGGTCAGATCAATAACCATTCTGCTCATTACGTTGATAAACATATTGAAATATGAATAGAACAGTGTGTCTGTCTCATTCCAGATGCTTTTTTCCAGCATATCCCTGAGGACATTTGACCTGTTGTCCCAGAGAATTTTTACAGTTCTGTCGTAGCAAGCCACCATAATGGTCCTGGTTTCACTCATTTTGAGTGTTGAAATGAATTCGGAGATCTCTCCAAATCTCCGGTCAATTCCATTTATTGATTCCTGAAGATCAATGACGTCTGAATTACTGAAGTCATAAATGTTTCCAGTTATCTCTGTTTCCCTGAACATCAGATCTGCCATTGTACGGAAACCACTGCCGGATTTCTGTATATACTGGGCGAACAGATCCCCCGCGATACCTCTCCATCCGCTATGCTTCTTCTTCAGGCTCTTCTTCATCTCCATCAGGGGAATCGGGACAAATATGTTTTCATCCAGAATAAAATTGACCATGGGACGGAATGCAAAAATTTGTATAAGTATTTTCAAAGGTAATATGTTTAACGTCAACATTGTTACCTCCTCTCCCAGCCCTCGTAGGGAGCTTCCCACTTCAAAGGTTGCTGGCGGAATCTCCGTGGGCTTTAATTCCCCTCGTCCCGAAGGTACTCTTTCCTTCATTCTGAGCCATCCACTTCGCGCACACAGGCACGCATGAAGCAATATGCTATGAGTCCATTATCACTTCCATCTGCCAGCGGATTGAACAGTGTCCTGACAACAATATTATGTTTTCGTTCGCTTTCGTCCCCTATCCTGCGAAAGGGGAATTCCTGCTCGAAATGTTAAAATATTATTTAATTTGTGACAGATAACAGGGCTGATATCAATGGAGATCGTTGTTTACAGAAGCAGAAGAAGGAGAAAAACCATACAGGGATTCGTAAAAGATGGCGTGATAATTATTCACCTTCCAATGGGACTGGATCCGTCAGAGGAAAAGAAGCACATTGACCTGATCGCAAAAAAACTGGAAAAAAAGAGTTCAGTAAGCCATGATAAACCCCAAATCCTCCTGTCTGAACTTTTTGCAAAATTTAACGATGAATTTTTCCTTGGAAGGCTTTCGGTTAATTCAATTCAGTTTGTGGATAACCAGAATGTTATAAGTGGAAGCTGTACACCTGCAAATAAAACAATAAGGATAT
The DNA here is from genome assembly GCA_021820245.1 of Thermoplasmata archaeon. Classification (GTDB taxonomy): domain Archaea; phylum Thermoplasmatota; class Thermoplasmata; order Thermoplasmatales; family Thermoplasmataceae; genus Oxyplasma. Next base: position 3,194 of record JAKADT010000097.1, on the reverse strand, counting down.
CCGAGAGAATGCTTGATTTTCCTCAATGGGTGCTGAATTATGTGGTCATTCATGAGATGGCTCATCTTGTTCATCCGGATCATTCCAGGGATTTCTGGGATATTGTTAACAGATACAGGTACACTGAAAGAGCCAGGGGCTTTCTAATGGCAAAAGGCATGGAAAGGGATTAGGTGCCGGAGCGCCCATTCACCGGCCGTCGTTGGTGTTGCAAATGATGTCCCCCATAGAAGAAAGTCCATTCTCCAAAGACGAATACCGTCATGTTGAAAGCAGTGCTTCCACTGATTACCGGATCTGTTGCTGCCCTTGTGCTGAATGTGTCAACCGCATTCTGGTACCATGGCTGAGTCTGTGACATGGATTCTCCGAAACCACCTCCCACAGAACCCATATATGTTCCCTGAAGTCCAGATCCATAAGACCAGTATGTGTAACTGTCTATCCCATGGGCCGGAACTGCATAGATTGGACCGACCTCAGTAAAATTAACAACGTTACCTGTTACTGGAAACTCCTGACCGTTTGAACCGTAGGCCGTCACCATTCCGCCACCCACTGATGTGGATCCATTTGATATGGCCGGAAAATCTGCAGAAGCTGCAGCCGCGTAATCCCCGCCCCATGAACCATAGTCTCCAGACGCAAAGAAGTTTGTAACGCCAACTGCATTCATGGATTCAAGGAGCTGGTTAGCCACAGACTCATACATGGGAGATCCGAAGTAGTTGAGAAACTGTTCCCCAGAACCATATGAGTTGCTTGTTATTGTAACGGATGTTGCACCAGCGGAAGGTCCATAAACCACGTTGCCCGCCGGAACACTCAAAGCCTGACCTCCCGTAAGATAATTGGTCACAAATGAGTATGCGTCAAAGAAGGATGTGTAATCGGCACTTGGAACACCTATTACATCTATGTGCGCACCGGGAGCCATGGTTGCTGCATATTCAATATCAAGAGCAGTTTCCAGTGTCCACCCGTACTCTTCACCTATGAGGATTCCATCGTTCAGTGTTGGTATTCCCACACCGATCTGGGTTACTCTGTCAGGAAGCTGATTTGCATTGCCGAATACTTCTGCCGAGAACTGGGAGAGATATGAAGGATCGATGAGACCAACTTCTATTACAGCAATTGTAACTCCCTGTCCTGTATCCGGTTCCGAGTTTATCGTGTTGTTTCCGCTCCAGAGGTTGGTTGCTCCTGCTAGGGCGGGCATTGTGCCAGGGAACAGGAACTGATATGGTGTCGGGGCTCCACCTGTAAGTGAGTAGTATGCCCATCCGTAGTTCCCTATTTCGTAGTTGAGGAAGTCCGACTTGTTGACGTATTGAAGTTGTGAAGACGACGATGATACCAGTGATGTGGATACCGTCATACCGGGTGTCATGCCTGATGGCATTGCTATCTGTGACTGTGCCGTTAGGCCGCTCAATCCTGCAATACCGGAGACATACTGTGATATGTATGATGGTAACTTTACTTCCGTTGTGCTTCCATAAACTACATGATTCGCCACATTCCCGGACTGTGCGCTTATATTACCCAGAGAGGGGTTGAATACACCATCGGTTATTGTCTGCTCGTTGAATGCCTGTATTCTGGTATGTAAGGCTGATTCCATCTGCATTACTGATCCAGTAACATACATTCCCATGTTGTCATAGCCCTGTACATTTAAACCGAATGAGGTGAAATAGCTCGATACCTGATCATACTGTTCCTGGTTACCGAACATTTCCGTCAGATCCTGATAGTTAAGGAACTACCTGTACATGGGACTTGATGGATCTGAAACGCCATTCGCATATGCGCCCAGGGACCCGGATGGCTTTAACGTTACATACAAGCTCATCTGATAACCCGGACTGAATGCGCTGGCATCCGGTGTTACCACCATGGATCCGACATTCTGCTGCGACGAACCGTTGAATGCTGCTGCCTGAACGTTCTCAAGACTTCCCGAAGAAAAAGATTGGGAAGAGTTTAACGCCACGGAATCTGGCGTTCCCTGAGAACTGAACACAATTCCAAAAAATGACAGGATCATGACCGCAGCCACGATGACCGTCACTAAACTTCTGATTCTCGTTTAATCACCAGAAAAAGATACGGTACCACTCCATTTATCATGTCAGAAACAGTGTTACGTAACTCTGTTTTCTTTCATAACTTTCCGGGTATCTGTTTAATATTTTCTCATATGAAACCAAGGGAATCACGAAGTAGATCGGCGGGTTTCCTTTTAATGTCTGTTTCAAGTTGGGAGATTATGAAATCCCTGTCCTTTGATGTTATCTGGAATCCCATTTCCCTGGAGGCTATAACTATGCCTCCCACACAGACGTGATAACCGTAAAAGAATTTTGGCCTGCACTTTGAGTTTGCAGTTATGGTATTTGTAAAGAATTTTCCTGATCTTACTGTGCCTCCAATCACAGAAACCTCAGGGCACTCCCTGAAATTGACCATTGCCGCGTTGATTACTGAGGCGGCATATTCAGCGGCCTCCTGCAGAATTGAAAGTGCAGCTTCATCCCCTTTAGATGCAAGCATTGAGATGTGTGGAGCCAGAAGGGCAATCTTTCTCTTGTCCTTCTGCCCTTCAAGGTTCCCCATTATGTCCCTGAAATCACCCTGGAAATATTCTTCAACAAGCTTTACAAGAGAGTCGCCGGGCATGATACCGTCCTTCTGTCTCTGTGCAAGAGTTATGCTCCTCCTGGCCATCCATGAAGCGGAACCCTCGTCCCCTGCAAACCATCCCCATCCCCCTATCCTGTTAAGCTCTCCATCCTTCTGGTAGAACCCGACGCTTCCTGTTCCAGGTGCAAAAATTATCCCATCCTGGAACATGTTGCTCATCCTGTACGCAATGTATCCGTCATTTTCCAGTGTGTATGGATGGCTACCCATAACATTCCTTACAATTCTGTTTCCAAGGGCAGTTGCCTCCTTTGAATCACCTGCACCCGCCACACCAAAAATTACGTACTTGACCTGCGAAAGATCTTTATCCGCACCTGAAAGTGCCTGATCCATGGCGTCTCTTATGTTATCTTCTGACACGTCCTGTGATACCGTCATGAAGTTGGAAGGGCCAGCTATGCCTGATGACAGAAATGTCCTGTCTGACTCATCAAAAAGTATTGCACATGTCTTTGTCGCCCCACCGTCTATTGAAAGGATCA